>CALLZZ010000103.1 GCA_937858235.1 uncultured Clostridia bacterium
TGCGCCTACGATACTTGGCTGGAGACGGCCCGGGAAAATTGGTAGTGCCAACACAAAACCTCGACTGGATTGATCTGGTCGAGGTTTTGTTATATTGAAATGGAGGCCGCTATGTATTATTCTAATATTCAAGTAGGGGTCTTTTTGGCTCGCCCCAATCGTTTTGTAGCAGAGGTCTTGCGTCAAGGAGAAATGGTTCTATGTCATGTGAAGAACACAGGACGCTGTAAAGAACTGCTGATTCCAGGCGCAATTGTTTATATAAATGAGTCATTTGCCTCAAAACGTAAAACAAAATATGATCTAATTGCAGTTATGAAGCAAGGCAAACTAATCAATATGGATTCTCAAGCGCCAAATCGTGTTTTTTGTGAGTATATAGAGCAAGGTGCTTTTCTTCCGAATCTTACCTTAATAAAACCGGAATATCAGTACGGGGATTCGCGGTTTGACTTCTACTTAGAGCAAGGATCAACTCGGCACTTGGTTGAAGTAAAAGGGGTAACATTAGAGGAGAATGGAGTGGTTCGCTTTCCCGATGCGCCTACAGAACGCGGAGTGAAGCACGTGAATGGTCTTATATCTGCGAAGGAGCAGGGACTTTCCAGTTGGCTATGTTTTATTGTACAGATGAGTGGGATAAAATGTCTACGTCCCAACGATCAGACCCATCCTGAATTTGGTGCGGCATTACGAGCAGCAAATCGAGCTGGGGTTGGGATTCTGGCATTGGAATGTAGTGTTACGCCTAATTCCTTGACCATTACCCATAGTATTCCAATACAGTTATGAGAGGAGGGCGTGTGTTGCCGGATCAGAAACGAATTTGGTTTTCCTTCCTACCCCTTGACTACCTTGGGGTAGAGAAGTATTTGAATGACTATGCAGCACAAGGGTGGGAGTTTACCGAAGTTCCAGACTGCCGTACCTTAACGGTTACAATGCAAAAGACACATCGCACCGATTTAGGATACTCGGTTTCCTGTGCCTCATTCATTCAGCGGGAGGAATTGAGAGAAACGGTGGAACAACGCCATGCTTTGGGATGGAAGCCGCTGGCGACAATCAATCACTTTGACATTTATGAATCTATGCCCTGCCACTATGTGCTTCCGCAAGAAGAAAACAATTACGTTCCATTATTTCTACGGTCGATACGTTCTTTCTTCCTCTTATTGCTTTTTTCTGCGTTTCTATTGTTGCTTGCGTATTCTCGCAATTCGGCTCTTTTGAATTCTTGGTATCTGTCGAATGTTGGAATTTACTTTCACTTTTTTTCACCTGTTTTTGGGATTATTAGCATCTACTATCTTCTATGGCTGATCTGCAATTTCCGATCGAACAAAGGGAAGCGACCATCAAAGCGAACACTGTGCTTTTTGCGCGGTATGTTTCCGATTTTAGCAATAGGATGGATATATGTTCTTACCGCTGCGTTGATTGTTGAATTGGTCCCCAGTTTGTCCTACTCTGTGTTGCTTATTGCAATACTCACTGTGGTCGCTCTCTTTTGCTATTTTCACTTTCGCTTGGATCAATCTGGAAAGCTGTCCTCAGCTATTTCAATGACCCTTGCGGTTGTGATTGCGCTATCGTTGGTTTTAAATCAAGTACTGCCTCATGATAGCCGATCCCAACTGGGAGTCTGTACTTGGCGGCATTCCATTTCTTCTGTGGTACTTGCGGAGGACGTGGGATTTCAACCTGATTCATTGGAGGCGGCGTTCTATGAAAAGCAAGGTTCTTTCTTTGTTGAGGAGACGAAGTATTGGGAAAAATGGAACAACTTGAATCTTTCCAGCACGGTATATCAGTGTAAAACAAGCTTTTTTGCTCGACTTTGCCTAAAGAACTTAATCAATGAATGTGATTGGAAATTGGTGAAGAGTGCTTATAAAGGTTGTTGGAGTGCAGAGCAAGGAACATCATATTTGTTGCTGTGCTATGATAAAAATACGATTGTCTTTCTGTCTGCGGATCAGGAATTACTGCCGAACCTTGCGGAGTATTCATTGCCATTTTACTAAGTGATACGTTAAAAAACCGGACTGCATTTTCTTTTGCAGTCCGGTTTTTTATACATGCAAGCAAGCCTATAAGCCGGGTTCTGTTTTGACAGCCATCTATCTCGACTTGCCGTTGCCGACAAGCTCTAGCCACCTCCTGGGAACGGCCGGGCGAGCCATATGTTCCCTCCACGGTGTTGCTCCGGATAGAGTTTACAGAACCGAACCGTTCCCGGTCGGCCGGTGAGCTCTTACCTCACCTTTCCACCCTTACCGGCGAAGCGCCGGCGGTATCTCTCTGTTGCACTTGTCCTAAAGTCGCCTTCGGCGGGCGTTACCCGTTATCCTTGCCCTATGGAGCCCGGACTTTCCTCATCCGCAGGGCTTTCGCCCTATGGACGCGGCTGTCCAGCTTCCTTGCAAATTCATTTTAACGCAATTCGAGTGGAAATGTCAATCGTAGCGTTGAATTTATTCTAGGTAAAGGGTATAATAATATCATCTGTGTTCAAGGAGGAACAAACGCATGACGTTTGAGGAATATGTACTGAGCTTACAGAATAAGCGCATTGCGGTCATCGGGATTGGTGTGAGCAATATCCCGCTGATCAAGCTTTTTTTAAGAAAGGGAATTGCCGTTACGGCATGTGATAAAAATGACCGAGAGGTGTTCGGGAACGAAGCCCTTTTGCATGAATTGGAGACAATGGGAGCCGAACTGAAACTGGGAAACGGGTACCTGAATGGACTGGATCAAGATGTTATTTTCCGTTCCCCTGGCATTCGCCCGGATATCCCTGCATTTGAAGCAGCTAAGGCTTCTGGCAGCGTAATCACTTCCGAAATGGAAGTGTTTTTCCATGTCTGCCCTTGTAAGATCGTTGCAGTTACAGGTTCCGACGGAAAAACCACAACAACGACCATTATTGCGAAGTTGTTGGAGGCAGCAGGGTATCAAGTGCATTTAGGTGGCAACATTGGCCACCCATTGCTTCCGGATATTGAGTCCATTGGCCCAAGCGATATTGCAGTGCTGGAACTCTCGTCTTTCCAGCTGATGACCTTGGATACGAGTGCAGATATTGCGGTGGTGACCAATTTGGCGCCCAATCACCTGGATATTCACAAGGGAATGGAAGAGTATATCGCGGCAAAGAAGAACATTTTTGCCCATCAGAACAGCACCCAAAGAGTCGTGCTGAATCGTGATAATGAGATTACCTATGGCTTTGCGTCTGAAGCAAAGGGAAAGGTGACGCTGTTTTCCCGACAGAATTCTTTGGAGGAAGGGGTCATCCTGAAGAATGATGCAATCTGCGTAAAAGAGGGCGGAAACATCAGAGCGATACTGCCGGTGGATGAGATTCTGATCCCAGGCGTTCACAATATTGAAAACTTCCAGGCTGCGATTGCAGCGGTAGGTAGACTCATTTCTGATGCGGTGATTCGTGAATTTGCATCCACCTTTGGCGGTGTAGAACATCGGATTGAATTGGTGCGGGAAGTAAACGGAGTAAAGTATTATAACGATTCCATTGCGTCCAGTCCCAGCCGTACCATAGCGGGTCTGCGGAGTTTCCGGCAGAAAGTGATCTTGATCGCAGGTGGCTATGATAAGCATATCCCCTATGACATATTGGGACCGGAACTGGTAGCGCATGTAAAAACCATGGTGTTGACCGGGGCAACTACGTCCAAGATCAAAGCAGCAGCTGTGAACGCCCCTGGGTATGATGCAGAAACCCTTGCGATTTATGAAATTGATGATTTTGCAGATGCATTTCAAAAAGCAGTGCAGCTGGCGGCACCCGGCGATATTGTAATTCTCTCCCCGGCTAGCGCAAGCTTTGACAAGTTTAAAAATTTCATGGTTCGGGGCGATACCTTTAAGGAACTGGTTAAGGCACTGTAAAGTGAGGTCATTTTGGTGAACAGAATGGAAACAATGGAAAAATTGAGTGGTGTACATGGGCCAGCGGGGTTTGAAGGGGCAGTGGCAAGAACTGCTATGGAGCTGCTGGAACCGTTGGTGGACGAAGTGCATTTGGATCGTCTGGGCAATGTGGTTGGAGTGAAAGCTTGTGGCCGAGAAGGCGCTTACAAGTTATTGCTGGATGCGCACCTAGATGAGGTTGGGTTCATCGTCATGGGGCATGAGGAAGGATTTCTGCGCTTTGCATCACTGGGTGGTGTGGATGCCCGAATCCTACCTGACAGAGAACTGACGATTTTGACTGATCCGCCGCTTTTTGGTGTAGTGGCCACAAAGCCGCCCCATGTGATGGCAGAGGGAGAGAGCGACAAGACTATTGCGCTATCTGACCTGCGGATTGATGTCGGGTTCTCCCAAGAGGAGGCAACGCGCCGCATTCCGGTAGGCAATCCAGCCGTATTTCGTGAGGGTTGCTATGCACTTGGAGCGGATCGGATTGCTGGAAAAGCGCTAGATGACCGCAGCTGCTTCGCTGTACTGTTGGAGACGTTACGGATGCTGCAAAAGTCTGCATTAGATGTAGATGTCTATGTTTTAGGCTCCTGCCGAGAGGAAATCAACAGTGCCGGTGCGACAGTAGGAACCTACGGAATTCATCCGGAGCTAGCCGTGGCCGTTGATGTGACTTTTGGCAGATCTATTGATAGTCCGGACGAAAAAACCTTTCCGCTGGGGAGCGGACCGGTCATTGGAATTGGACCCAACATGGCTGGCTGGATGACAGAACGTCTGGTAAAAAAAGCAGAGGAATTGGAGCTTCCATACCAGATGGAAGTGATGTCAGGGAGTAGCGGCACCAACGGCTGGGAAATCCAGGTATCCCGTGAGGGTGTGGCCACGGCGATTCTGTCACTGCCGCTGAACTACATGCATATGCCGTTGGAAGTCATTCATCAAAGTGATGTGGAAAACTGTTCCAAGCTGCTGGCAGCATTTATCGAAAATCTTGGGGAGGAGGCAGCACTATGCTAAAGTTAACCCGGCAGCTCTGTGCCATATCTGGTGTGTCCAGTCGGGAAGACGCTGTGCGTGATTTTATTGCGGATACCCTCCTACCTTTTGCGAGTGATATGAGAACAGATCCCATGGGCAATCTTATCGTGTTTAAGGAGGGACGAAAGCACACCGGAAATAAACTCCTCTTAGATGCACATATGGATGAAGTGGGAATTATGGTGTCTGGCTACACCAAAGATGGATGCCTCCGTTTTTCCTTTGTAGGCGGAGTAGACAGAAGAGTGGTACTGGGAAAGCGCGTTTATATCGGAACAGAGCGCATCCTGGGTATCTTTGGGATGAAACCGGTTCATTTGTCCACGAAAGAGGAGCGGAAATCAATTCCGAAGTTAGAAAGTCTCTATATTGACATTGGCGCAAAGGATGAAACGGAAGCTCGTACCCTGGTAAAACTGGGGGAAGTGGGCGTTTTTGATGGAGAATCCCTTTTGTTTGGGAACGGACTCTTAAAGTCCAAGGCCATTGATGACCGTGCAGGTTGTGCCGCAATGATAAAGTTGGCGCAGGAAGAACTGGCGATGGACTGCAACTTTGTTTTTTCCACTCAGGAAGAAGTAGGAACACGGGGCGCATTTGCCAGCTCTTTTTCTGTGAAGCCGGAAATTGCATTGATGATGGAAGCGACAACGGCGGCGGATTTACCGGGCACGCCCGGTGGAAAGCGGGTTTGCGCACCGGGAAGCGGGGTCGTGATTCCCTACATGGATGGTGGGATCATCTATGATCGGAAGCTGTTTGAACAACTGCGGTGCCTTGCGGAAGAGCATCATATTCCTTGGCAAACCAAGGAGTATATTTCTGGTGGCACCAATGGGCGGGTTTATCAACGCAGCTGCGGTGGTGTTCGGGTGGCGGGACTTGCCGTTGCAACTCGATACCTTCATGCGCCTACCAGTGTGGCGGCGGTGTCTGATTTGGGCAGCATGCTGCGTTTGGCGCGGCTGTTTATCGACAGGATTGCGGAGGAGGACTGACATGGAATACAGAGACTTATTGGAACAGCTGATCCGGGCTCACGGTCCTTCTGGCGACGAAGAGGACGTTTGTCAGGTCATTCAACGGAACGTGCCAGCAACAGTGGATGAAGTTACCGTTGACGTTATGGGAAACCTGATTGTGCATCAAAAAGGAAACGGCCCCAAAGTGATGCTGGCTGCTCACATGGATAGTGTTGGCATTATTGTAACCCACATTGAAAAGAACGGTTTTCTGCGCTTTGGTGCGTTGGGAGGCCTAGAGCCAAAGGCGATTTATCAGGCTCCTGTGCGGTTTCGCAACGGAGTTGGAGGTGTAATCGCCGTGAATGAGAATAAGGCGGAAAAAGAATTCAAATTAACAGATCTCTATTTGGACATCGGCGCGGCAGATGAAACCGAAGCGCGGAATCTGGTTGCAGTTGGAGATACCGCAGTTTTTGCCGCTCCAATACTGAAAAACGGTACCCGCTTGATCAGTCCGTGTTTGGATAATCGTGCTGGATGTGTGGCGCTTCTGGCTGTGATGCAGCAGGTGAAAAATCCGGTGAACGACCTGTATTTTGTATTTACTGCCCAGGAAGAAGTGGGACTGCGGGGGGCTAAGCCGGTTTCCTGGTCCCTTGAGCCTGACTATGCGTTGGTAGTTGATGTGACCTGCCCGGACGATGTGCCGGGAGCACTCCACGAAGGAACAACAGCGGTAGGAAAGGGGACTGCAATCAAGGTAATGGATCATTCCATGATTGCGCATCTGGCTATGGTGGCGCAGTTGAGCCGCTTGGCAGATGAAATTGGAATTACGGTGCAAAAGGATCTGTTGAAGGTGGGCGGAACCGATGCTGGAGCAGTTCATGTGAGTCGCAGCGGTGTTTTGACCGGAGGCGTGTCCATTCCATGCCGCTACACGCATACGCCCACCGAATTGATTGACCAGACAGATTTGGAGGCCTGCGTGGAACTGATTCGAGCATTTTGTGAAAGTGAGCTTGTGAGACGATGAATAAGACAAATCCACTGGGGATTTCTGCCCGTGTCCTGCGCCTGGCAGAACAGGCAGAACAGGATGTAAAGCCTCAGTTTTCCTATATTGACTCAGTGGCGGAGTATAACAGCCAAAAGGTATTGGCAGCGTTTCGCCACCCGATGATTTCGAAACGCTGCCAATACCTTTTGGCTGTT
>CALLZZ010000104.1 GCA_937858235.1 uncultured Clostridia bacterium
AAAGGGTGCCGATTATCAGTGCCAGCTCCCGTCCCTTTTCGGTGGGAGTCCACAAGTCGGTGACGGTCATCTGATTTCGGGTGAGTGTGCCGGTTTTATCGCTGCAAATCACGCTGGCACAGCCCAGGGTTTCTACGGCTGGGAGCTTTTTGACAATGGCGTGACGGCCGGCCATTCGCTGAACCCCCAGTGCCAGAACAATGGTGACGATGGCGGGGAGCCCCTCTGGAATGGCGGCTACCGCCAGAGAGACGGCGATCAGGAGCATGGACAGGAGGTTTTTTCCTTGTAGCAGTCCTACGCCGAACATAACTGCGCAGACCCCGAGGCAGAGAAAGGAGAGATTTTTGGAGATCTCCACCATTTTGTGCTGAAGGGGGGTGTCAATATCCTTCTGCCCCATAAGCAGGGAGGCGATCTTCCCCATTTCGGTCTCCATGCCGGTTGCGGTTACCACTGCGGTGGCTCGTCCGGTGGTGACAATCGAGGAGGCGATGAGCATATTCTTCCGATCACCCAGGGCGGTCTCCTCAGGGAGCGTTTTCTCAGCGTCCTTGGACACCGGTACCGATTCCCCGGTGATGGCGGATTCATCCGCCTGGAGACTGGCACATTCCAGGAGTCGGGCATCGGCGGGAACCAGATCCCCGGCTTCCAATCGGATCAGATCACCGGGTACCAGTAATGTGGTGTCTACCTTCTCCAGCTGATTGTTTCGAATCACCCGAGCCTGAGGGGCGCTCATCTGCTGGAGCGCGGCCAATGCCCGTTCTGCGTTGGACTCCTGGGAGATGGAGATGCAGGCGTTGACGATAATAATGACCAGGATAATCGCGCTGTCCACCAGATCGGTGCCGCCGCTGGAGACCAGTGAAAGGACTGCCGCCACTAGCAGAACCAGTACCATGGGATCCTTCATCTGATCTAGGAAGCGGAGGATGGGAGAGCGGGCCTTCGCCTGTTCCAGCTGGTTAGATCCGTGGCGCTGGAGGCGTTGTGCTGCCTCGGGGTGGGAGAGACCCTGAACTGGGTCGGCGGAAAGCTGCTCTAAGACCTGCCCGGTGGACAGGGAATGCCATGCGTGCATAGGAAAACCTCCTTATATATAGTAGGGGAGCAAATTCTGCTGTTTTTCCAGTATAGAGGGGGAGGACAGGCAGTTGCTAGGGAAAGGGGGCGAGATAAAAATTTCACCCTAGGGATATTTCAGCAGGTATATCCTACCAGAAATCAGGTCACAATAGCGGCATGGAGGTGTTGCGTTTGAAAAAGCGGACAATCTGGAAGAAATTCGGCGACTTTCTGGAAGGGAAAGGGTTCTACATCGTCCTTTTCCTGTGCGTGGCAGCCATCGGCGGTTCTGGGTACTATCTCTATCGAATGGTATCCCTGTCGGAGCAGATGCCATCCCAGTCGGTCTCTGCGAAGGCGGAAGTGCCGGCCAGTACGGGAAAGCAGGATGACGTAGAAGTAGTCCTTGATGGCGAAGGGGATACCAAAACTGCGGCCAATCAGACTACGGGAACGACCCAAGAAGAGTTGCCCACGACCAAAGCGGAAGGCGATGAGGATCTGGAGGCCAAGGCGTCTAAAAACGCCAGTAGCCAGACCAATCAGAGCAAAAGGACGGAGAGCACTGCAACCCAGTCTGAGGACAGCGCAGCTGTGACTACCAGCGCATCCAATAGCTGGAACTGGCCCCTGGAAGGGGAGGTTGCGGAGGCGTTCTCCACGGAAACCCTGTCCTATAATGAGGCCATGGGGGACTGGCGTACCCATACCGGCGTGGACATCGCTGCCAAAGTCGGGGATACGGTAACCGCTGCCATTGAGGGCACCGTAATCTCGGTAAAGGATGACGTTATGCTGGGGAAAACCGTCACGGTCCAGACATCAGGGAAGCTGAATACCATCTACGGAAATCTGGCGGACAAGGTCTCTGTCACCTCTGGTGATAAGATCCAGGCGGGTCAGACCATCGGTATGGTAGGGGAAACTGCTTCCGGTGAAAAGCACGATACCGCGTGGCTCCACTTTGCCGTGGAACAGGACGGCAAGGCACTGGATCCCATGCAGTATTTGCAGAAGCAGACCATGAAGATCCAGGACGATCAGAAAACAACCCAAAGCAAGTAAATGTGCGCAAAGGAAGGGAGTCTGTAAAAAGGCTTCCTTCTTTTTGCTGCCTCTGGCGTTAATCGTCCTCCCGTAATTCCCGCAGTGCCTCACCGGCAGTGTCGGCGGAGAACAGGAAGCCGCCCTCCGGAGAATAAACCTCTACGTGACCTCTTACATATCTCAGTTCCACATCCATCATCCCAATGTCCTCCTGTTTGATTCATTGTCCCTATTATAGAACAACTAAAGGGACATAAACCGGACTATGTGGTGGAAGATTGGAAAGAAACGGCCTGCGGTTCCAGGGGGCGCCCCGGCAGATTACCAGTTGCGCTTCATGATTTCCTCACAGGTGCGCTGGCTGTTGTTGTGATCTAGGTACTGATACATGCTCTCACGCATGGCTGCGTACTTGGGCTTCAGCTGGAAGTTTGCCGCAGCCGCTTCTTCCAGCAGTGCGAACAATTCATCCGGCGTGGTGGCACGGTCGCCAAACAGATCTTTCTCCAGATCAATATAGGCACCCTGGGTCTCATTATACTGCTCCAAATCGAACTGGTAGAACAGAACCGGTTTCCCCTGGTAGTACACGTCCCAGCAGACACTGGAGTAGTCGGTGACCAGAAGCTTGCACTCCATCATCAGTTGGTTCAGAGGCTGGGATCCGAAGGGGATCAATTGCACCCGATCACCGGAAATGGAGAAGTTTTTGATATATTCTCGGAACTTGGGGTGAATATAGAAGTCCAAATACACGTCGTACTGCTCCAAATAGGCCGCCAATCGATCCGAGTTCAGCAGTGCCATATAGTTCTGATAATAATCGCTGGCTATGAAGGTTTCGTCTGATACCTCCTCCAGCCAGTTGCGCCAGGTGGGCATCACCAAAATGTGGTTCTGGGACTGACTGGCAGAGCGATCCCGCAGCACATCCCATCGGGCCAGACCGGGAATAATCACTTCCTCGGGGAGATACCCCAGTTCGTTGATGACAATGTCGTGCTCCTGCTGGTTAGAGGTGACGAAAAGATTGACGCTGTTGGTGCCGGAGCGGTAGAACTCCACCCGTTTCAGGGCGATTACCCCATGCTGGAGGAAGACCAATCGCTTTTTCTTTACTACTTGGGGGAGGATAACACTTTCCTTGGCGCGCCAAGCGTAGGCGTGGGCTTTGGAGTCGCTGGAGATCAGAAGCCGGGCGGCCAAAATATAAACCATGTGTTTGAGACTCATGAACTGGATCACATGATCCTTGTAAGGCAGGAGATTCTGGTAGTCGGGCTGCTTTTTGTCGATGACAAAGTAGATCTCCCGGTTCATGACCTGCTCCATGTTGTGTTCCATGCAGTGCTGGAAGAAGTAGAACCCATTGTCCTGCGCCATGCAGCAGTATTTTTCGTAGGTAAGATAAATGCTTCGTTTCAGTAGCTGCTTCCGGAACAGGTAGTAGAGCACCATGGCGAAGCGTTCCTTGAGTCGGAAGCGGAATCCGGTGTAAGGAGAGTACTCCTGGCAGACCAGAGCGAAGCGGTTGCCCACCGTGCGGTAGAGGAAGAGTTGGTTGCCGTGATCCAACCCCACGCTGTCGCCAAAGAACAGACCCTTCAGTCCCACCGTCCAGGCGATTTCCCGCCAGTAATGGCGTTCCGAACGAACCGGTGCCTTTACCGAGTTCCAGTAGCGCACACCGTCCTTTTCAAAGACCACCCGGATGTCCCAGTACAGGGGAGCAAAGGTAAATTGTTTCAGCTTCGCCCGGGCAGTGAGTACATAATGATCACCCTCCCGGCGCAGATCCTTGAGGGGGAAGTAGTGTTCCATCCGATCTGCTTCCAGCTGGTAGCGGTGGGTGAGAATGACACCCACCCAGGTGCTGCCCTCTACTGGGGGGCAGGCAACCTTCAAATGCAGGGTGCCGAACCGGAGGCTGGCGCTGATGGCGCGGCAGTCAAAGTGGGGGTAGTAGCGTAAGCTCTGATCCGCCACGGTGATCCGCCACTCACCTTTAAAGGTGCAGAAGGGGATGGCCTCTACCGTGTGTCCGGCAAAGGGCAGATTACCGATTGGATGGTTGTAGTGGTCGCCAAAGTGATTAAAGGTGCTCTGTTGACGATTGTTACGCTTAGGCGTTCGGCTGGGGTCGGACAGGGGCAGGGCGTAGAAATCTGAGCCTTGACGCGCCAGTAAAATGACCTGCCAGGTGACCCGGCGGCAGGACTCTACCTGCTCCTTCAGAGGGGAGAGGTCAGCGGTGAGGGTTGATTCCTGTCCATTCCCACTGATCGGCTCCACCGGGCAGAGTATGCGGGTGTTGTCCTTATCGTGAACCAGCAGCAGCGTCAGTTCATCGGCCTGGGACAGATCCCGGGAGGGAAGGCGGAACTGCCACTGCCAGTGGCTGCCGTTCACATGGCAGGCAGAGCAGGTAGGTGCCTCCAGCCAGTCCGCCAGTGGGAGAAACGCCTCCAACGTGGTAACTTGCTTCTCTGGGGGAAAGCGCTGTGCGCCAGGTTGAGCCTGGGACCAGGAGAGAATGGGTCGGTGCCTGTGATCCAGATAGAGGTAACAGCAGGTGCCGTCAGCGCAGTGAAAGGCGGGATAGCCCTCCAGGT
The DNA here is from genome assembly GCA_937858235.1 of uncultured Clostridia bacterium. GTDB lineage: Bacteria > Bacillota > Clostridia > Oscillospirales > Oscillospiraceae > Onthomonas. Next base: position 4,731 of record CALLZZ010000104.1, read on the forward strand.
GCTCGGAAAGGGAGACAGCAACCTTGCGGTCGGTGATATACAGGGGGGCGTGGAGATAGACCCCCTGCTCCTGCCCCAGAACACAGGTGAGCTGATAGTCATCGAGCACAGCGGGGAGAGCGGACAGATCCAGGATGCCAGAGACAATGTGGCTCTCGGAGAAGTCCCCGTCTGATTCTGCCGGAACAAAAACGGTAGAGTCATTGCCGTTGGGCACCAGAGCCTGAATAGAAAATCCTATGGGCTGAAGGAGGGATTTGGGACAGCGGATGGACAACAGCAATTCCGTTCCCTTCCGCTCCAGGCGGTTCAGTCGGCAGGCAACCGTTTTTTGATAGCGGTTCTCCACCGGGGAGGCTTGTAGCAGCAGTCCCCCCTCCTTGCCGTGCTGATAAGGATAGACCTCCCACTCCTGCCCCTCTCTGGGGAAGTGGTAGGGGGGGGGGGCGGCAAGGTCACGCTCATCGTGGAAATAGAGGTTCCGCTTCTCCAGATACTTTTGGAGGGATTTCCGCTGGAAGCGGTGGAGGGTGATCCCAGTACCCGAGGCTTGTCCCAGTGCCAGAGTCCAGTCAGAATTGGGACAGCTGGCGGCAACATCTTCAAAACCTGCCATGGGAACCAGGAGAATTCCGTTTTCCACCGCCGCGTCCTGATGCCAGTGGACGGTCTGAGCCTTGGAGGTAGCGATCAGAACCAGGTTTCCGGAGGGAAAAGCGCCGCCGGAGAGCAGTTGAATGCCCAACATACCGGGGGGAGCGGGGGAGAAGGCCACGGTAAGGGGAAGTCCGGTGCCGGTGATGGGAAGCTGTGCGTCCATGGGGCGCCAGCGTGGAGTGGTGTGAGGCATAGTGAGAGAAAACACTCCTTTCCAGAGAATAAGTCCCTGGGACGCAGCCGAAGGGAAACCGAGTCCGCCGGGAATAGAAAGTCTAGGTTTGAATGATACCGAAATGCACTATATTATAATGTATGGACGGTATCTCACAGTATAGCACAGGCGCTGTAGTGGAACAAGAAAGAGATCAGGGGACAAGAGGTAAAAAAGATAAAAAAAGAGGCGGAAAGTCCTTGACGCATGGGTGTCTGTAGTGTATGATAACAAGGATGCGCTGCATAGGCGTATTATGCGATGACGCGGGAGATTGCGGAGCAATCCGGTAACTTCTGCTGAGTATGTCCGGGCTGGATTCTGGGCGGCTGAATTTTTTTGCTGTGTCACAGGCGGTATATCGCCGTGATGCGCGCACGGCCGACAAGATTTGCGTCGGCTTTCTCTCTGACGCGGAGTGATACACACGGCATAGCGTATGAAAAAATCCGGCCTGACCCACCTCAGAAACCATTCGGTCATGTACACAAGAATGTACGAAATGTTAGGAGGAAACCCAATCATGGCAAAAGAAATGATTCGCATCCGTCTGAAGGCTTATGACCATCAGCTGATCGACCAGAGTGCAGAAAAGATCGTCGAAACCGCAAAGCGCACCGGTGCCAGCGTTTCCGGCCCCATCCCCCTTCCCACCAAGAAGGAAATCGTCACCATCCTCCGCGCCGTCCATAAGTATAAGGACAGCCGTGAGCAGTTTGAACGCCGCACTCATAAGCGTCTGATCGACATTCAGAACCCCACCCCCAAGACGGTCGAATCCCTGATGGCGCTCCAGCTTCCCGCTGGCGTGGAGATCGAGATTAAGCTCTGATCCCAGGGAAACGCGTCTGTCCCCGCCGCGGAAGGCTCCGTGGGAGGACAAGTCTTTCATGTTTGTAGAACCCGTTCCCCGGCGACTTGCGAGTCGGGGGGGTCAAGTTGAAGTAGCAATGGCCTCGCAGAGTTTCGCCACGCAGTGGTGAAAGAAATGGGATCGTTTTTTATGGCGACATGTGCGTCAAAAAACACGGCTCAGCCCGCAGGGCTGCAAACGCGGGGGAATCCCCGATTTTCCCCGAAACAGCCACCTACCTCAACCAATAACCTATACCAAGGAGGAAACAACCGTATGGAAAAGGCAATCATCGGCAAAAAGGTCGGCATGACTCAGATCTTTGACGCCGACGGTAAGGTCGTTCCCGTCACCGTAATCGAGGCGGGCCCTTGCACAGTCGTGCAGAAGAAGACCACCGAAAAGGACGGCTATACGTCCGTTCAGCTGGGCTATCAGCCCACCACCGAAAAGCATTTGACCAAGGCTCAGAAGGGCCATCTGGCAAAGGCCGGCGCAGGCAACCTGAGAGTCCTAAGAGAATTCAAACTGGACAATTACGAATCCCTGAACGTGGGTGACGAGCTCAAGGCCAACGTCTTCGAAGAAGGCGACCGGATCGACGTCACCGGCATCAGCAAGGGTAAAGGCTTCGCTGGCGTCATCAAGCGCCACGGCGCACATCGCACCCCCATGACCCACGGCGGCGGCCCCGTCCATCGTCACGCAGGCTCCATGGGCTCCACATCCACCCCCTCCCGGATCCGCAAGGGCAAGATCGGCGCGGGTCAGATGGGCAACGAACAGGTCACCATTCAGAACCTGTCCGTCGTCAAGGTGGATCCCGAAGTCAACCTGATCGCTGTGCGCGGTGCAATCCCCGGCCCTAAGGGCGGCGTAGTGTTCCTGAGCAGCACTGCTAAGGTCAACGTCATCCATGCTGGCGAGACTATTGCTCGCGTCAACCCGCAGAAGGCTTCCGGTCGTAACCCGCAGAAGGCTTCCGCAAGAACTCGTTAAGGGAAAGGAGAGAGTACCATCATGCCTAAGGCTAATCTTTATGATATTACCGGCAAGCAGGTGGGTGAAGTCGAACTGGCAGAAGCTATTTTCGGCATCGAACCCAATGAAACTGCTGTCTACGCTGTGGTGAAGAATCACCTGGCAAACTGCCGGCAGGGCACTCAGTCCGCCCTGACCCGTGCCGAAGTTTCCGGCGGCGGCAAAAAGCCCTGGAGACAGAAGGGTACTGGTCGTGCCCGTCACGGCAGCATCCGCAGCCCACAGTGGACTCACGGCGGCATCGTGTTCGCACCCAAGCCCCGTTCTTATCGCTATAACCTGAACAAGAAGCTCAAGCGCCTGGCGCTGAAGAGCGTCCTGTCCGATAAGGCAGCCAATGGCCGCATCTTCGTAGTAGAAGGCCTGGATCTGCCGGAAATCAAAACCAAGTCTATGAAGGTTTTGCTGGATGCGGTGGAAGCAGGCAAGAGCGTTGTGATCACCGAAGGCGTCAAGCAGAACGTGGTTCTGTCTGCCCGGAATCTCCCTGGCGTCAAGACCACTCCCGCCAACATCCTGTCCGTCTATGACCTGGTCAACGCAAAGACCCTGGTCGTGGATCAGGCAGCTCTGGCTGTAATCGAGGAGGTTTATGCGTAATGACTGCTTATGATATTATCAGGAAGCCCGTCGTTACCGAGGCTTCCATGGCTGCTACCGCAGACCGGAAGTACACCTTCGTGGTCGACAAGCGGGCCAACAAGATTGAAATCGCCAAGGCGATTGAGAAGATCTTCGAAGTGAAGGTCGAAAAAGTAACCACGATGAACTACGATGGTAAGAAGAAGCGCATGGGCGCAGCTCGTCCCGGCAGACGTTCCGCCTGGAAAAAGGCCATCGTCAAGCTGACCGAGGACTCCAAGACCATCGAGCTCTTCGAAGAAATGGTGTAAAGGAGGTAACGCAGAATGGCTATTCGGAAATATAAGCCCACGACTCCGGCACGCCGCCACATGACGGTGTCCAAGTTCGAGGGCATCGACAAAAAGGCACGGCCTGAGCGCAGCCTCACCGAGGTCCTAAACAAAACAGGCGGCCGCAATAACTACGGTCGTATCACCGTCCGCCATAGAGGCGGTGGCGGTAAGAAAATTTACCGTATCATCGACTTCAAGCGGGATAAGGCCGGTGTCGCAACGGTCCTGCGCCTGGAGTACGATCCCAACCGCAGCGCCAACATCGCACTGATCCAGTACGAGGATGGCGAAAAGGCATATATCATCGCACCTGTAGGCCTGAAGGCCGGGGATGCGGTAGAGTCCGGTGCCGGCGCAGACATTAAGCCCGGCAACTGCCTGCCCATCGAAAATATTCCCCTGGGTACCGTCATCTCCTGTATCGAGCTTCACGTAGGCCGTGGCGCACAGCTGGTGCGTGCTGCTGGTGAACAGGCACAGCTGATGGCAAAGGAAAACGACTACGCTCAGATCCGTCTGCCCTCCGGCGAATATCGTATGATCAAGATGAACTGCCGCGCTGTCATCGGTCAGATCGGCAACGAAGACCATGGCAACATCCATATCGGTAAGGCTGGTCGGAAACGCCACATGGGCGTGCGTCCCACCGTCCGCGGTTCTGTCATGAACCCCAACGACCATCCCCATGGCGGCGGCGAAGGCCGTGCACCGGTTGGTCGTCCCGGCCCTGTCACCCCTTGGGGTAAGCCGGCACTGGGCTACAAGACCCGCAAGAAGAAGAACCGCACCGAAAAGTTCATCGTACGGCATCGTAAAGCCAAGTAAGGAGGGTATTGAGAATGAGCAGATCTGTCAAGAAAGGCCCCTTCTGCGCCCCCGAGCTGCTGAAGCGAGTCGAAGAAATCAACGCCAGTGGCAAGGAAAAGGTACTGAAGACCTGGAGCCGCAACTCCACCATCTTCCCTTCCTTCGTCAGCCACACTATCAACGTTTACAATGGCAAAAAATTCATCCCGGTCTATGTCACCGAAGATATGGTTGGTCACAAGCTGGGTGAATTCGCTCCCACCCGGACCTTTAAGGGCCACAGCGGCGGTAAGACCAAGTAAGGAGGACGGAAAGAATGACTGAAGCAAAAGCAAAATTGTCCTTTGCCCGTATCTCCCCCCGCAAGGTTAATGTGGTTTGCGAGTTAATCCGGGGCAAGGATATTGAAATGGCTACTGCCATTTTACAGCACACTCCCAAGGCTGCCTCTGAATACCTGATCAAGCTGGTAAAGAGTGCTGCAGCCAACGCGGAAAACAATCACGGCATGGACACTTCCAAGCTGTACGTTTCCGCAGCGTATGCCGACGCGGGCATGATCATCAAACGGATGCGCCCCCGGGCACATGGCCGTGGCTATCGCATCAACAAAAGAACTTCTCGGATCACCGTTGTGGTGAAAGAGAAGGAGTAAGGAGGTAGAGATTTTATGGGACAGAAAGTGAATCCCCACGGTTTCCGAGTGGGTGTCATTAAAGACTGGGATTCTCGCTGGTATGCCCGCAATGAAAAGGTCGGTGACCTGATCGTTGAGGACCAGAAGATCCGTAAGTTCCTGAAGAAAACCCTGTACGCAACTGGTGTGCCCCGCATCGAGATCGAACGCGACAACTCCGTTGTCCGTATCTACCTCCATTGCGCACGTCCTGGTATGATCCTGGGCAAGGACGCCACTGAGGTGGAACGTCTGCGCCAGCAGGTGGAAAAGATGATCGGCAAGACCACGCAGCTGAACATCGTCGAAGTTAAGCGCAACGAAGTGGACACCACCGCACAGCTGGTGGCAGAGAACATTGCGCAGCAGATCGAAAAGCGGACCAACTTCCGCCGTGCCATGAAGAACGCCATTGGCCGTTCCATGCGTTCCGGCGCCAAGGGCATCAAGGTCATGCTGGCCGGCCGTCTGAACGGTGCGGAAATCGCCCGAAGTGAAACTTATCACGAAGGCACCATCCCCCTCCAGACCCTCCGCGCTGACATCGACTACGGTTTTACTGAGGCTGCCACCACTTATGGCCGCATCGGTATCAAGGTTTGGATCTACAAAGGCGAAGTCCTGAGCCAGACCCTGCGCACCACTCCCCGTACCATCGACCTGTCCAAGCCGTATCGTGAACGCAACGATCGTCGCCGTCGTGACAATCGTGGCCGCGGCGGTTACAACCGCAATCGTGATAACAATCGTTCCGGCGGTTACAATCGTCAGAACGGCGGCGCTTCCAAACCCAAGGAAGGAGGCAATCGCTAATGCTGCTACCTAAGAGAGTCAAATACCGCAAGCAGATGCGTGGTCGTATGACCGGAAAAGCAACCCGCGGTACCGAAGTGAATTATGGCGAATTTGGTTTGCAGGCTCTGGAGCCGGCATGGATTTCCTCCCGCCAGATCGAAGCAGCCCGTGTCGCCATGACCCGTTACACCAAGCGTGGCGGTAAGGTCTGGATCAAGATCTTCCCCGACAAGCCCATCACTCAGCAGCCCGCCGAAACCCGCATGGGTAAAGGTAAGGGCTCCCCGGAATACTGGGTGGCAGTGGTGAAACCCGGCCGCGTGATGTTTGAAATCGGCGGGGTGTCCGAAGAAGTCGCTCGCGAAGCGCTGCGTCTGGCAAGCCACAAGCTGCCGATCAAGACCAAAATGGTCAAGAAAGCTGAAGCTGAGAAGGGTGGTGAAGCGTAATGAAAGCCGTCGAAATTCGTGGTATGTCTCCCGCTGAACTGAACACCAAGCTGGAGGAACTCAAGAAAGAGCTGTTTAACCTGCGCTTTCAGCACGCCACCAATCAGCTGACCAACCCCGGCCGGATTGCTGACGTGAAAAAGGACATTGCACGCGTAAAAACCATCATCAGTGAGAAGCAGATCGCTTCTGCAGGCCGCTAAGGAGGAGAAAGAAATGACAAGAACTTCTTCCCGTAAAACCAGAGTCGGCCTGGTCGTATCCGACAAGATGGATAAGACGATCGTTGTCGCCATTGCCGACCGTGTGGCACATCCTCTGTATAAGAAGATCGTCAAGAAAACCTATAAGCTGAAAGTCCATGACGAGCTGAATGACGCTCGTGTAGGCGATAAAGTCCGCGTGATGGAAACCCGTCCCCTGTCCAAGGATAAGCACTGGAGACTGGTGGAAGTCATCGAAAGAGCGAAGTAAGGAGGTGCCGATATGATCCAGGAAGAATCCTATCTGAGAGTAGCCGACAATACCGGCGCCAAGACGCTGAAGACCATCCGTGTACTGGGCGGCTCCCGCCGCAAGTACGGCAACATCGGTGACGTAGTGGTCGCATCTGTGCGCAAGGCCGCTCCCGGCGGTCAGGTGAAAAAAGGCGACGTAGTGAAAGCAGTTATCGTCCGTACCGTTCAGGGCGTGCGCCGTGCAGACGGATCTTATGTCCGCTTCGACGAGAACGCAGCCGTCCTGATCAAAGAAGATAAAACGCCGCAGGGCACTCGTATCTTTGGCCCGGTCGCCCGTGAGCTCCGTGACAAGGATTATATGAGAATCCTGTCCCTGGCTCCTGAAGTTATTTAAGGGGGTGCCATGGAATGAAGAAAATGAGCATCAAACAGGGCGACCTGGTCGTCGTCCTCAACGGCAAAGACAAGGGCAAGACTGGTGAAGTCCTGACCGCTATGCCCAGAGGTGGCAAAGTCGTGGTCAAGGGCATCAACGTCTGCTCCCGTCACACCAAGCCCCGTCAGGCCGGTGATGAGGGTGGCATCATCCAGAAGGAATGCCCCATCTACGCCTGCAAGGTCATGCGTGTTTGCCCCAAGTGTGAGAAGCCCACTCGTCCGGCACATAAACTGCTGGCCGACGGCAAAAAAGTTCGCGTCTGCAAGAAATGCGGCGCTGAAATCTGAGCGAAAGGAGCGTATCTACTATGCCTGCTTTGAAGGATAAATATAATGCAGAAGTCGCTCCTGCTCTTATGAGCAAGTTCGGCTACAGCAGCCCCATGCAGCTGCCCAAGCTGGTCAAGGTCGTAGTGAACTGCGGCGTTGGCGAAGCAAAGGAAAACACCAAGGTTCTGGACAGCGTGGTCAACGACATTTCCACCATCACCGGTCAGAAGCCCATCGTCACCAAGGCTAAGAAGTCCGTTGCGAACTTCAAGCTCCGTGAAGGTATGCCCATCGGCGTCAAGGTCACCCTGCGCCAGGACAAAATGTGGGAATTTATGGACCGTCTGTTCAACATCGCACTGCCCCGTGTCCGCGACTTCCGCGGCATCAGCGCAGACTCCTTCGATGGCCGCGGCAACTATGCCCTGGGCATCAAGGAACAGTTGATCTTCCCGGAAATTGAGTACGATAAGATCGACAAAATCCGTGGACTGGACATCGTCATCGTCACCACTGCTGGTACCGATGAAGAGGCACGTGAACTGCTGTCCCTGCTGGGCGCACCGTTCAAACGATAATTAAGGGAGGAGAATCACTATGGCAAAAACATCCATGAAGCTGAAGCAGCAGAGAGAGCCCAAGTTCTCCACCCGCCGTTACAACCGCTGTAAGCTGTGCGGTCGTCCCCACGCTTACCTGCGTGACTACGGCATCTGCAGAATCTGCTTCCGCGAACTGGCCTACAAGGGCGAGATTCCCGGCGTCAGAAAAGCATCCTGGTAACACCGCGCGACAGCGTGTTAGGCGGCGGCTCTGCCGCCACGCGAACAAGGTGTCCCGGCCGCTGACCGAGAATCGGTAACAGCGACCGGCGCCTGGTTCTGCAAACTCTGTATCCCGGTGTCAGAAGTCACGGGAATACCTGGCCGTTTTCGGTGAGCGTTCCACTGATACCCTGACACTTTGACAGACAGAAAAACGACTGTCTGTAACCTTTATTTAAGGAGGTCCATTATGCACATCACAGATCCCGTTGCTGATATGCTGACCCGAATCCGCAATGCGAATTCCGCAAAGCACAGCACCGTTGATGTCCCCGCTTCCAACATGAAGAAGGCCATCGCAAAGATCCTGCTGGACGAAGGTTATGTGAAGAACTACCAGCTCATCGACGACGGCACTCAGGGCGTCATCCGTATCACTCTGAAATACAACGGCAACGAAAAGGCACTGTCCGGTCTGCGCCGTGTTTCCAAGCCCGGCCTGCGTGTTTACGCGGGCGCGGACGAACTGCCCAAAGTCCTGCGCGGACTGGGCATCGCGATCGTATCCACCTCGAAGGGCGTCATGACCGACAAGTCTGCTCGTGTAGCACATGTCGGCGGTGAAGTCCTGGCGTTTGTATGGTAAGGAGGTAGAAAGATGTCTCGAATCGGCAGAATGCCTATTACCGTCCCCGCCGGAGTGGAAGTGAAAATCGAAGCCGGTAATAACGTTACCATCAAGGGTCCCAAGGGCACCCTGACCCACAGCTTCTCCCCCATCATCACCATCGCTCAGGAGGGCAGTGAGATCCTCTGCACCCGCCACAGCGATGACAAGGCAACCCGATCCATGCATGGTACCATCCGCAGTATCCTCAACGGCATGGTGATCGGTGTCAGTGAAGGCTTCACCAAGGAACTCCAGGTCAACGGTATCGGTTACCGTGTGGCAAAGGATGGCAAGAAGCTGGTCATGAATCTGGGTTACTCTCATTCCGTGGAAATGGAAGAAGAAGAGGGTATCACCATTGAAGTGCCGGAACCCAACAAGATCCTGATCAAAGGCTGCGACAAGCAGCAGGTTGGTCAGTTTGCAGCAGTCGTCCGCAGCAAGCGTCCTCCCGAACCCTATAAGGGCAAGGGCATCAAGTATATTGATGAAGTGATCCGCCGTAAGGAAGGCAAGACTGGTGCCAAAAAATAAAAGGAGGTGTGCCTAAATGATTAATAGTACCAATAATAACGCTCAGCGGCTGAAACGTCATAAGAGAGTCCGTGGCAAGATTTCCGGCACGCCCGAGAGACCTCGTCTGAATGTATTCCGCAGCGAAACCAACATCTATGCCCAGATCATCGATGATGTGAATGGCAGCACTCTCGCGGCTGCATCCTCTCTGGAAAAGGACTTCCAGTGCGACGGCAATAAAAAGGCAGTTGCAAAGAAGGTCGGTCAGATGGTAGCGGAACGTGCCAAGGCCAAGGGAGTCGAAATCGTGGTCTTTGACCGTGGCGGTTATATCTATCATGGCCGGGTTCAGGCCCTCGCCGAAGGCGCCCGTGAGGGCGGCCTACAGTTCTAATCAGGAGGAGGAGAGAATATGCCCAGATATGAAAAACCGGCCAGCGAATATATTGAAAAACTGGTCTATCTGAACCGCGTCAGCAAGACAGTCAAGGGCGGTCGTGTCATGAAGTTCTCCGTCCTGATGGTAGTCGGCGACGGCAAAGGCAAGGTAGGCTTCGGCCTCGGCAAAGCGTCCGAAGTTCCGGAAGCCATCCGCAAAGGCATCGAGGATGCCAAGAAGAGCATGATCACCGTATCCATGTCCGGGACTACCATCCCCCATGAAGTCATCGGTGAATTCTCCGCCGGCCGCGTGCTGATGAAGCCCGCTCCCGACGGTACCGGTGTTATCGCCGGTGGCCCCGTTCGTGCCGTTATGGAAGCAGCTGGCATCAAGGACATCCGTACCAAGTGCCTGCGCTC
>CALLZZ010000105.1 GCA_937858235.1 uncultured Clostridia bacterium
GTCTTCGCCGCCGGGGGCCCAAGATAGATGCTTTTGCCCTCTGGACTTGACAATGTCCATGATGTCAGCCACCACGGCAGAAGCAGTTGGCAGCTTGCCGGCACCCCGGCCGTAGAACATCACATCGCCGATGGAGTCACCGGTGACCTGAATGGCGTTAAAAACGTCCTCTACGTTGGCCAGAGGAGATTCTTCGCTGACCAGATGGGGGGCTACGAAGGCGCAAACCTTGCCGTCGGATTGCCGGCGAATGCTGCGGCCCAGAAGCTTGATTTTATAGCCGCCGCTGCGGGCATAAGCGATGTCAGAGAGGGTGATGTGGGTAATGCCTTCGGAGGGAACCTGTTCCGGATAAATGTGGTGTCCGAAGCCCAGGGAAGACAAAATGCAGATTTTCCGGCAGGCATCATACCCTTCGATGTCAGCGGTAGGATCAGCCTCTGCGTAGCCCTTTTCCTGCGCCTCCTGAAGCGCATCCTCAAAGGACAGGCCGCCGCGAATCATACGGGTGAGGATATAGTTGGTGGTGCCGTTGAGGATGCCGACGATTTCAGACAGCTCGTTGGCTGCCAGACAGCTGCTCATAGGGCGGAGAATGGGGATACCGCCGCCGACGCTGGCCTCAAAGAGGAAAGAGCATCCTTTTTCCAAGGCGATCTGGAGTAGCTCACAGCCGTAAGCAGCTACCAGCTCCTTGTTGGAAGTGACCACATGTTTCCCGGCCAGAAGCGCACGGCGGGCATAATCCAGAGCCACCGTAGTACCGCCGATGCATTCCGCTACAATGCGGACGTCAGGATCCTGCTCGATAATAGAGAAGTCCTGTACAAACAGATCTTCGAAAGGATCACCGGGATAATCCCGTCGGGTGAGGATGTACTTCAGACCTACCGTGTTTTCGGCACGTTGGGAGATGTGGTCGCGGTTTTTGCGGAGAATTTCCGCAACGCCGCCGCCGACCGTTCCGTAACCCAGAATTGCAACATTTACCATAATGACACCTCAATCTTTCAGCCAGCCAGAACTTCAAAAGCAATAACACCGTCTACCCGTTCCACACTATGCACCAACTCCTCCAAGGTAAGATTCAGCTTGGAGGTTTCCGCGGACAGAGTCACTGCAGCGACGTCGCCGGTGGGGATCGATTGGTTGATGGTGAGAATGTTGCCGCCGGAGGCGGCAAAGGAACTGAGGATGGAAGACAACACACCGGGCTCATCTCTGAGCAGCACCTGGAAGGTGACGATGTGACCGTTCAGCATGTCGTTGAAGGGCCGGATGGAGTCCTTGTATTTATAAAAAGCACTGCGGCTGATACCAACAATCTGTGTCGCTTCGTTCACAGTGTCAGCTTCCCGCAGTTCTAGTACTCGTTTTGCTTCCGCAACCTTGAGAAAAATGTCAGGAAGCGCCTTTGCTTCCACAATAAAATATTTTGGAGTTTGGGACATTGTTTGCCTGGCCTTCTCTTTCTGTGAGTGTCCGCTGCGTGCGGGCATTTGTACTTACTCTAAAGAGAGTTTAACACAGACCTGTGGAAAAAGCAACTGCTAATTTGCCTGAAAATTGGTAAAGGAGGGAGAGTTGCTTTGTTGCATTCCACACCTGAAGGTGGGAAAAGACGTGCGAAAAGGCTCCGAAAACCCGTTGGCAGGTTCCGGAGCCTTTGGGGCAATTACCCAGCTTTTTTAGTTTTAGCCTTGTCGGCATCCTCAGAGTTATCCTCTGTTTTTTTGTCGTCCTCTTTTTGATCCTCTTCGTTTTTTTGATCCGTGTCGTCCTTCTTATCCTCTTCCGTGGGATCGGTATTCTCTTCGTTGTCTTCTTCTTCGGTGGTGGTTTCGGTTTCGTCCTCGTCAGAGGTCTTTTTATCCTTCTCTTTCTTCTTGTCGTCGTTTTTCTTTTTCTCAGTCTTTTTGGGGACGTAGGTGACCTCACCGTAAATGAGTGCCTTGGCAGCTACACCGTTGCGGGAGTAGTTCAAAATGACGTTGCCGTTGGAGTAGACGTGCCGACTGCAATAGATGGTTGGTTCGTCACCGGAGATGAAGGTACCAACTTTGGCACAGCCTGCTGCCCGGCAGGCGGCGGTAGCCAATTCGCCACTGGAGGTGCAGTAGGTACACTGAACCGTGGGGGGGGTAGATGGGAACCCGATATCGGTTGCACCCTGGCTGACTCCACTCATCACCTTCTGCCATAGCATACAGGCAGGATTGATGCTGGAGTTGATGGTCTCCTGGCTGTCATAGCCGGTCCAGACGGCAGCGGTGTAGTAGGGCGTATAGCCCACAAACCAACGGTCGTAGTCATCGGTAGTGGTACCGGTTTTGCCAGCGGCGGTCATGCCGCTGAGTTTGGCCAAGGTGCCGGTACCGCTGGTGACAACATTTTGGAGCATGTTATTCATATAGAAAGTGGTGGTCTGGCTGAGGATGGTTTTGCTGTCGGCCTGACCGGAGATCGTAGCTTTTTCGTCGTCGTCCAGTTCTACATCGTAATCGCCCTTAGAGAGAATGATTTTGCCGTCGCTGTCCGTGACTACGGTGTAAAGGTAGGGGGTGGAGTAAACACCGTCTCTGGGGAAGGTAGCATAGGCAGAGGCCATTTCCAGCGTGGAAATACCCTTGGTGAGACCACCCAGTGCCAGAGGGGCGTAGTTCAAGTCGGATTTGACGGCGCCAGTACTGGTTTCGTAGTTGTCCACCAGAGTGGTGATACCGAACTGGTTGGTGAGATAGTTGTAGGAGGTCTGAAGCCCCAGGTGATCCAGCACCTTTACGGCCACGGTGTTCAGAGAGTCCCGGACGGCGGTATCAATGTCGGTAAGGCCGGAGTAGTAACCCTCCGAGTTTACGGGCCAGAGGGAACCGTCACTGTTTTGCATAAAGGGGGTATCGTCCTCGGCGGAGGAGGGGAGAATGAGACCTTCCTCAATGGCCGGGGCATAGACTGCGATGGGCTTGATGGAAGATCCGGGAGGCCGGAGGGTTTTGGTGGCACAGTTCCAGATCCGATTGCCCTCTTTTTCTCCGGCGCCGCCAGCCAAGGCGACAACTGCACCGGTGGCATTATCCACTACAGTGATACCGCTGCGGAGTGCCTGTCCTTTTTTGGAGGAGTATTGGTTGAAGTTGGCTGTGTCGGTATACACGGCATCCACCTGTTTCTGCACCTCGGGTTTCAGGCAGGAGTAAATCTGGAGTCCGCCGGAGTAGATCAGGTTAGTGGCGGTGGTCTCATCGTAGCCGTATTGCTTTTCCAGATCCTCAATCACTTCGTCGATGACTGCATCGGTATACCAACTGTAGTATTCACTGTCAGAGACAGGATTTTGAGCTTCGTTGGTGTTGGAGCCGTAGACACAGTTGAGGGATTCTGCCTTGGCGCTGTCCCGCTGAGACTGGGAGATATAGCCCTGATCGCACATCTGATCCAGTACCAGATCCCTCCGCTGTAGATTTTCGTCGGGCTGAGAATAGGGATCGTATTTAGAAGGATTGTTGGTGATGGAGATCAGAGAGGCGCACTCGGACAGGGACAGTTCACTGACGCTTTTGCCAAAGTACTTCTCCGAGGCAGTGGAGACGCCGTAACAGCCATGTCCCAGGTAGATGGCATTCAGATACCACTCAACGGTTTCTTCTTTGGTGTGAGCGTGGTCAAACTCCATGGCCTCGAAGATTTCCAGCACCTTGCGGCGCACGGTGGTTTCATTGTTGCCGGTGAGATTTTTGATCAGCTGTTGGGTGATGGTGCTGCCGCCCTGAATGCGCTGACCGGTAAACATGTACTTTACGGCAGCGGCAGTCCGGCGCCAGTCCACCCCCTTGTGGGACCAGAAACGCTTATCCTCAATGGAAACCGTGGCGTCAATGAGGTCTTGGGGAATGTCTTCCAGGGAGACCCAGACGCGGTTTTCTGAGGCGTAGAGGGTCTGAGCAGTGTCGTAGCTGTTGGAACTGTCATCGTAATAGTAGATGTTCGAGCTGAGATCAGTCTCAGAGGTGACCATGTTAATACTGGATTGCTCCACCTCGGGCATGATCACATTTTGTACGTAGATTGCACCGTAGCAGGCCAAAATGGCGCAGGTTGTGACGCAGATCAGAGCAAAAGTGCCGAGAATGATGCCCAGCCACTGGAAAAATCTGCCCACAGGCGTCTTGGCCGGGGCGCGTTGTTTTTTCTGTTTCGTTTTTGCCAAAACGGAAACACCTCCATAAAAAGCAGGGAAAGAAGGGTGTTTACCTTCAAGGGTAGGGAATGCTCCTGATACGAGAAGCAAGATACCCTATTATACCACAAATGTCAAATGGAAGACGGAAAGGTCGGAAAATTCTCCCTTTCCTGGAAGGGAGGAGAAGAAAAGTAAAAAGCCGGGTTATAAGAGCGGTGTTTTCTGGGGAATACTGACTGGAGAAAGGGGTGTGCGCCATGAAAGTACGCAGACTACGCAGCATGATTACCGGTATCGCCCTGACGCTGGCGGTACTGACCACCACAACCGCTGCCGCATGGCAGATTTTACCCTGGGCCCAGGCGGACGCCAATCGCGCAATGACGTTGGAAGCGGGGACCCGGGGGACAGAGTTCCTGCTTGTGGATCAGAACGGAGAGGTGTGCGTCTACGCCGGAGAAACTCTGGTCAGCCGCACTGGGATTCCGGTTTCAACCCTTCCAAAGCAGGATCGAGAGGAATTGGAGGTAGGAATCTACGCCAAGGGAGAAAGGGAATTGGCAGCCCTTCTGGAGGATTTTGGTGCCTGATGCCCATAGGAATTTCGCAGAAGGCTCTTGCTTTTTTCTCAGCTTCGGGATACAATGTGAAAAAAAGCAGAGGACAGCAGTCCTAAGCACAGCGCCGGAGGAACCCTGATGAGCAACGATTATGGCGGAACGTTTATTACCCTAACTGACGAAAACGGTGAAGAGCTGGTTCTGGAGTACCTGGACACTGTAGAATATGAGGGCAAGATCTACATGGCATTTTTCCCCACCATCGACGAGGATATAGATCCCGAGGAAGTGGAGGAAAGTGAGGAATACGGCCTGATTATTATGCGAGTAGAGCATGTGGACGGGGAAGAGGAACTGGTCACCCCGGACAGTGAGGAAGAAGCGGAAGCAGTTTATAATGTGTTTATGGAAGAGGTCTTTAACGACGAAGAAGATGAGGACGGCTTGGAGCCGGACGAGGAATAATCTGCGGCCGGAGCACATAGACTGAGGCCGTTGAAAGAAATGAGATTCACCCTGCGGGGTACGTGATGATTTCGTATTTAAACCCACAATTCTGTTTCGGGATGCCCACCTCGCTTGGTGGTTTGCAGGCCTCCCGGCCTTCGGGCTGGAAGTTGGAAGCAATGAAGCTTGGCGGAGGCAACCCACCTGCCCTTTTGGTGCAGGTTTAAAAGGAATCACACGGCTTCCGCGGGGCTTTTTTTACCTGCGGCAGGTCGAAATTGGTAAAAGTAGGGAGAAAGTCCCTGCTTTTTTCGTTTTTACCTTGCAAGCACTTTCCTGATCAGGTATAATAATAAAAATGTAGTGTTACATATTCATTCCGTTGCCAGCGGGTTCCGACGCGCTGTGCAATCGTATTTTTGGAGGAATTTGTTCCATGGGCGAAGAAAACAAGAACAATCTCACAGAAGAAAAGTCTGAATCCATTCAGACAGAGGATACAGTGAAAGAAACCGAACAGCCGGACAAAGTGAAAACGCAGCCGGAAGGGAAGAAAGAGAAGCCCCAAAAGACGAAAAAGGAAAGAAAGTCCAGGAAGGAAGAGGAAGCGCTGGCAGGACTCTCCATGAAAGGACGGCAGAAGGTTCTGGAAGAGCGGAAAGAAAAACGCCGCAAAAAGTGGTACATTGCCCTAGGCATCGTGATTGTGGTTCTGATTGCAGGGCTGCTGTTTTTTGATTCCGGCTGTCTCCAACGCAGTCTCACCGCTTTGAAGGTAGGGAACAAGTCCTACTCTGCGGCAGAACTGGATTACTATTACTACGCCGGCTATAATAGTTACTCTCCTTATGCTACCTACTACGGGCTGGACACCAGCAAAAGCTTGAAGGAGCAGGAGATTTACAGCGGCACCACTTGGTACGATTATTTCCGAGATAATGCGAAAAATACGCTGACCAACGTGGCTGTGCTGATCCAAGAGGCGGAAAAGGCAGACTACAGCCTAAGCAAAGAGGGGCAGGAGACGGTGGATCAAAACCTTCAGGAGCTCAAGGATACCTGTACGGAGAACGGATATACGGTCTCTGCGTACCTGAGTGCGTCCTACGGCCGGTATATGAACTACAACACCTATGAAAAGGTGGTAACGAACAGCCAGCTGGCACAGGAATACGAGACCAAGGTGAAGGAATCCTTTGACCAGACGGATAAGGATGTCGACAATTACTACAAAGAACATAAGGCAGAGCTGGACACCTTTGAGTATGAGGCGTATCTGGTGCCGGTGAGCACAGATAGTGGTACCGATGCGGACGGCAACACGGAGGAACCGACGGAAGAGGAAACTGCGGTGGCAGAGACCAAGGCAAAGAAGGGTGCCAAAGCCCTGAAAGAGGCCATGACTGCTGGTGACGAGGATAAGATCAAGGATCTGGTGGAAGAGTACGGTGCCACGGACTACAGCGATCAGGCCTATGACAGCTTCAGTGGATATGACTTCAGTGATTGGCTCACCGATGAAAAGCGGGAGGCTGGAGACGTGACCTCGGTAAAGTATGAAACGGAGGACTCCGATGAAGAAACCGTCTTGAACGGATACTATGTAGTTCGGTTTGAGAAGCGTTATCTCGATAAAAGCCGCGATGCGACCTTCCGAAATATTTTGGTCAAGGCAGAAGCTGCAAAGGATGAAAAAGATGAAGCGGTCACAGAGGAAGACGGTAGCACCGTTTATGACTATGATGCGGCAAAGAAAACCGTGGAAGATCTCCAGAAGAAGTGGCAGAAGAATGGCGGTGACGCTGATGCCTTTGCCGACCTGACCGAGAAAAATTCTGGCGATACCACCTCCAGCACCAATGGCGGTCTCTACGAAGACGCTGCAAAAGACGATGTGTCTGATGCACTGAAGACTTGGCTCTTTGACGAAACCCACAAAGAGGGCGACTACGCCATCTTGAAGGATGAGGATAATGTAGGGTATCAGTTGGTCTATTTCGAATCCTACAGCGAGAAGTATCACTGGCAGAATGTCTGCATTGACGCACTCCAGAATGCCGATTATAATGACTGGTACGAAGGGGTAGCTAAGGACTACAAGGACAGCACCACATCTATGTATCACTTTGTGTAATGAATTAGGAAAAACAGCAAGTTATACATTCGTTTAGAGAGAGAAGAATCACAAAAGAACCCGGATCAATTTTTGGTCCGGGTTTGTGTTGTGTAGAGCAGGTTAGAGCAGATCGTTAGCTTCAAAACTGTTGCCGCCGAAATCGAAGGCGTTCATATTTTTAATCTGAAAAATATCAAATACAGCCTGTTCCAGATCCTCGTCATTAACGGGTACGTAACCTTCTGCTTTTTGGGCATCCTCACCCTCTAAACGCAAAATGGCAACGTTGCCGGCTGCATTTTCCGCTGGCATAAACACGCCGTAGGCGGTTCCATCGTACTCGACCATATCCAGCAGTTCGTATAGGACGGTAGCGCCGTCCTCGTCGGTCAGTTCCAGCGCCACATAGTTGTCATCGGTATCAAAGAGCATTTCCGGTTCCTCCCTCTTTTCGGTTGCGGCGAAAGCCCAGGTAACCCTCTAGAATCAGGGTTGCCGCCACAGCGTCAATCTGTTGCTTGCGCTTCTTTCCTCGGCGACCATTCTCGGACAGAATGCGGTGGGCATCTACTGTGGTCAGCCGCTCGTCCCAGAGGTGAACTGGCAGACCTGTTTCAGCCTCCAGCAGCTTGGCCAGAGCCTCGCTTTTCAAAACGCGCTCCCCTTTGGTGTCGTTCATGTTTTTGGGATATCCCAGCACCAGCTCTTCCACATCGTGCTCAGCGATGATGGCCTTTAGCTGGTCAACTACCACATCCTGTTTTCTGCTGTTGATGGTGGTGGTCCAGCCGGCCAGCATACCGGTAGGATCAGAGATGGCTACGCCAGTGTGGGCGTCACCATAGTCCACAGCCATGATTCGCATCGAATCCCTCATTTCTCAGTGATACAAGTTCCCGTCCATTGTAGCATCTGAGCCCCATTTCTGTCCAGTGTCAGCGGGTGATGCCGGACAGATTCTTCCGACACTACTTTTTTTTTTCATTAGAATATGTCATAATAGTGAGCAGAATAAACACCCTGGGGAAAGGCTTGTGAATGGAATGCGGAGAATGGCTGCGAACAATTTGATATTGAGCGTAATGCTGCTCTGTGCCCCTACGGCGGCGGCGGCGAATACGGCGGCGTACACAGAACATCCCGTGCGGGTGATCGTGGGCATTGTTGCGCTGGTTTTGGCGGTATTGCTGACACTGTTCACCGTGCTCTGGAGGTTGGTGAAGCAGGCGACGCGCAAGCGCAGCTATGGCAATACGATGCAGTACGGCAACACCACCACGTCCCATAAGACGATAAGGAAAGGGAAGCGGCGGTATGGGAAGGCTGCACTGGCTGCGATGTTTTTTCCCAGCTACCGGGGTGGAAAAGGTAAGGCTCCGCTGGCAGAACTCCCAGTATTGGCGCTAAACCGGCACCGTAAGATCAAAGGACGCCGTTCCCGCTATGGCGGCAGAATGATCGCTATACCTGTCAAAAATTATACCGGTGGGAAGTCCAGGGTGGCTTCCGCAGTGTTTGCCTCCGCCTTGCCCGGCAGTTATCGAAAAAAGCAGGGTGGCACCAAGCGCTACGGTAGAACTGCGTTTCCGGTTTCGGCAACCGCCTACAAGGGCGGTGGCTCGGTGGCTAGTGCTGCCCGGTTTGAGAACACCTTGCCTCTGTCCCATCGCAGGAAAGCGAAGGCATCCAAGTATTATGGTGGAAAGTTTTTTGCCAATCCCATCAAGGGGTACAAGGGCGGTGGCTCAGTGGCAGGTGGTGCCCGGTTTGAGAACACCTTGCCCCTGTCCCATGGCGGGAAAGCGAAGGCATCCAAGTATTATGGTGGGAAGTTTTTTGCCAATCCCATCA
>CALLZZ010000106.1 GCA_937858235.1 uncultured Clostridia bacterium
TGTGATGAGAGATGGAGAGGTATCGAAGCGGTCATAACGGGGCTGACTCGAAATCCACTCGGTCAGTTGCTTTGAAAATGCGGGAAACCCTTGAGTTTTCGCGGGTTTGCGGGATTTTGAAAATTTAGCTTTTTACCGATTTCTACGGTTTTTCTACACTTTGCCTTGACTTTTTCGAAAGGCTCGGTGTATTAAAATAGAATATGGAGGCGTATCGAAGTGGTCATAACGAGCCTGACTCGAAATCCACTCGGTCAGTTGCTTTGAAAATGCGGGAAACCCTTGAGTTTTCGCGGGTTTGCGGGATTTTGAAAATTTAGCTTTTTACCGATTTCTACGGTTTTTCTACACTTTGCCTTGACTTTTTCGAAAGGCTCGGTGTATTAAAATAGAATATGGAGGCGTATCGAAGTGGTCATAACGAGCCTGACTCGAAATCAGGTTGTCCTCACGGGCACGTGAGTTCGAATCTCACCGCCTCCGCCATGAGCCTGTTTGCGGTCAATGTCTGCAGCAGGCTCTTTCTTTTTTCGCTCTTTTCTACGCCCTCTTTTGAGGGTGTTTTTGCTGCTTTTGTAGAAAACGGATGCTTATAAAATCCTTATCTTACAAGGCTTTGCCGTGTTTCGACTCAGCAGTTCGTAGAAAATCACTCAGCCATTTCAAGTCCGATAGGTTCTTCCCGCTTGGATTTTTCAAACATGCCATCCATAACCAGTCCGGATTCGATCTGCGCATGGAAGTCCAGATGTGAGTAAATATCCGCCGTGGTCGAGAACGTGCTATGTCCAAGCCATATCTGGATTTGCTTCATGGATATCCCGTTTGCGAGCAGTAAGCTGGCGCATGAATGCCTTAAATCGTGGAACCTGATTTTCTTCAGGTTGTTTTTTTCGAGTATCCAGCTAAAATGCTCCGTTACATAGTTGGGACGCATCAGCTTTCCGGTTTGGTCGACGCAGATATAATCCAAATAGTCCCGGCAGTAAGAACGCTTGAACAATCTGCGGTACATTTCCTGCTTCTCTTTTTCCGCCCACAGAATTTTTTCAACGGATGGCAGCAGCGGAAGTGTACGGAAGCTGGATTTGGTTTTGAGCACATCCTCGCCGACAGCCACTGCTTTGCCATCGACCGTGTCCTCAATGACCTTGTGCTTGATGGAGATGGTCTTTTGTTCAAGGTTGATCGCATCCCATTTCAAACCAAGGACTTCACTTCTCCGCAGACCATAGTAAGCGGCCAGTTTTACACAGACTTCCAAGGGATCATCCGATACCGCATCGAACAGCGCCATCATTTCTTCCGCCGAATAAAACTGTGCCTGATACACATTCTTTTTCGGCCTGTCCACCCTGTCGGCAGGATTGATGCTGATAATTCCCTTTTTCACAGCGTTCTGCAGCGCCCTGCGAAGCACCGCATGATAGTGAATCACCGTATTTGCCGTATACCCTTCATCAAAAATGGATTGATGAAAATCCTGAATATGCTGCGGCGTAACTTCCGCTAAGGTAATATTCAGTTCTTTAAAGTACCGGCTGATTCGGCTGTCCAGCATGGTGCGGTAGCCTTTGAACGTGGTCTTGGATATGGTAGGTTTTGCTTGAATCAGCCATTTTTGAAGGTAATCCATAAAGAGAACATCCGCCTGAGGGTTCCTTTTTCCTTCAATCAGTTCTCTGGCCCGTTCTTCCGCTTCTTTACGTTCCTTTTCTTCCTGTTCCCGTTCATATTCCAAACGGATCTGGTCAAAGGCTTTTTTTGCTTTTCTTTCGCTGGTTCCCTCAACCGGCAATCCAGTGGGAATCCACTTAGTTTTTCTTTTGCCGTCCACTTTGGTATAAAGAACAGCGTAATAAGTATTGTTTTTTTTCTGTAGGCATCCTGTTATCATTGTGCTATCCTCCTTCGAAATAACAGCGTATTTGCCTACCATTGACAGTACTACAATACCACAGAAAGCACGAGATAGCTATGCTTTTATGCTGAAATCATCCACATGATTTTTCTACGCTTTCTTGTCAATGGTAGACAAAAATCCGGGTCAGCCGAGCTTGATGTGGCACATTTCTTCACCCAGCAGATAATCAATAACACATGCTTTCGGAATCTTATAGGTTCGTCCGATACGAACGCTATGTATCTCCTTTTCCGCAAGCAGTTTATAAGCCAATTTACGGCTGATGCCGCCCAGCATTTCTCTTAATTGTTCGACCTCGACTACATCGGGGTACTTTTCAAACATTTTGATTTTGTCGTTCATCATGACATCTCCTTTCATTAAAAAACGCCGGGTCAAGCCCAACGCTGATGGAAAGTGCCTGATTGATTTGTTTCATTTCATGACCGGAAAGAGTGCCAACCTTTTCTCTCAGGCGTATGCGGTCAATGGTGCGTATTTGCTCTAAAAGAGCGAAAGACTCTTTGGAGCAGCCGCCGGCCGTGCCGATGCAAACATGGGTAGGAATATTGTTTTTCTCGGTTTTGCCGGTAATCGCACAGACAATGACCGTAGGGCTGTGACGATTTCCGACATTGTTCTGCAAAATAAGCACCGGACGGATCCCGCCTTGTTCGGAGCCTACCACGGGACTTAAATCGGCATAGAAAATATCTCCGCGCCGTATGTTCTTTTTATTGTCATTCAAAATTGCAATCCTCCTTTGTAATGCTTAATGGCACAAAAATAGGATCGCCCTTGGGCAGTTGCTTCACTTTGAGAGCAGCTGAAAACAGGGCGATCCCATTGCTTCTGACATTAAGTTGTTTTTAGTGATAACGGTGCTTAATTCGACACTACTCCCCAAGCACAAAAGGCGATGGTCTGAACTGCGGTTGGCTTTACCGCATCATGGGAATTTCACCCCCGCCAGGATCTCTGCCGGCTGCCCTCATTGCGTGATCCCCATTTCTTGTGGGGGCTGTGACTGGACAGAAGTATCATAATAGGCTGACGGAGTCATCGCGAAACAAACCGCCACGGTCTGTTTTCCGGCCGGATGGGTACCGCTTTGCACCTTATTGGGCCGTCTTTGATAGTTTGGGAAGAGAAGCGCAATGAACAGAAAGAAAAAGCTGGTTCATCTTGTTCTCATCGCCATCCTACAGGTGGTCTTGGCGCATCCGCCGGAGTCGCTGCTCCTTTTGGGAACCGTCAGCTAACGTATTCAGATCATCGGATATGAAATTTTCAAAGTACCCTTGAGGGAATAAAGAAACCCCTCACTACTAATCCGGTTTCGTGAGGGGGTCTACAAAAAGAATTTTTACTTTTCCATCATTTTTTTGAGTTTCATTCGAATTTGACGCTCCCGATAGCTGATGGTCTGCTGTTTAATGCCCGTCTCCTTTTCAAGCTCTACCTGTGTTTTCCTTTGAAAGTACAGAGCATAGATCAAATTGCGCTCATCCTTGGCAAGCTGAGCGAGACACTGATGCATCTTTTCTGCCATAAGCTTGTCCATGACCATATCCTCCACACGGAGTGAACCGAGATCCGGAATCGCATCCTCACCGTTGGTTTCCTCGGTGTCCAGAGCGCTGTAGTAAAAAACGCCATGTGCTATGTCCTTTTCTTCCAGATGACGCTCATGGCGCCTCATGCGGTAATATGTCAGGTAGACTTCTTTACTGACTGGTACAAGCTGACCTTGTACCTTGATTTGATATTTCTTTTTTTCTGCCATATGGCTTGTCCTCCATTTTCTGAAATCTTGATGGTGAGTCAAAATGTCAGAAGCGGAGGGGCTCGTCCATTTGCAAAGAAGAGGTGCAAGAGGTATGTAATCACGATGTTTGCTCCTTTTTATGGGAACCTCGCACCGTACATCATGGTAAATAGAAAAGACGACAGGCGAGGTTCACCCGGTTGGGGTGTTCCTCCGCACTGCCGTCTTGCGTTCTGGCGGATTTTAGGTATTAAGCTGTTCTTGGGGTGTGGCTATGCTACAGGTTCTACACGCTTGTGCGTTATGTTTAATGTGCCGTCGGGGGTTACTGTGATTCGAGTGACACAATCTTTTATTTTAATCACAAACAGACGCTCATCATCGCTCATATCGCCAATGCGCTTTTTATTCAGATTCCTGATTTCAACCATATAAATCCTCCTCACTGCTATTGATTTGATTACTCTTTCTCACTGGGTTTCATCTGGTTAATTCCATTTTTATCTTCCCGTGCCCTATTATCACATTTCTCAAATTTGCATGCCCAACTCGGCGAGTTGGTTGAAAGCTTTAAAAATGGCGAGGATTATTGGAATTTTTGCTTTTGGGCATAAAAAAAGGACCCCTTTCGGGGTCCAAAACCAACTCTACGAGTTATCAAGTTTATTAATTCTCATCAATTTTTATTGTGCTACCTAATTGCGGTATGTCTGCCTGCTCCAAAACACTGTTAAAATCTTGTATCGACAGCCCGGGCATATTCTCTAATATATGGATGTATGTTCTATCCGGGTCTTTATAGTAATTTAATTTGTTGCCAGACTTTTCAAATATTTTTTCAATAATACGAAGATTCAGCCTTAAACCGACACATATTGCCATCAAAACATCCTTACCCATATTGTTGTATTTATCATTTTTGATTTTTCCATGGTAGTTCTTATGGAGCAGCGTTTTTTCATTAAATATTTCAGGGTACTTCCATTTCCTGTTCTCCATCAAAAACCACAAGCATTGACACAGCGTGGTGGTCGGATCTCCTAATTTCTTGACAAGCTCTATCTCTTCGTTTTCATCATAGGATAAGATATGTTTGTGGAATGCTGCATAAACCTCTTTCGGCTCATAATTGAAGGTTGCCTGATATTTTGGATGGAACGTCAGCATCCGCTGATCAATTCCAGCAACGCTATACAGGACAGCAAACCCCATGAAGTCCTTTTGAATGTTCCGATAGGTCGTATATTTTTGCTCATGTATATTAATAGCACATTGAGCCAAGTTCTTCTTTGCTTTTGTGGTTAAGTGTAGGTTTCCATTCTTTGTTGTTATGTATTTGGGATCTGCCAGTACAAAATAACCGTCGGCAAATACGAATCGCCCACCGCTGACCCACTCTTGGAGAGAAGAGTCCACGCGCAGCAATTGATACGCTTCTGCAGGAGTCAACGCAACGAATTCTCTGCGGTTATTAATTTCGGCAAAGACTGCATCATAATCCTCAAATTCAGAAATTTTCCCGAGAATCCCTACCTCAATAAGACGATATTTTACAGATGCCCTCGATACAATAAAAAATTCACTTAGGTCTTCAATTAAAACATCGCAGGAGGGGACAATATCGTTCTGTGGATTCTTATAACTATCAATCAGTTCCAGTGCTTTTTGCTTGAACGGTTCGTATGGCATCAGTACTCTCGGAGCTAACCTGTGTGCCTGCCATTCCAGCCATTTTACTTCGTTCTCCTTTGTCTTTTTTCCTTCCGGCGGCTCGTAGAATGTTTCCGATTGGCGGCACATAATCGGATACAGTTTTTCAGAAGCCTCAGCATTTTTGAGTGCCAGAATTTCAAAATAAGTTTTATCCTTCTCCCAATGCAATGCCTCGTGAATTAGGGTATTGCGCTTAGAGCCTTCGCCATACAGTGCTTCGGAATCGGGATCGACTAATATAGTCCCAGCAGGAAAGAAGGTAGGATGAAATGTACCAGACTCGCGGTTGTAGACTTCAACTTCACCATCAAGCAATAAGCAGCATCCAAAAATGTCCAAGTTTCCGGAAAGGGATACTTCCTTTACTGTAAGGCCGACTTCCTGCAGAATCTTATCAACGGGCAGCGGCATCGGCGTTGCAAGAGCCTCTTTACAATGCCTTGTCAGGTATTTTGTTGCGTAATCATCAAGGCGATTCTTTCCGAGAATTAAAGCACCGGTTTTTTTATTGACATCAAAGATATCGCTCAATGTCGGTCTGCTCGTCATCTGTATCCTTCTCTTCTTTCTCCATATAGTCAAGAGGCATGGTAGCCAGAATCTTTTTTACTTCTTTCCAAGTCGGGCAAAACTCTTCAACAAGCGCGTGGAATCGGTGTGTATGGTTTTTCTCCACTAAATGTACCAGTTCATGAATCACCACATATTCAAGACATTCCATTGGTTTCTTAGCAAGCTGAAGGTTAATCCATATCCTACGTTTATCAATATTGCATGTGCCCCACCTGGTTCTCATGTTTTTAATTCGGAAATCCTCGGCATGAATTCCCGCCTTTTTCTCACAGTCTATTGCAACAGTCTCCAGTATCCGCTTTAATTCCTGCCTGTACCATTCGATGAGCAGTTTTTCTCTTGCCTTAGTGTTTGTTCCTTCTGGTACTGTCATGATTATTTTAGTCGGCGTCTTGACAATTTTATGACGTGTTTCCTCATATACTACCTGCAGACGGTAGGGCTTACCCCACAAATAATATGATTCTCCGGAAACATATTCTCGCTTGCTTTGACGTTCCTGTGCCAGCATCCTGTCTCTGACTTTAGTGATCTCCGGCAGTTTTCTAAGGACAAACAATTCGATATCCTCGTCATTTAATCCGGCTGGTGTGCTGACAGTAACATCACCCTCTGGCGGATTTACACGGATATATAGATTTTTCAAATTTTTCTTTCTGATAATCTTAATCGGTAATCCTCCGATTATCATTTCTTCATTACGCATCGTATTCTTCCTGTCTTTGTACTATATCGAAGACATTATTGGCTTCTTCCGTGGCTCTGTCTTCGGTATACATATGAAGCAATAATTTTTTATAAATAGCAAGTCTAATCCGCTGCTGTTTTTGAAAATTTCTTTTCCAACCTGGCTGGATGGAAGTGCGGATCGCACTGTCAACATCAATTGTCAGTTCGACATTATTTTCAAAATAATCATACAGAGCACGCCTTGTTGCGCTATCTTTGACCCCGTCGGGATAGTTGCTGGTTGTTTCCGGATGAAGAATAGCCTCTGCCAACTCCACGACCTGTCTGAGGTATTCCTCATAACTCATCGCTTCAGTCTTGCGCTGCAGGATGATTTTCTTAAGCATCTCTGACAGTTTGCCGTAATACACACTGTTTGAACTCATTTTTTTGACAATTTCATGCTGTAAGTTGTTGTCAATCATCTCTGCTTTTGCTTCGTCAGTACCAGGCAAATCTTTTACTAAATCGACAGGCGTGGTGGTTTTGCCCTTTAGGAGCAACTCGACAATCGACATATTCCCCAACTCACTGATAACCCTGGAATCTTCGGCGCGGATGTAAGTGTCAAGGATATAGCGCATATCCGCCTCATAAGGCTTGAGGTCGATATAGTCGCAGCTTGCCAGCTTGATCATTTCTTTAATTTTGTTGTATCCGGAAATCTCTTCGCGCAGATGATTGACATCATTCTCTGAATAGCCATACTCAGATACAAGCTTGTCACAACAATTCGCAAAAGAACGAGAGAGCGCCGCAGTTAACGTGTACAGCGTGTCCCTGCGCGCCGTCTTTTCATCGCCATCGCTGTCATCTCCGCAGAAATACTCAATGAAGTCGATATCAGCTTTTGGTGCCGGAACATTCTCGAATAATGCCTCCAGCGATGCAAGCGTTCCTTCCATTTCTGACTTTGCTTCATCATAGCGGTTTTTAATAAGCCCTTCGACATCCTCTTTGTCAAACCCATCAAATGCCTCTGTCGTATAATCAGAAACGGCAAGCTGAAGATTACGGAATAAATCCATGTAATCCACAATATAACCATAGTCCTTATCTTCGCCGTCTGGTCTGTTGACACGACAAATGGCCTGAAAAAGATCGTGGTCACGCATGGATTTATCAATATACAGATAAGTGGCACTTGGGGCGTCAAAGCCCGTCAGCAATTTATCAACCACAATAAGAAGCTTCATTTGTGCTGGATTTTCTTTAAATTGCTTCTTCGCATCTTTTTCAAATTCCGAGAGCTTCTTGCCGCCAAGCATCCGCTCATAAATGGATTTCTTGTATTCTTCTTCGCTTTCCTGTGAAAGATCAGAAGTGGCCGTCCGCACACTTTGCGTGGTTGGCTCATAGGAAGTTACGACGGCACATTTTGTGAAGCCCATGCTCATAAAGATTTCCCAATACTTGCAGGCTTCGTAGATGCTATTTGCAACGAGCATAGCAGTACCGCGATCTTCTTTCAATCTCGGTTTGAGGCTCATATCAAAGACTATATCAGACGCAATCTTTTCCAAGCGTTGCTTTGAACTGTATAGTTTATTGATGGAAGTCCAGCTTTGTTTGAGCTGGAGCTTTGCGCGTTCTGTCAAGCCTTTTGTCTTCTGTTCAAACCACAAGTCAACTTTATCTTGACTGGACAAATCCTGGTCAATGTCTCTTGCCTCATACCGCAAGTCCAAAACAACACCATCAGTCACACCCTCATCAAATTTATAAGTATGAATATACGGGCCAAAGATTTCAAGGCTTGTTTTCTTATCTTTCTTAAGCAATGGAGTTCCTGTAAAGCCAATTAAGACTGCATCCGGCATCAGCGTTTTTACTGCTTCGTGCAGCTTGCCGGAATTGGTACGATGGCATTCGTCAATAAAAGCAACGATGTTTCCCTTTGCCTTAAAGTCCTTCGGAAGATCCTTCAGAAGTTCTTTACGATATTGGTCGATATCCGCCTGTTTACCTGCATTATGACCATATTTATGAATGAGCGAGCAAACAATCGGGTCTTCGCTTTTGTCCAAAATATCACGAAGGTCCTTACAACTTTTTGCTCTGCGTACTTTTTCGTTTACGTCTATAAAAAGACTCTCAATCTGGTCATCCAGCTCATCTCTGTCCGTGATAATTACAACGCGGCTGTCAGAAACATTTTCTATAATCCATTTTGTGAGCCATACCATAATAAGAGACTTTCCGGAACCCTGCGTATTCCAAATGATACCGCCCTTTTTCTCAAGAATGCTCTTTCTCGCAGCGATATTAGCAAAATACTGGTTATGTCGAGCAATTTTCTTAATGCCGGCATCAAAAATCACGAAATCATGTATAAGAGATAAGAAGCGTTCTTTTTGGCAAAGTGAAATAATACCATCTCTCAGACGGTTTACTTCCTTAAGCTGCAGCATTTTAATTTTTTCAGACAAGGCGTCCGTCGCCTTTTTATCTTCTTTCCATTTAAGGTAGTACTTTTCTGGTGTGTTGATCGTACCATAGAGCAATCCTTCAGCTTCATTTCCTGCAAATAAAAGCTGTGCGGCGCCAAAAAAATTGAGTATGTTTTCCTTTTTCTGATTCGTTAACATTTGTCGAATGCCCTTGCCCGAGCTGACATAGGAACTCTTCAACTCAAATACACCCATAGCGATGCCGTTAACGTACAATACCAAATCAGGCCGCTTTCTTGTTACTTTGTCATATCGAAGGACGGACACTTCCTCCGCTACGGCAAAATCATTATTGTCGATATGATCCAAATCCCAATCGATATAATGCACGGTCTGGCGATGTCCATTGGCATCTTTCGTTCCCTGCCGACCGTAGCGAAGGAGAGAATAAACCTTCTGGTTAATCTCATAAAGCGAATCAGCCTGGTTATTGATCTTGCTTATGAGTTCATTGATGGCAATCTTAATCTGGTCATCGCCATACCCGCGCTTTTTCAGATTCGCTTTCAGCAGCTCTTCCTTGACAGGTGTGTTATCGATATCCTCCAGATTGCCGAGATAGGTGTAGCCAAGGTCATCAACCAGCCAGTGAAGAACTCTATTCTGCAATTTTTTCTCAGCATCAACCGTTGCCATCTTGTTTCCTCCTTATACAGTCAGGCGCACGCGGCCTGTTAAGAGATCGTCCATTGCGCCCTCACGGATTTGTATCATTTTTTCTCGTTCAGCTTCCAAGCTTTCAATTTCTTTGTCCATTGCTGTCAGTACAGCGGAGATTGCTCTTTGCTCTTTAATATCTTTGGGCATCTCAAACTTAAAGTTCTTCAAATCCTTTTGGTACAAATGCTTTATAGTGGAACCTGCTGACAGAATATCAATAAACTCTTTGAATACAGACGATATAAGCACCCTATAAAGGAAAGCAGGTGCAAGTTGCGGCTCCGTTCTAAAAACAAATACCCCACTATTCAATGTAGCTGGTTTGCTTAAGGCAGGGACCATTGCGACTTTTCCTATCGTACCATCTTTTGTAACAAGCACATCATTCTCTGTGACTTGAATATTTACATCCATATCATATCGTTCTTTAGAAACATACGATATATTATTTAAGG
>CALLZZ010000107.1 GCA_937858235.1 uncultured Clostridia bacterium
GCATGGGAATCAGCGATCATTCGCAGTGCCCATGCGGTGAATCAAGGGATTTTTCCCCAGGTGGACAACAGAAACAAGGACTTTTTCTTCCTGCGGCGGCTCCAGGGAAATCGAGCGGCAGAGACCATTGTGGATCTGTGTCAGAATCGACTGCCTAAGAATATGGGGATTCCTTCCGATCAGATTCAGGTGCTTTCCCCTACCCGGAAGCACATTACCGGCACCGGACAGCTCAACGCCATGCTTCAGGCGGCGCTAAATCCACCGTCTAAGGAAAAACGGGAGCGAAAGTATGGCTCCATCGTATTCCGAGAGGGAGACCGGGTGATCCAGGTGAAAAACAACTACGATATTCTCTGGCGGGAGGAAGACCGCGTCCGGGGCGGTATGGGCATCTTTAACGGCGATATTGGTGTCATTACCTCGATCCGTCCCGATGCGGGAATGCTCACCGTCAACTTTGAGGGACGACTGGTAGAATACACCTGGGAGATGCTGGCGGAACTGGAGCTAGCCTTCGCGATGACGGTGCACAAGGCTCAGGGCAGCGAGTACCGGGCGGTGATTTTGGCTGCCAGCAGCGGTGCACCGATGCTGCTGACCCGGGGGGTACTGTACACCGCCATCACCCGGGCCAAGGAGCTGTTTATCATCGTAGGGGACGAACATGTCATCGCCACCATGGTGGACAACGACCGGCAGGATCAGCGGTACAGCGGACTGCGGGCGCGATTGGCAGAAGGCCAGCAAGGAAATCCGGTGAGGTCTACCCCCATGGAGGAGCTTTGCCAGGAAGAAGATCATTGAGCGGGGTGAGAGCTCCGACGAAAAGGGGAGTGAAGAACCGATGAAGGAACGTCCGTTCTGGAGCCAACTGAAGCATCCACTGCGGGATCTGGTGCTGGCAGTGATTGGCCTGATCCTATTCCGCGATCTGCTGCTGCACTGGGGAGACGTTACTGCGTTTTTCGGCGCCATCCTAAACATTTTGATTCCCTTCCTGATGGGCGGCGTGATTGCCTATATCGTGATGCCATTATGTGACTTTTACGAGGAAGGGCTACAGAAGCTGGGGCAGCGGATCTTCCCCAAATTCAGTGACAGAGACAAGACCAAGGGTGTTTCCCACCTCCTAGCCTGCTTTGCTGCGCTGATCACCTTTTTACTGGTGATTTTCCTGCTGTTGTGGCTGGTGGTTCCTCGCCTCATCGACAGCGTTACCATTCTGGTGCAGTCGTTTCCTGGCTATGCCCTGGAAGTTTACAAGAAAATTGGGCCGATTTTGCAATGGCTCAATCCGAATGACGCGCTGTCTGCCACCGACTGGGTGACCTCTGCCCGAGGAGCTGCGCAGGATTTGACCACCAAGATGTTAAACCTCGGGAATCTCTCTGCCAGCCTCAGCAGTGTGGGACACTATGTGGGTGCTGCCGCCACCTTAGTCACCAATACCATCGTAGGGGTTGTTTCTGCCTTCTACTGGCTCAGCAGCCGGAAGCACTTTGCCCTCCAGGGGAAAAAGTTTCTCTTTGCCTGCCTGCCGGAGCGGTGGGCCAGGCAATTGGTGGAACGGCTGCAGTTTGCCAACCATGCCTTCTCAGGGTTCCTATCTGGAAAACTGCTGGACAGTCTGATTATGGGGGGCATCTGCTATATTGGCTGTCTGGTGATCGGGACTGATTACGCGCTGCTGGTAGGGGTGATCGTGGGGGTGACCAACCTGATCCCCTTCTTCGGCCCCTTTATCGGCGGCATCCCCTCTGCGCTGCTGATCTTCCTGGACAATCCCATCCAGGCACTGTATTTTATTATTTTCCTCATCATCCTCCAGCAGGTGGATGGCAACATCATCTCCCCGCACATCCTCAGTTCTTCTGTAGGGGTATCCGGGTTCTGGGTGCTCTTCTCTATTCTGTTCTTCGGCGGACTCTGGGGAATTCCTGGAATGGTGGTAGGCACCCCGCTTTTTGCGGTGCTCTACTCCATCCTGCGGGATTTGGTCAACGCTGGCCTGCGCCGGAAACAGTTGCCGGAGGAGGCCTGGCGATACGGAAACCTGGAGTCGCTAAGGGCTGAGACGCCAGATGGAACGTCGCCGGTGGAAGCCCCTAAATCGGAAAAGAAATAGCAAACAGGCGTACCGTAACAGAAAACGGTACGCCTGTTTTGTGTTTCATACTGTGGGAAAATCATCAGCGGCAGTATTTGTCGATGTAAGAGTTCAAGCACTTGCTGATGATTACTTTGGCTTCCTCTTCACCCTGTGGCTCGTTGACCACGGTCTCTTTTCCCTCCAGCATTTTGTAGATGGAAAAGAAGTGGGTCATCTCCCGGAACATGTGATCCGGCAGTTCGGAAATATTATGATACATATTGTAGTTGGGGTCGTTGAAGGGAATGGCAATGATCTTTTCATCCATCTTTCCCTGATCCAGCATAGTGAATACCCCGATTGGGTAACAGCGCACCATGCTCAGGGGCAGGATTGGTTCACTGCACAGCACCAGTACATCCAAGGGGTCATCGTCCTCTGCGTAGGTACGGGGAATGAATCCGTAGTTGGCTGGGTAATGGGTAGAGGTGTAGAGCACCCGATCCAGGATAATGAAACCAGTTTCCTTGTCCAGCTCGTACTTGGATTTGGAGCCCTTCTCAATTTCGATTACGGCGATAAAATCATCCGGCTTCAGCCGGTCGGGGGTTACGTCGCGCCACAAATTTGCCAAAATTTCCATCTCCTTTTCGGCGGTCCCTCAGGACGCCAAATTTCGGTGTGTGGATGTTCTATGATATAGGAGGAGGGGTCACTGTACCCGTTGTGGGACGGTGGACACCTCTCTCAAACGAATCTATTTTACCACAGCGGTTGTCAGAACACCATTGGCGAAACTGTGCAAAGAAACGGGAAAACGAAGGACTGTTTCAGATAGATTTAAGTTTACAGACGTATAGTATATGCTGTTAAAGTCCCCTGATTCGGGAGGTGTTTTCTTCTGAATCACGCGCAAAGGAGGAAAAGAACTGTGATTGAAATCAGGAACCTAGTCAAACGCTACGGCGACCATGTAGCGGTGGATCACCTGAACCTGACCATTGAGGAAGGGAAAGTCTACGGCTTTTTGGGACCCAATGGGGCGGGGAAATCCACCACCATGAATATTATGACTGGCTATCTCAGTGCTACGGAAGGTGATGTAATCATCAACGGCCACAGCATTCTGGAGGAGCCGGAGGAGGCAAAAGCCTGTATCGGGTATTTGCCGGAGCTGCCCCCACTGTACACGGATATGACCGTGCTGGAGTATCTGACCTTCTGTGCCGGCTTGAAACGGGTGCCGGTGCAGGAACGGTCGGCACAAATTCAGCGGGTGGTACAGATGACTCGGCTGGAAAGTGTAATCGGGCGGCTCATTGCCAACCTGTCTAAGGGATATCGGCAGCGGGTGGGATTGGCTCAGGCGATTCTGGGGTTCCCGCCCATCATCATCCTGGACGAGCCTACCATAGGGTTGGACCCCAAGCAGATCATTGAGATTCGTCGCCTGATTTCCAATCTGGCCAAGGAGCACACGGTAATTCTCAGCTCTCACATCCTGTCTGAGATCCAAGCGGTCTGCGACCAGATCATCATCATTCACCATGGCAAGCTGCTGGCCAATGACACGCCGGATCGACTGGAGGAAGAGCTGGGTGGCAGCAATACCCTGCACCTGACGGTGAAGGGGGAAAAGAAGACTGTGGAAAAGCTGCTGGCGAATGAAGCCGGTGTTACCGTGGAGGAACTGGAGCAGGAGGGTGCCTACACCTACGCCACTGTGCGGATGGGGGCAGAGGACGTCAGAGAGCATTTGTTTTTTGCCTGTGCAGATCAACGGACGCCAATTCTCAATCTACATCTGGACGAAACCAGCCTGGAACAGGTTTTCCTGCGCCTGACCAGCGATGCGGTAGTGGCTCCGCCCCAGAAAAAACGGCGGGGATTGCTTCATCGAAATTCTGTCCAGCCGGAGGGAACATCGATAGCTGTTGCTCCGGTTCATCCGGAGGAGCCGGAAAAACATGAGGAGGTGTCTGACTGATGAAGGCGATCTATAAACGAGAACTGGGTGCCTATTTCCACTCCATGATTGGCAGCGTCTGCGTAGCCTTTATGCTGGCCGCGGTGGGTCTGTACTTCATGGTCTACAACATGTTCCAGGGCGCTCCTGGCTTTGCCACCGCGCTGTCTTCTGCAATTTTCCTGTTTATCATTGTGATCCCGCTGCTGACTATGCGCTCCGTGGCTGAGGATCGGAAGAACAAAACTGATCAGCTGCTGCTGACCGCACCGGTTTCCGTGACCAGTGTGGTACTGGGAAAGTTTTTCGCCATGGTTACCGTCTTTGCGGTGCCCTGCGTCCTCTACTGCTTCTGTCCTTTGATTATGAAGCTGGCCAGCGGCAGCGAGGGGATTGTCTACTTTAAATCCGACTATGCAACTATTCTGGCTTTCCTGCTGCTGGGCTGCCTGTATATCTCCATCGGGCTGCTGATCTCCGCCCTCACCGAGAGTCAGATCATCGCTGCCGTGGCAACGGCGGGGGTGCTGGTGCTCCTGTACCTGTGGGATGGCATCCTCAACTTTCTGCCAACGGCAGCCGGTGGTAACCTCATCGGTATGATCATTGTGGTGCTGCTCATTGCCCTGCTGCTGTACAGTTTGACCTCTAGTTTTGTGATCAGCGGTGTAGTAGGTGCCGCCGGGATTGTGGCGCTGGTGGTCTGCTACATCGTCAACTCCGAGCTGTTTGCCAGCCTCCTGCCCAATGTGCTGGGGGCGTTTTCCCTGACCACCGTGCTCACCAACTTTGCCACAGACTATATCTTTGACGCGGGTGGGCTGGTGCTTTACCT
This sequence comes from uncultured Clostridia bacterium, assembly GCA_937858235.1. GTDB lineage: Bacteria > Bacillota > Clostridia > Oscillospirales > Oscillospiraceae > Onthomonas. Next base: position 4,894 of record CALLZZ010000107.1, read on the forward strand.
GTCTCTGACATTCCTGATGCTATTCCTCACCGTCCAGATGATTCAGAGACGGCGCTGGAATTAAGGAGGTGCACACATGAGTCTGAAAAGAACAAAAAAAGCTGAGCCGGTTCAGCCAGGAAAACAGGCGAAACCAGAAAAGGTGGCTCTGGAAAAGCGGAAAACCGCGAAGAGGAAAAATGGACTGATGTCTACCGGTATGATCGCGGTAGCAGTGGCCATTGTGGTGGTGTTCAACGTTGCGGTAAATATGTTGCCCTCCAGCGTTCGTCAATTTGACAGTTCCAACAGCAAGATTTATGAGATTTCCGATACCACACAGGAGTACTTGGGGAAGCTGGACAAGGATGTGACGCTGACCGTCGTGGCAGCAGATGCAGACATTGATTACCGGCTCAGTCACTTCCTGGATCTGTACACTGCCCTGTCTGACCGTGTGACCCAGAAGAAGGTGGATCCGGTGGCGTACCCTTCAGTTCTGACGAAATACGACTGCGAAGCAAATTCCATTGTGGTTCAGTGTGCCGATACCGACCAGTCCTATGTTATCCCCATCAGTGACATCCTGGTGCCGGACAGCTATTATCAGTACTACTACAACGAGACCGTATACAATGAGTTTGACGGAGACGGTCAGCTGACCAGCGCCATTGATTCGGTGGTTTCCAACGTCAGCCATACGGCTTACCGGGTGACCAATCACAGTGAGGCAGGGCTGGGGAAAGAGGTTTCCGCCCTGCTGACCAAGAATCACTTTACCGTCAACGAGCTGAGTCTGCTCATGGACGGCGGCGTTCCCGATGACTGTGAGGTTCTGATTCTGAACCAGCCCACCAAGGATCTGGCCAAGGATGAGTTGAAGATGATCCGGACCTATCTGTCTAAGGGGGGACAGGTGTCCCTGATCCTGCCCAGTGAGAGCTTTAAGCATCCCAATCTGAACACCCTTATGAAGGAGTATGGGCTCAAAATGGCCGGTGGCTACGCCGGAGATACCCAGCGGTACTACACCAGTGCCCAGAACTATCTGACCTTCTTCCCGGAGCTGAACACGGACAGCGAAGCCATCACCGGACTGACCTCCGAAGACTTGGCTCTGGTAAATCAGGCCCTGTCCATGAAGCAGGTGGATGCGGCGCGGGATACCATCACAGTAGACGCGTTTTTGACCACCTCAGAAAGCGGCATGACCGTGGTCAGCGAGGATGACTACACCAAAGGTCAGTATGTGGTGGGCGCCACCGCCAGCGAAGTGGTGGGGCAAAAGGAAACGGACAGTAAGGACAAAGACGGAGGCTCCAGTGCGGCTGCCGCCACCAGTGCCAAGGGTTCCGATGCGGAAGAGAGCAACGACGTTGTGGCACGGCTTACCGTGCTCACCGCCAACTCCCTCATTGACGACAACATCTGTGGTCAGTTCGGTGATGCCATCTGCAACCTTACCGTCTACATGAACACCATTACCGCTGCCTTTGACGACACCAGTACCATTTCCATTCCCTCCAAGAGTTTGCAGGATGCCACCAACACGGTTACCAGTGCCGGTGTCTGGAGCATGCTCTATTTGGTGGTGCTGCCTCTGGTCGCTCTGATTGTGGGCTTTGTGGTCTGGTACCGCCGCCGGAAGCTATAAGGAGGCAGAGCTATGGCAAAGAAGAAAAAGCAACTGCTGATCCTGTTCATCGCCCTGGGGGTAGTAGTGGTGTTGCTGGTGGGACTGGTGATTTGGAACTGGTACAGTGCCAAGCAGAAGGCGGCAGCGGAGGAAGCTGCGGTTATTCATGTGACCACGGTAGAGGATCCGGTTCAGCTCACCTTCTGCAATGGAAAGGACACCCTGTCCTTTGCTAAGAAGGATGACGCCTGGACGTCCCAGGACAACCCGGAATTCCCCCTGGACAGCACTTTTGTGGAGACTATTGTCACCACCCTGGCTGATCTGACTGCGGATCGGCAGCTGGACATTGTGGATGAACTCAGCGCCTATGGCCTGAAGGATGCCAAGGAGTGGGTGACTATCACCGACGAAAGCGGTGATTCTGCTACCCTCTACTTGGGCAACACCACCGGGGAGAGCGATTATTACGCTATGCTAAAGGGTGGGGAGACCATCTACACCATTCCCGCCGATTTGGTGAACGATATTGCCTACGATCTGTACGGCATGGCTAAGCTGGCAGAGTTCCCGGTGCTCAGCAGCAGCAACACCCAAACGGTCACCATTAGTGGGAAGATGAAGAGTACCCTGACGGTGGAGGCCGCAGAGGGTGATTCCGGCAGCGATGCAGAGGATTCGGCGTCCTCCGGCGGGGATAGTTCTGCCGAGGGGACAAAGACCCAGGATTATAACTGGTATCTGTCCGGAGAGGTGGATGTGACCAAAGAGGCGTATCTCACCGCCTTGCGGACGGAAATCGACTCCATCGCGTTTGCGAAGCTCTTCGACTTCCAGCCTGACAAGGGCGATTGGAAGGGTTACGGGCTCCAGAGTCCCACTGCCACGCTAACGGTGCAGTATCTGGACAGCGACAGCAAGAGTCAGACCGTTACGCTGCTTATCGGTTCCACTTATACTGACTCCGACGGCACGAAGTATTACTACGCCATGCTGAAGGGGGACGAGGAAGCAGTGTACCTGATTAAGGAGGAAAGCGTGCAACAGACCGTTGCCGCAGCGAAAGACGGGTATGCAAAGGCATCCGCGGACTACCAGGAAACGGATGCGGATTCCACCGAAACGACAGAATAACCACACGGCAAGGGGAGACCGGGAGCGCACCAGTTCCCGGTCTTCTTTCTCTTGCAGGGCGGTGGGAAAACAGGTAGAATGAAAGCAAATTTTGGAACTTTGGAGGTGACATGGTCATGCGTGTACTGATTGTAGAGGACGAGCGGCGACTGGCTCGCACCCTGGCGGATCTGATGGAAGCGCACAACTATACTGCTGATCTGTCCTACGACGGGGAAGCGGGGTTAGACAACGCCCTGTCCGATATTTATGACGTGATTTTGCTGGATGTGATGCTGCCGAAACTGAGTGGATACCAGGTGGCGCAACAGCTGCGGGCGGCGGGGAATCGGACGCCGGTGCTGATGTTGACGGCTCGAACCGAGGTAGATGACCGGATTACCGGTCTGGATGCCGGGGCAGACTATTACCTGACAAAACCCTTCGACTCCAACGAGCTGCTGGCCTGTATTCGTGCCATCACCCGCCGTACCACCGATGCGGTGGACAATGCTATGACCTTTGGAGATCTGCGTCTGGAGCTGGATACCTGTCAGCTGCTCTGTGGAGAGCGGGTGGTACGGCTGAGCAAGAAGGAGTTTGAGATTCTCTCTAAGCTCATGGCAAACGGTGAAAAGGTAGTTACTAAGGAACAGCTGATCCTTTCCGTCTGGGGCTACGAGTCGGAGGCGGAGGACAACAATGTAGAGGTGTATATTTCCTTCCTGCGTAAAAAGCTCAAGCATCTGAAGAGTGATGTCAGCATCAAAACCCTCCGGATGCTGGGGTACCACCTACAGGAGAGAACATTATGATTGGAAAGCTGCATCGGAAATTTGTGGCCATCAATATGACCATTGTCACCCTGCTCCTGACGGCCATCTGTGCCTTTATGTTTCTCACCCTTACCGACAGCCTCCGGGATGACAGTATGTCTGTCCTGCGCCGGGTCATCGACCAGAAAAACGTCAGCGTTACCGTGTGGCGGAAGGAGGCTGACGGCGCCAGCGAGAGCTTTTGGAGCCGGGCGGCTCTACGGGAGCAAAGGGTATCCTTGCCCTACTTCACCGTGGCGGTGGGACGGGACGGGGAGGCCGCTGTGATCGACAGCCAGTTCTACAACCTGGACGATGAGGATGCCCTGCTGGCCGTGGTGCAGGAAGGGATTAGCGCCAAAGCAGAAAGCGGTCTCCTTCGATCCTATCACTTGCGTTACCTGCGGCAGCCCACGGCTACCGGTTGGCACATCGCCTTTACGGACATCTCCCAGGAGCAGAGTACTACGCGGAATTTAATCATAAATATGCTGCTCATCGGACTGTCTGCGCTCATTGGTTTCTTCTTTATCAGTCTCTTCCTGGCGCGCTGGGCCATTCGTCCCGTAGAGTGCTCCTGGAAGCAGCAGCGTCAGTTTGTGGCGGACGCCTCCCATGAGCTAAAAACGCCCCTTACCGTAGTGCTCTCTAATGTGGATATGCTCCGGGAGTACGGAAGGGATCAGAGTGAACGGGAGTGCCGCTGGATGGACAACATTCAATCCTCCTCCTTACAAATGAAGGATCTGGTAGAGGAACTGCTCACTCTGGCTCGGTCGGACAACCTGTCTCAGCGGGATCAGGTGCGGGAACGGGTGAATTTCAGCGATCTGGTCACTGACTGCGCCCTGATGTTTGAGGCCGCTGTTTTCGAGTCCGGCAAGCTGCTGCAGGAGGACGTGACAGAAGATTTGTTCGTTCTGGGAGACCCGGACAAACTGAAACGATTGGTGGATGTGCTTCTGGATAACGCCAGAAAATATGCGGCGGTGGACAGCACGATCCAGGTGAAACTGACCACAGAGGGGAGCAAACGGGTTCGACTGTCTGTGAACAATCAGGGAGAGCTGATACCTGCCGATGAGCTGGAGCGCATTTTTGAGCGCTTCTTCCGCTCCGATCCCGCCCGAACCACCGGTGGCTTTGGATTAGGGTTGGCTATCGCTCAGGAGATTGCCCACGAACACCGGGGACGGCTTTGGGCGGAATCCGACCAAAAAAACGGAAATACTTTTCTATTTAGCTTGCCTCGTTTAAAATAAACGGTTACAAAACGGGGCAGGTGTGATAGAATAAGGAAACGTTAGAAAGTAGGAGGAGAAGACTATGCCAACTGCAACTCTCATCAATCAAAAAGTGCGTGAAATCCACTTTAACAACGACCTCGAACGAAAGCACGGGAACAACCGACAGCTGGGCAGTAGCTTTTCCTTTCAGGTGAACTATTCCCCCGATGGGGAGCGCTGCGTGGCCAAGCTCTACCACTCACTCAAGGACAAGGAGAGCGAAAAACTCTTCTTCCTGTCCGTAGAGATGCTGGGGGTTTTTAAGTGCGAAGGGGTGGACTCTGAGGAGGACAAAAAGCTGATTCACGCCCAGTGCTACGATCAACTCTTTCCCTATATGCAGTCCCAGGTTTCCCAGCTCTGTACTGCCTCCGGGATGAATGGCTTGGTGCTGAAAAGGACCAAGATTGACCCAAACCAGGTGGTTCTGAACAAGGGCAAAAAGCAGGAACCCACTCTGCCCATTGTCTAATGCAGAAATAAATGAAAGGCATTCAACCCGTGAAAGGTTGAATGCCTTTTTGGCATTTTATTTTAGGAAAAGACTATTATCAACTGCTTATGTAGAGACACAGGCGACGCAACAGCCACCACGTTCTATTTTACATACACACCTGTTAAGATGTTTTTTATCGTAACCACCCCTACTTCCCTCGGAAACGTTTACCGGATAGATTTGCGTCAAGCCTTTTGTAAAACTGCTGGCACCAGGTAATTGTGCTCTACCTTAGCACTCAACATAATACAGCCGAAGAACACAACCAACACGGTTTGCAGAATAGGAACACCCTGTATACCGAGTGAGTACTAAACTTTTTACAGAGCCCCAACCACATTCCGATTACGAACGTTTCTTCAATGGCATTCAAAAAAGGTATCGACGAAAGGAATCTGGTTGGCTGTGGAGGTGCTCTTTTTCTGGCGGGGATATAGACTCGGTTCCTTGACAAGGCATTGGGCTTTGACGTATGATAGAATCATCTATGCAGACCTTACAATTCTGGAAGAAATACAGTAATATCTCGCGGAGAGGGAAAAGGATTGATACAGAAATGGGAAAAAATAATAAGCAGGTAAAAGCAATCACCTCGATGGAAGAAAACTTTACACAGTGGTATACCGATATCTGCCTGAAGGCGGAGATGGTGGATTATGCCAGCGTCAAGGGATTTATGATTATGCGGCCCTACGGCTATGCCATCTGGGAAAATATGGTCAGTATCATGGACGGTATGTTCAAAAAAACTGGCCACGAAAACGTAGCTATGCCACTCCTGATCCCGGAGAGCCTGCTGAAAAAGGAAGGCGAACTGGTCAACGGCTTCGCACCTGAAGTAGCTTGGGTCACCGCCGGCGGTGCCGATCCCCTGGAGGAACGTTTAGCTGTCCGTCCCACTTCCGAGACCATGTTCTGCGACCACTGGGCTCATGTGCTCCACTCCTGGCGCCAGCTGCCCATGCTGTACAATCAGTGGTGCTCTGTGGTGCGTTGGGAAAAGACCACCCGCCCCTTCCTGCGCTCCCGTGAGTTCTGGTGGCAGGAGGGTCACACCATTCATGAGACTGCTGCCGAAGCCATGGCCGAAACCGAACAGCAGCTGTACTGTTATGTGGATTTCTGCCGGGATGCCTTGGCGATTCCCGTGCTCACCGGACGCAAAACCGATAAGGAAAAGTTCGCCGGCGCAGAGGCCACCTACACCATCGAAGCCATGATGAAGGATGGTAAGGCGCTCCAGTCCGGTACCAGCCACTACTTTGGCGATAAATTCTCCCGGGCCTACGAAGTAACCTTCACCGGCCGAGATAACAAGCTGGAGTACCCCCATCAGACCTCCTGGGGTTCCACAACCCGCCTCATCGGCGCGGTGATTATGACCCACGGTGATAACAACGGTTTAATTCTGCCGCCGCCCATCGCACCCGTTCAGGTGGTGGTGATTCCGGTGGCGCAGCACAAAGAAGGGGTTCTGGATGCCGCTCATGTCTTGGAAGGCCGCTTGAAGGCCATGGGGCTGCGGGCCAAAACTGATGACTCCGAACAGTCCAACGGCTGGAAGTACGCGGAGTACGAGATGAAGGGCGTGCCTCTCCGGGTGGAGATCGGCCCCAAGGACATTGAGAAAGATCAGTGCGTTATCGTCCGTCGGGACAACGGTGAAAAGACCTTCGTTCCTCTGGATGAGCTGGAGACCAAGGTACAGGAGCTGCTAAAGGCGATTCACACCAACCTGTACGAAAGTGCAAAGAAGCGGCTGGAGGAGAATACCTACGCCTGCACCACAGTAGAAGAAGTCAAGACTAATATGGAACAGCGCAAAGGCTTTGCCAAAACCATGTGGTGCGGCGAAGAGGCCTGCGAAATCGCCATGAAGGAACTGGCCGGTGTCAGCAGCCGCTGCATTCCCTTTGATCAGGAGAAGATCGGCGATGTGTGCCCGGTCTGCGGAAAGCCCGCCAAAAAGATGGTCGTCTGGGGCGTAGCCTACTAATTCCAATCGACAGCGAAACAAAAAACAACCCTCAGCCTGGAGCGGTACAGCGTTGCTCTGGGCTGGGGATTCTTCTTGAATATGAAAAAAGCGGCTGTTTTCAGCAACAGCCGCTTTGTGTGATAATCGTTTCGTTTAGATCAGGTTCAGCACCAGTACGGCTGCCATAAAAACAAAGGAAATCCACTTGGTAATCCGAGCCAACCTGGCATCCCAAGTGTTTTTCTTGTGGTTGGACAGGAAGGTGTCAGAACTGCCGCTGAGGGCACCGGCTACGCCAGTGCTTTTGCCAGACTGGAGCAGGACGACACAGATCAGAAAAAGGCTTGTGATCACAACGATGATGGTGAGAACCAGTTGGGCAATGGACATAAAATGAAACTTCCTTTCAAAAACGTCTTGGCAGAGCCAAAAGGCGATACATTCAAATATATTGGTTATTTTAGCATAGTCAAATCCAAAAAGCAAGCAGTTTCCCGCCATTATGAGAAAAACGTTGAGAGGAGAACCCTTGCTTTTTAGAGGCATGACCGATACAATAGGCCATAGAAAAGGGGGCCAAGCCATGCTCTACACGGAATGGACAAAAAAAGCCATGAACATTGCCTACGACGCCCATCAGGGACAAGTGGACAAAGGGGGAACACCCTATGTGTTCCATCCCTGGCATCTGGCGGAACAGATGGACGATGAAATTAGCACCATCGCGGCGCTCCTCCACGACGTGGTGGAGGACACCGACTGGACGATAGAACAGCTGGAAGCGGAAGGGTTTCCCCAGGCGGCTATGGAGGTACTGCGGCTGCTGACCCATCCCAAGGGTCAGCCCTATATGGAATATGTGGCTGGACTTCAGCACAACCCGGTTGCGGTAAAAATCAAGCTGGCGGATCTGCGGCACAACAGTGACTTTACCCGGCTCAGCGCGGTTACCGCAGAGCAGCAAGAGCGGTTGGAGCGGAAATACGCACCGGCCTTTGCACTGATGGAGGGGAAGGGGCCGTCCCTGTGATCCACCTGTACTGGGGTGCTGGCAAGGGGAAAACCACCGCAGCAATGGGGTTAGCACTGCGTAGTGCCGGGCGAGGCGGACGGGTGGTGATTGCCCAGTTCCTCAAGGGCTGCAATACCGGAGAGCGTCTGGCCTTTCAGCGATTTCCCAACGTCACGCTGCTGCCAGTTCCAGAAAAAATGCCCTTTCTCTGGAACATGGGGGATGGGGAGCGACGGGAGACGGCGGTGTTCTGCCAAAACCTGCTGGCTCAGGCGGAGCAGTGCTTGGCAGAGGGCTGTGAGCTGCTGGTGCTGGACGAACTCTGTGCCGCTGTTCGTACCGGACTGGTGGCGTCGGAGGAGGTGTCCTGTTTGCTGGATCGGGTACCTCCGGAATCTGACGTAGTGCTTACCGGCCGTGATCCACTGCCGGAATGGCTCCGGCGGGCAGATTACTGTACTGAGATGCGCGGACTGCGCCATCCTTACGACTGTGGAATCCCTGCCCGAGCGGGAATCGAATACTGAGAGCAAACGGCAAAACGCCCTTGGAAGCAACATTCCAGGGGCGTTTTGCACGTTACAGCTGAACGAAGTACCAGCACTTACCGTCCGGTGTGGGATCGGTAGGGCGGAAGGCGGCGGCGGGGAACAGGTCTTGCAATTCCGCGACTTCCTGCTGGGACAGGCGGAGCTCGTGGCTCCCGCGAACCGGCATACCATCAAAGGCAGCGGTGAGCAGGGCCAGGGCGGACAGACAGATCTTCTCTCTCTTCATCTAAAATCCTCACTGGTAGGTGCCGGGCATACCCCGGGCGAATACGGCGTCGATTTGGAACGCGGCGGTGTCCCCTTCGGAACATTTTTAATCGGTGGTGTGAATGGCGGTCTCTAACGCACCGATACGGTCAAGAACCTTGGCCTTTTTGCCGTTGGTTACTACAAAGCGGCGGTGCTTCTTACGCTAGGCCGGGCTCCGGGTGGGCGCTGTGAAGCGCATCCAACACGGTCTGAAACACCTCCATCTGTCGGGTGGTGTCGTCGGTGGCGGAGCACAGGTGAGTGTAAGTGCCGGAAATGGTTACGTTGGGGAGGTGCTGGTAAATAGACAACAGTTTTTGCGGTTCGTCGGAAAAGCCTGCTGTCCGCAGCCGACGCACGTCCTCTGGCTCGTCCACGGTGAAGTGGATATCCCCTCTTCCCGGAGGAGCTGAGCCAGCTCAATGAGTCCGGCTCCGTAGCCGCCCCCGACCAGCAATGCGAAGATGGCAGCGTTTCCAGCTCACTCCCAGATAATGGAACGATTATGTTTCAGCGTTGCCTTATCAAAAAACAACTGTTTCACGCTAAAACCACAACTTTCTGTATAGGAATGAATCAGCACCATTATATACTGATTTGGCACTTTTGACAAGTCACAGGAGGGGAAAAGAGGTGAGCTTTTTCTTGTATTTGCAGGGGGGGGGTGGTATACTTGAATACAATAAAGAATGGCGTTCTGCACCAAAAATACCGGCGCCATTGGAGGAGCCGTTATGAGGAAGCGTCAGGAAGTGTTGATTCCCAAGGGAGAAATTGAACGTCAAATGGATATCTGCTACCAGATCGCCCGACTGCATCAGGAGCATTCCGCGCAGCCCCTGGCGCTGGTGGATACCTACGGCTGTCAGCAGAACGAGGCGGACAGCGAACAGCTTCGGGGCATGCTCCGGGAGATGGGGTACGGGTTCACCGACGACACCAGGGAAGCGGACGTGATTGTCATCAACACCTGCGCAATCCGGGAGCACGCAGAGCTGCGGGTATTGGGAAATGTAGGTGCACTGACTCACACCAAGCGGAAAAAGCCGAATCAAATTATCTGTCTTTGCGGCTGCTCTATGCAGGAGCCTCACATGGCCGATAAAATCCGCCGCTCCTTCCGCCATGTAGACTTGGTGTTCGGCCCCCACGCCCTGTGGCGATTCCCAGAGCTGCTCTCCGACGTATTGAACAGCCGGAAGCGAGTCTTTGCTACGGAGTCTTCAGACGGGCACATTGCCGAGGGCCTTCCCGTGGTGCGCAAAGGGAACATCAAGGCCTGGGTGTCCATCATGTATGGCTGCAACAACTTCTGTACTTACTGCATTGTGCCCTACGTTCGGGGGCGGGAGCGCTCCCGAGATCCGGAACGGATTGTCGCTGAGGTGCGGCAGTTGGTGGCAGAGGGGTACAAAGATATTACCCTGCTGGGACAGAACGTAAATAGTTACGGTAAGGATTTGGGACTTTCCGTGGACTTTGCCGATTTGCTGGCTGAAATTGACGCCATCGAGGGGGCATTTTTCGTTCGTTTCATGACCAGTCACCCGCGTGATGCCTCTCAAAAGCTCTTTGAGACCATGGCACGCTGCCCCAAGGTGGCACCTCAGTTCCATCTGCCCTTCCAATCCGGCTCCAGCCGGGTGCTGAAGGCCATGAACCGCCACTACGATCGGGAGACCTACCTGGATGAAGTCCGGCGGCTGCGGGAACTGATCCCCGACGTGGTACTGACCAGTGATGTAATTGTGGGCTTCCCCGGAGAGACCGAGGAGGAGTTTGTAGAAACCCTGTCCCTGCTGGAAGAGGTACGGTTCGACTCCCTGTTCACCTTTATCTTCTCCCCCAGGGTGGGGACTCCGGCGGCGCAGATGGCGGATCCGGTGACCATGGAGGAGAAAAAGGCGCGGTTCCAGCGGCTGTTGGATCTCCAAAACCGAATTTCAATGGAAAAGCATCAGGCCTATGTGGGCAAGGTGCTGCCGGTGCTGGTGGAGGAGGAAAATCACGCTGATCCGGTGAACAATCTGAACTGCCGCACCGATGGTTGGCGGCTGGTTCACGTTCCCGGAGCAATGGGGTTGGTTGGTCAGCGGAAGTTTGTGAAAATCACGGACTGTTCTACCTGGTCTCTGTTTGGAACCTTTGTGGAAGAGCAGGATGCTTAAACTAGATTATTAAAGGAAGAAACGATATGGCCGCGAAAATCACCCCCATGCGGAAACAATATTTGGCACTTAAGAAAAAACACCCGGACTGTCTGCTCTTTTTTCGGCTGGGCGACTTTTATGAGATGTTCGACGAGGATGCAAGGATCGCGTCTAAGGAGCTGGATTTAACCCTTACCACCCGGGATCGGAACAAGGATATCCCGGTGGAGGATCGGGTGCCTATGTGCGGCGTGCCCTACCACTCCTATCAGTCTTACCTGGCTCGCCTGATTGCAAAGGGCTATAAGGTGGCAATCTGTGAGCAGTTAGAGGATCCGTCGGTAGCCCAGGGTTTGGTAGAGCGGGACGTTGTCCGTATCGTCACACCGGGGACGGCGCTGGAGGCCTCCATGCTGGAGGAAAGCAGGAATAATTACATTGCCTCGGTGTTTTTAAATGAGGATCGCTGTGGACTCTGCTTCTGCGACCTGTCCACCGGTGAGGTTCTGTCTACCGCCTTCGGCGGGGAGGAGTGCCTATCCCACCTGCTCAACGAACTGGGGCGGTTTCATCCCCGGGAGGCGGTGCTGTCGAATCAGGCATGGAAGAACGAGGCCGTTACTCAAACCCTGGAGGAAAAGCTGGATTGCCGCAGGGAAAAGGGCAGCACCAAACGATTTGACTTTGTGGTGGCGGGAGCCACCGTCAGTCGTCAGTTTGAAAACTACACCGTGGTACCGTCCGATGCGCCGGAAGCCCTCCGGGCGGTAGGTGGGATGCTGTCCTACTTATACGAAACCCAGAAGAACAGACTCGGACATCTGCGAGTGCTCCAGTACTACTCCAGCGGTCGGTTTATGGAGTTGGATCTGACCGCACGGCGGAATCTGGAGCTGACCGAAACCCTGCGGGGGAAGGAAAAACGCGGCAGTCTTCTGTGGGTTCTGGATCAGACCAAGACCGCTATGGGTGGACGCCTCCTGCGGAGCTGGCTGGAAAAACCGCTGCTCAACCCGGCAGAGATTGGAAAACGACTGGCGGCGGTACGGGATCTGGCGGCTGATTTGGTGGCACGGGAGGAAATTGTCCTGTGTCTCAAGGAGATCACCGACCTGGAACGACTGATTAGCCGCATGGTTTACGGCAATGCCGGCGGCCGGGATCTGGTGGCACTGTCCGCAGGGCTGCACAAAATTCCGCGGCTCCGGGAGCTGCTAAATCCCATGCCCTCCAGTCTGCTGCGGGAGGTCTGCAATCAGTTGGACGAGCTGGCGGAGCTGACCAATTTGATTGACCAGGCGATTGTGGACGATCCACCCTTCTCTGTCCGGGAGGGGGGCATGATCCGGGACGGCTACAGTAAGAATGTGGATTACCTTCGGAACGTGATGACCCACGGTAAGGAGATGGTAGCGGAGATTGAGGTCCGCACCAAGGAAAGCTGTGGGATCAAAAACATCCGGGTGAAATATAACAGGGTGTTCGGCTACTATATTGAGGTGGCCAAGTCCCAGACCGATCTGGTGCCCCAGGACTGGGTGCGGAAACAGACTACCGTCAACGCGGAACGGTACATCAATCAAGAACTGAAGGATCTGGAGCACACCATCCTTTCCGCAAAGGATCAGATCACTGATTTGGAGTACCAGATTTTCGAGCAGGTGCGCCAGTGCGCCGCTGATCAGGTGGAGCAGCGGTGGCTCAGGCTGACGTACTGACCAGTCTGGCGGCGGTGGCAGTACACAACCACTACTGTATGCCGGTGGTGAACGAGAGCACGGACATAGAGATCGTGGACGGACGGCATCCGGTGGTGGAGAAAGTCCTTAAAAATACTCTCTTTGTCCCGAACGACACCAAGATGGATCATCACGACAACCTGCTGGCCATCATCACCGGCCCCAACATGGCGGGTAAGTCGACTTACATGCGGCAGGTAGCGCTCATCTGTCTCATGGCGCAGATTGGCAGCTTTGTTCCCGCAAAGATCGCCAGAATCGGAGTGGTTGATCGGGTGTTTACCCGCATCGGTGCCAGCGATGATCTGGCGGCGGGACAGTCCACCTTTATGGTGGAGATGAGCGAGGTGGCGGAGCTGTTGAAAAACGCCACCAACCGGTCGCTGCTGATTCTGGACGAGATCGGTCGCGGAACCAGTACCTATGATGGTATGAGCATCGCACGTGCCGTATTGGAGTTCTGCGCAGATCGGAAGCGGTTGGGTGCAAAAACCCTCTTTGCCACGCATTACCATGAGCTTAGCGCCCTGGAAGGTACCATCCCCGGGGTGAAGAACTACCACATTGCCGCCAAAAAACGGGCGGACGATATTATTTTCCTACGAAAAATTGTCCAAGGTGGTGCGGATCAAAGCTACGGCATCGAGGTGGCCAAGCTGGCCGGCGTACCGCCTAAGGTGATTCGTCGGGCACGGGAAATCCTCGCTGAGTTGGAGCAGGGAACCGCAGCACCGGCGGTGGAACCCAATACGCCGTCCCATCCGGAACCAGAACAGGTGGGATTAGGCGACCTGGCGGCTCAGGAGGTGGCGGCGGAGCTGCGTCAGTTGGATCTGAATACCCTGACGCCCATTGAGGCCATGAATCTGCTGTACCAGCTGAAGCGGAAATTATAAGTGATTGCGGACGGAACCGTAGGAGGTGTTGACATGGCACAGATTCAATGCTTAGATCCCCATGTGGCAGATCTGATTGCTGCCGGTGAGGTGGTAGAACGACCCGCCTCGGTGGTGAAGGAACTGATGGAAAACGCCATCGACGCCGGCGCGGTTACCGTAACGGTGGAGATTCAGCGGGGCGGCATGAGCTATATCCGGGTGACGGACAACGGGTCTGGCATTGCGCCGGAGGACGTAGAAACCGCATTCCTCCGCCACGCCACCAGCAAAATTCGCAGTGCCTACGATTTGGAGGCCATCGGCACCCTTGGGTTCCGGGGCGAGGCGTTGGCGGCTATCGCTGCCGTATCCCGGGTGGAAGTGATGACCCGACAGGCAGAGGCACCCTTTGGCGCAGCTCTGGTGCTGGAGGGCGGAATTGTGCAGGAGCAAGAGGAGATCGGTTGCCCGGAGGGAACCACCATGATCGTGCGGAATCTGTTCTTCAACACCCCGGCACGGTTGAAGTTTATGAAGCGGGATGCTTCTGAGGGAGCAGCGGTGTTCGCGGTAGTACAGCATGTGGCGTTGAGCCGTCCGGACGTCTCCTTCCGATTTCTGCGGGACGGAAAGGAAGAACTTCTAACCCCCGGTGATGGAAAGCTCCGTTCTGCTTTGTACGCGGTTTTGGGGCGGGATACCACCCTGGGATTCCTCCCCTGCAAGGGAACCGATGAGGCACTGGCTGTGAGCGGGTATGTTTCCCGTCCCAGCTGCTGCCGGGGCAATCGAACCGGCCAGCACTTTTTTGTCAACGGCCGTTATGTTAAGTCCCGCACCATGGCGGCGGCACTGGAGGAAGCCTATCAGAATCAGAAGATGGTAGGGAAATTCCCGGGCTGCGTCCTGCGGATTTCGTCCAAGCTCAATGCGGTGGATGTAAACGTTCACCCGGCGAAAACGGAAGTAAAGTTCACTAGTGAGAAGAAGGTCTTTGACGCAGTGTACTATACCGTAAAAGGTGCGCTGGAGGCGGAGCAGGGTCACCCCCAAGTGGAGCTATCCCGGAAGCCCCAGCCCAAACAGGATAACGTGACGGGAAAACAGACCTTCTTTCAAACTGTAACGGAGGATCAGTTTCGAAACCGCAGTGCAGTGCCGCTAGGAGACAGCGTGCGTACGGCCTACGAATCCGGAATGACACCTTATGCTGCGGCGAAAAAAAGGATGCAGCGAGAGGCAAATGTCTCTGTAACAGAGAACATGACGCCCGTGACCCAGGTGGAACCGGTCGAAACTGTGGAAAACTCTGAGGATTATGTGGAAAACTGTGGAGTAACCCGCTGCGACGGGGCGGAACCAATTCAGGAAATGGGGAAGAAATCTGTTCCGGAGCCGGTAACACCGGATACGCCTCTGTGGCGGATTGCTGGGGAGGTACTGGACACCTACATTGTGGTGGAACAGGGGGAGACCGTCTATTTTATTGACAAGCACGCTGCCCACGAACGGATGAACTTCGACCGGATGAAGGCTCAGGACTGGCAGCCCATGCGTCAACTGCTGCTGACCCCACTACTGCTGCACCTGGCACCGGAGGAGTGCATGGTACTGCTGGCCCACCTGCCGCTGTTGGAACAGTTCGGATTTGAGGCGGAAGCCTTTGGCGGCGACAGCATTTTGGTGCGGCAGGCACCGGATGACCTGGCGGTAGATCAAATTGAAAGCGCACTGGAAGAGATTGCTGGAACGTTGATGGTAACCGGTACGGCAGATGCAGACGGTGCCCGGGACAAGGTGCTCCACACCATGGCCTGCAAGGCTGCGATTAAGGGTGGCTGGAAGAGCGATCCGGAAGAGCTGGAAGTGGTGGCGGAAGCGGTTCTGTCGGGACGGGTCAAATACTGTCCCCATGGCAGACCAGTGGCCATTGAAATGACAAAAAAGCAGTTTGAAAAGCAGTTTGGGCGCAGTTAATCTACATAAAAGTGAGGAAAAGGTGGTGGAATGATGAACCGAACCGTTGTCTGCGTAGTGGGGCCTACAGCCTCCGGAAAAACAAAGCTGGGGGTGGCTCTAGCTCACTTATTGCAGGGTGAGGTGGTCTCCGCTGACTCCATGCAGATCTACCGCCGGATGGACGTGGGCACGGCCAAGCCCACGGCAGAGGAGCAGGAGGGAATTCCCCACCACATGATCGATGTGGCAGAGCCGGAGGAAAACTGGTCTGCGGCTCGGTATGTGGCGGCGGCGAACCAGTGCGTGGAGGATATTTTTCAGCGGGGAAAACGCCCCATCATCGTGGGTGGTACCGGGCTGTATATCGACTCCCTGGTTTCCGGTCGCACCTTCGCGGTACAGTGTACCGGCTGGCGGAAACGATTACAGGAGCAGGCCGCAGCGGAGGGCATCCAAGTGCTGCGGGAAGAACTGCGACAGGTAGACCCGGAGGCCTACGAACGGATTGCAGCGGCCGATCAAAAACGGATCATCCGAGCCTTGGAGGTCTGGCATGAGACCAGAAAAACCATTACCCAGCACAACAAAGAGACCCAGCTCCGACCACCTCGGTATCAGGCGGTGACCATCGGTTTGAACTTTGCACAGAAAGCCGATCTATGGAATCGAATCAACCTGCGGGTGGATGAAATGATGACGCTGGGTCTGGCGGAGGAGGTACGGCAGCTGCTGGAAAGCGGTGTGCCTCGCACCTGTACCGCCATGCAGGCCATCGGCTACAAGGAGCTGGCAGTGGCGGTAACCGGTTCCGGTGATCTCCAGGCTGCGGCTGAGGAGGTCAAGCTGCGGACACGGCAGTACCAAGCGGCAGCTGACCTGGTTCCAGCGCAACCGGGAGACTTTATGGTATTTCTGGGGGGCTCAGCCTGATTTTGCGGATGCCCGCCGTTTTACGACAGAAAAAATGGGAGAATATGGGTTACTATGAGCGGGAGGACAAGCCCTTCCGTCTGCAATAGAGAGAAACGGCATTGTCCAAATTTGAAACGTGAAGGAAGTGCCTATCCATGCAAAAGAGCAGCAATTTACAGGACGTTTACCTCGCCAATGTGCGGAAGAATCGCTTAAATGTGACCATGTTCCTGATGAACGGCTATCAGCTACGGGGCGTGATCACCGGGTACGATTCATTTACTGTGATTCTCAATTCCGACGGACGCCAGCAGGTAATCTACAAACATGCCATCTCTACCATTGTGGCGGAACGTCCAGTGGATCTGAAGGATGGCGAAGTGAGTGGAGGGTCCCGTTAGCAGCTGTAGCGACTGGGAAAGGATTGGTCGTACATGAAACCGGGAAAATGGATTCAAAAAATCGTAATGGTGGTGTTCTTTATCGGCGCACTACTCTATTTCGCCAGCTACGCTATCCGCACCTTCCGCAGCGAGATCTCTACCACCGTCATTCATACTGCCACCGTGGAGGATTCCGTAGAGGGATCTGGATTGACCATCCGAGAGGAGCAGCCGGTGGAAGGGGAAGGCGAACTGATGGAAGTGTTGCCAGCGGAGGGCGAGACAGTGGCCAAGGGCGAGGTTCTGGCGCTGATTTACGAGAACAAGGAGGCCCTCCAGCAGCATCAGGAGTTGGAGAAGAAAACTGCAGAGCGGGATGCCCTCCAGTATGTCCTCAGCCACAGTGCCGAGTCCTCCGATACGGTGGAGCTGGGCAAGAGCATCATCGCAGGCATTGAATCCATCCGTGCAACCGTGTTTCAGGAGGATCTGACCAAGCTCAGCAATGAGATGCAATCCCTGGAGAACATGATTTACCGACAGGATTATACTTACAGTGGCAACGAAGCGGTGACAAAAGAGCTTAACGGTCTGAACAAGCAGGTGAAGGAGCTGGAAAAAGCCGACAGCGCGGCGATTTCCAAGGTAAAGGCCGGGACAGCCGGCACCTTCTCTACGATTGTAGATGGCTACGAAAGCGTGCTGACGCCGGAGGTTTTGGACAACCTGACCCCCTCTAAGCTGGAGTCCCTGAAAAAGGACAAGCAGGAGGTAACGGTAGGCAGCTGCCTAGGCAAGATCATCACCGAAAAACGCTGGTATTTCGCCGCCATCATGGCAGAATCCGATGTGCAGCGGATGTACGAGGGGCTGTCAGTCTCGGTTCGCTTTGACGACGTGGCTGGAGCGCAGCCCATGACCGTCCACTCCATCGGCGACCCGGAGGACGGAAAGGTGACGGTAGTATTCTCATCTAACCGTCATCTGTCCGAAACCTCTCTGCTGCGGGTACAGTCTGTGTCCGTGATCTATGACAGCTACACCGGGTTCCGCATTCCTAAGGAAGCCCTCCGAATGGAAGGGGATCAGTATTACGTCTACCGGGTCAGCGGCGTTCAGGTGCGCCAGGCCAAGGTGGAGATTCTGGCGGAAACCGAAGATTACTTTGTAGTCTGGCAGGGCGAGTCCAAGGATAAGGACGGCAATGCCGTGGAACAGAGCGAACTGGGCAAGGCTCAGCAGATTCGGGACGGGGATACCATCGTGATCCGCGGTACCGATCTCTACGACGGCAAGGTGATCCAGTAATCTAACCGAAAAATGTGCCCTCAGAGCGAGAGATAGAAAGGCGGTGTCTGAGTCATGGCACTACAGGAAAATATCAGACAGGTTCAACACAGAATTGAGGCGGCGGCACGGGCTGCCGGGCGCGACCCGGGAGAAATCACCCTGGTGGCTGCCACCAAAGTTCAGACCTCGGAGACCATCCGTCAGGCTATCGCCAGCGGGATTCAGGTCTGCGGGGAAAATCGGGTTCAGGAGTTTAACCAGCACTGGATGGACGGCGCCTACCAGGGTGTGCAGGTACACTTCATCGGGCACCTTCAGAAAAACAAGCTGAAGTATCTGGTGGGAAAGGTGTCCTTAATCGAGTCGGTGGACTCAGAAGACCTGGTTCGCCTCATCGATGCCCGAGCCCAGAAGCTGGGTGTGGTACAGGACATCCTCATTGAAGTAAACATCGGCGGCGAGGCCAGCAAATCCGGCGTAGCGCCGGCAGACGTGGAAGGAATGATCCGGTTGGCGGCAGAGCTACCTGGTACCAATCCCAGAGGTCTGATGGCGATCCCTCCTGTTTCACACGAATCGGGAGAAAACAGACGATTTTTTGCCGCTATGCATCAGCTTTTTATTGACATAAAGAGCAAATCGTATGATAATGAAACTATTATCAACTGCCTGTCCATGGGGATGAGCGGTGATTTTGAAGATGCCATTGCCGAAGGGGCCACGCAGGTTCGTGTGGGAACTGCGTTGTTTGGAGCTCGGCCTCCAATGCGGGTCAACGGATAACCCAGGACCGCACCCCCCGCTTTAGAGATACTACAATTAGGAGGATACATTACTTATGAGCTTCATGGATGAACTGAGACGTTTGGCACGCCCCTATGAGGACGAAGACGAATTCCTGGATGAAGGCATGGACGAACCCTTTGCTGAGCCAAGAGACGACCGCAGAACACGCAGAAAGCGTGAGGATCGTGAAGACGATATGGATACCGGCTATACCGCGGTGAGCAAGGATAAAGTGGTCAACATCAACACAACCACACAACTCCAGGTGGTTCTGGTGAAGCCTGAGAAATTCCAGGATGCTTCCACCATCGCTGATCACCTGCGGGACAAGCGTACCGTGGTGCTGAATCTGGAATCCACCAACAAGGATGTGGCGCGCCGCATGGTAGACTTCCTCTCCGGCGCAGCCTACGCACAGGAGGGCAAGGTGAAAAAGGTTGCCGTGGCGACTTACATTATCACTCCCTACAATGTGGACATCATTGGCGACCTCATTGACGAACTGGAAAATAACGGTATGTACTTTTGAGTCTGTACCGCTCAGTGCCCAACGATAAGGATAGAGAAAATAGAGATAGAACGGACCGTTGGCAGTGCCCGCGGAGCCGAAAAATAAAGGGGGATGTTCCATGCTGACGCCGCAGGAAGTTGCTGAACACGGCTTTTCAAAGGCACATGTAGGCGGCTACAATATGAAGGAAGTGGACGATTTTCTGGATCAGATGACGGAGGACTACAGTGCTCTGTACAAGGAAAGTGCCGTCCTGAAAGGCAAGATCAAGGTTTTGGCGGAGAAAGTCTCCGAGTACCGTGAGACGGAAGAGGCCATGCGCACGACCCTCCTGGCTGCCCAGAAAATGGCCAACTCTATGATCGTCCAAGCCGAGGAAAAGAAAGCGCAGATGCTGGCTGAGGCAGAACGGCACGGGCTTCAGCGCAAGGAACAGCTGGAACGGGAGGTCGCTGAAACGGAAGGCAAGTTGGCCGCCGCTCAGGTCTCTACCCAGCAGTTTATTGACAAGGTGCGGGATCTGGTTCAGCAGGAAAGCGAGTTCCTGGATCAGCTCCCCACGCTCAAGGGCGAGGCGGTCAAGGCCGCAGTGCTCAAGGTTGTAAATATTACCCCGGAGCCCAAGCCGGAACTCCCTGTGGAGGCGGAGGCTTCGGAGGAAACGCCTGCAGCAGAATCCATACCGGAGGAGGCAGTGCCCGAATCCAATGAGAAAGCGCCGGAGGAAGAGTCTGAGGCAGGAGACTTGATTGATAAAATCCTCCAGGAGGAGCAGGACCCCCAGCGTGATGTGCCGGTGCCGCCGCTGAAGGATGCCGTGATTCCCGAGGGTGAATTTGCGGAGGAACTTGCTGTGCCGGTGGCAGTGGCAGACGATGCCCCCACTCGCCGCATTGATTTCAGCAACCTGAAATTCGGCAAGGACTACGAGATTAAGTAACCATTCCATACAGATACTGCCACTAACATAGCCGTTGCAGGACGGCTATGTTAGTGTGCATTTGTATGGTTTTCCATATGTCACAAACACAAAAGAGGAGATAAGAAGAACATGGCTGATTACAACAAAACAATCAATCTGCCGCAGACAGATTTCCCCATGCGTGCCGCCCTGGCTAAACGGGAGCCGGGTATGCTGGAAGAAATGAACCGTAAGGATCTGTACCAGAAACTCATGGTGAAGAACAAGGACAAAACCCCCTTTATTCTTCACGATGGGCCTCCCTACGCCAACGGTGACATCCACATTGGTACCGCCATGAATAAAATTTTGAAGGATTTTATTATCCGCTACAAGAATATGACCGGCCACTATGCTCCTTATGTCCCCGGCTGGGATACCCATGGTATGCCCATCGAGACCGCGATTCAGAAGAAGGGCGTCAAGCGCAACACGATGCCCGTTCCCGAGTTTCGTGATAAGTGCCGCGCGTTTGCCCTGGATTTCCTGGATCGTCAGCGGGATCAGTTTAAGCGCCTGGGTGGGATCGGCGACTGGGAAAAGCCCTATATCACCCTGAAGCCTGAGTTCGAGGCAGAACAGATCAAGGTCTTTGGTGCGATGGCCGCGAAGGACTATATCTATCAGGGTCTGAAGCCTGTCTACTGGTGCCCCACCTGTGAGACTGCTCTGGCAGAGGCAGAAGTGGAGTACGCGGACGATCCCGTCACCACCATTTTCGTTAAGTTCAAGGTTCACGACGACAAGGGCAAGCTGCGCCAGTACGGTGATCTGGATAAGATGTTCTTCGTTATCTGGACTACCACCACCTGGACCCTGCCCGGAAACATGGCTATCTGCCTGAACCCCCAGCTGGAGTATTCCCTGGTGAAAATCCCCACCGGCGAGGGGCTCATTGTCGCCACCGACCTGGTTTCCAGCGTGATGGGGGAATCCGGTATCACCGACTACGAGACCGTTGGCACCCTGTTTGGTGATGAGTTCGAATATATGACCGCCTATCACCCCTTCATGAACCGGGACTCTCTGATTATCCTGGGCGATCACGTTACCCTGGATGCCGGTTCCGGCTGCGTCCACACCGCCCCCTCCTTCGGCTTGGACGACTTCTATGTCTGCCAGCGCTACGATACCATCCCCACCGATGTGGAGATGGAGGTTTCCGTCAATGCCCGTGGCGTTCTGAATGAGTTTGCCGGTCCTTATGCCGGACTCCATGTCACCAAGGCACACCCGGTTATCTTCCAGGATCTGGCCGATATGGGCGCCATCCTCTCCAACAAGGATATTGTCCACAGCTATCCCCATTGCTGGCGCTGCAAGAAACCCATTATCTTCCGTGCCACCCAGCAGTGGTTCGCCAGCGTTGATGCCATCAAGGAGGCCGCTGTGGCTGCCTGTGACGACATCCAGTGGAAGCCTGAGTGGGGCAAGGAGCGGATGGTCTCTATGATCCGGGAACGCTCTGACTGGTGTATCTCCCGTCAGCGTACCTGGGGTGTACCCATTCCCATCTTCTTCTGCAAGGACTGCGGCAAACCCTACTGCACGAATGATTCCATTGCCAAGGTGGCAGACATTTTCCGTGTGGAAGGCTCCAACGCCTGGTGGGCGAAGGATGCGGCAGAACTGATGCCGGAAGGTGCTCAGTGCGCATGTGGTTGTACCCAGTTCACCAAGGAAACCGATATTATGGACGTGTGGTTCGACTCCGGGTCTACCTGGGCTGCGGTCTGTGATCAGAATCACGAACACCCTGAGCTGTCCTATCCCACCGACCTGTATCTGGAAGGCGGCGATCAGTATCGCGGCTGGTTCCAGTCCTCTATGCTTACCTCTATCGCTGCCCGGGGCGTAGCACCTTACCGTCAGATCGTTACCCACGGCTGGACTGTAGACGGGAAAGGCAAGGCCATGCACAAGTCTCTGGGCAACACGGTGGCACCCCAGGACATCATCAAAGATTACGGTGCAGATATTCTGCGTCTGTGGGTGTCCTCTGCCGACTACACTCAGGATATGCGCATCTCGAAGCCCATCCTGAAACAGCTCTCCGATGCTTATCTGAAGATCCGGAACACCAGCCGCTACATTCTGGGTAACCTGAAGGGCTTTGATCCTGCTACCGATTTGGTAGGCTATCAGGATCTCATGGAGCTGGATCAGTGGGCACTGGCCGCAACCAATCAGCTGGTCGCCAACGCCCGGGCGGGCTGCGACAGCTACGACTTCCACAACGCGTACCGTGCGGTGTATAACTTCTGCGTGGTGGATATGTCCAACTTCTATCTGGACATCATCAAGGATCGGCTGTACTGCTCCGCCATCGGCTCCTATGAACGCCGCAGCGCTCAGACTGCCATCTATCGCATTCTGGACACGCTGGTTCGAGTCATCAGCCCCATCCTGGCCTTCACCAGCGAGGAAATCTGGAGCGTAATGCCTCATGACGCCTCTGCTGATCCGGAAAGCGTACTGTTTAACGATATTCCCGCTGTCAATCCCGACTGGAAGCTCAGCCAGGAAAAGGCTGCTTACTGGAATACCATCATGAAGCTGAAGGCTGATGTGAACCAGGCGCTGGAAAAGGCACGGGCAGCCAAGACCTGCAAAAAGTCTACCGACGCCAAGGTGACTCTGTATTTGGACGACAAGGCCATGGCAGTCTATAATACTGTCAAGGACGCCGCGCTGGATCAGCTGTTTATCGTCTCCAAGGTGGTTCCGGTTCAGGCTGCCGCTCCCGCCGACGCTGTCGCAGGCGAAAACGTGGAGGGGTTGGCCGTCACCGTAGAGATGGACGAAGATCCCAAGTGCCCCCGCTGTTGGCTGCATCATGAGGACATTGGTCAGGATGCAGCACATCCTGAGCTGTGCCCCCGCTGTGCTGCTGTAGTGAAAACCATGGTACTGGAAGACTGATTTTTTCCTCATATCAAACGCCTCCGAAAAAACGTATTCGGAGGCGTTCTCCTGCCTTGACCATTATCATTGTGTTTTAAAGGGAAGAGTGCTACAATAAAACTATTATACGCTAAATACAAAAAAAGATGGAGTGGGTCGCCAATGGAGTACAATGCCGGAATATTTGATGTTGCCGTGATCGGTGCCGGTCACGCCGGAATCGAGGCGGCGCTGGCCAGCGCACGGCTGGGATGCCGTACCCTGTGCTTTACCGTGAATCTGGACGCAGTGGGGAACATGCCCTGCAATCCGGCCATTGGCGGTACCGGAAAGGGACACCTGGTTCGGGAACTGGATGCGCTGGGTGGTGAAATGGCTCGGGCAGCGGATCAGGCCTGTATTCAGTACCGGCTGCTGAATCGGGGCAAAGGACCGGCGGTTCATTCTCTCCGTGCCCAGGCGGATCGGCGGAAATACCAGGAAGTGATGAAGCATACCCTGGAGATTACGGACAACCTCTTTGTGCGCCAAGCGGAGATTGTTGCCATTCGGGCAGGGGAATCCGGTCAGGTTTCCGCTGTCGTTACCGCCACCGGGGCCGTGTATCAGGTTAGGGCGGTGGTAGTCGCCACCGGTACCTATCTGGGCGGCCGCACCATTGTGGGAGACGTATTTCGGGACTCTGGTCCCGATGGACTCCAGGCGGCGCTGCCGCTCACCGACTGTCTGCGCCAGTTGGGGGTTACCATCCGGCGATTTAAAACCGGTACGCCGCCTCGGGTCAATGCCCGCAGTGTGGATTTTTCCAAGATGGAGCTGCAAACCGGGGATGAACATCCGGTGCCCTTTTCCTTCTCTACGGAGCAGGCACCGGACAACCAGGCGGTCTGTTATTTAACTTACACAAACGAGGAAACGCATGCGATTATCCGAGCCAATTTGGATCGGTCGCCTCTGTATAATGGGGCCATTGAATCCACTGGGCCGCGGTACTGTCCCGCTATCGAGGTGAAGGTCGTCCGGTTTGCGGAGAAAAAACGTCACCAGCTCTTTGTTGAGCCGATGGGACTGAATACGGAAGAGCTGTACATTCAGGGATTCTCCTCGTCCCTGCCTGAGGATGTTCAGGTGGCTATGCTACACACCATCCCGGGATTGGAGCAGGCGGAGATGACCCGGGTGGCTTACGCCATCGAATACGACTGCGTAGATCCTACCGAGCTGCTCCCCACTCTGGAGCACAAGAAAGTCCACGGTCTCTACGGAGCGGGACAGTTTAATGGCTCCTCCGGTTACGAGGAAGCGGCCGTTCAGGGATTTGTGGCAGGGGTCAATGCGGCGCTAAAGCTGCAAGATCGGGCACCCATGGTGCTCCGGCGGGATCAGGGCTATATCGGCGTACTCATTGACGACCTGGTCACCAAGGGCACCGACGAACCCTACCGCATGATGACCAGCCGCACGGAGTACCGGCTGATTCAGCGCCAGGACAACGCGGATGAACGGCTGACCCCAGTGGGGTATCAGATCGGATTGATCAGTGAGGCGCGGCATTTGGCAGTACTGGAGAAGTACCGGGCTGTGAAACGGGAGATCGACCGGCTGGAGCACTGCGGCGCTGCACCCTCTCCGGAGCTGGACGCGGTGCTGGAACGCCGGGGAGAACCTGCTTCCAAGCATGGAGTAAAGTTGGCTGATCTGCTCCGACGCCCCAGGGTGACCTACAGTGATTTGGCACCCTTTGATCCGGAGCGACCGGTGCTGGATTCTTTGATCACCGAGCAGGTGGAGATTCAGCTGAAGTACAAGGGCTATATTGACCGGCAGATGCGTCAGGTAGAGGAATTCCGCCGCATGGAGGCGCATACACTGTCTGTTGACCTGGATTATGATCATCTGGAAGGGCTTCGTATAGAGGCCAGAGAAAAACTCAAGGCTATCCGCCCCCTCAGTCTGGGGCAGGCCAGCCGCATTTCCGGCGTCAGTCCGGCCGACTTGGCCGCGTTGATGATACATCTGGAGAAGTAACCACGTTCGAACAAAGACAGGAGGAACATATATGAAAAAACACAACCGCCACCTGCTGCGCCAGCTGGGTGTAGTCCTGGTGACAGCTGCGATGATGCTCAGCATTGCCGCCTGCGGACAGGGAAGTACCTTCGATGCGTCTGGGTATGTGGACGCCACGATGAAAACCGTCACCACCGGGGACACCAGTGCGCTGGATGCCTACTCCAAAGAGGCTGTCACTGATCTGGCCGACACCTACGCCGATGAGCTTCAGGACGTCCTGGAGAGCATGGCGGGGGATACGGAACTGTCTAAGGATGTGCAGGAGAAGTATAAGGAACTGCTCACCCTTTTGATGGGAGCCATCTCCTATTCGGTAGGTGAGGCCAAGGAACTAACCGAGGGCAGTGTGCCCGGTTACGAGGTGCCGTTGACCATCAAGCCCCTTCAGCTAAACGTCCAGGATAAACTCACGGAATGGGTGAATACACTGGAAACCGATGAAAAGGCGTTGAACGACATGAACGCTCTTTATGAAAAGCTCTACGGAGAGGTAGCTGAACTGCTGAAGAACGCCATTGCAGAGGGAAAGTACGGAGAGGAAAAGACCTTCATTATTAACGTCACCAAAAACAAAGACGGTCTGTACGAGATCAATGAGGACGACATGGAAAAGGCCATGGAAAGCTCATTTACTACCGATTTGGATACACTGAGTTAACCAGTGAAAAAACCTGCCCTTTTAGGAGCGGTGAGGTAAGAAAACATTTAATGCGGAAATCGGCATGGCACTTATGCTATGCCGATTTTCGCTATTTATGGGCTTGTTTGGGCTTGCTCAATAGCTTTGCCAAAATCAAAAGCACCGATAAAGTTATAGACGATCTCGATTTCTTGAACCTTGTCGCCCGCGGCGCGTCCTTTTCTGCCAGAGTTTTTTGACACCAGTATTTTATCAATACACTCTCGTAATATGGTTGCGTCAAGCTCGGTCAAGTCAGTGTACCTCTTTGCAATAGCAATGAAACTCTTGACATTGGTTTTGCTTTTCTCCATCTGCTTGACTTCCTCACGCAAGATTTTGGAGGTTGCTTTTAGGTTGTCCTGTTCAAGCTCGTAATCACGGGATAGCTTTATAAATCGCTCGTCGGTCAGCTTTCCCGAAATGTTATCCTCATAAATCCGCTTGAAAATCAAATCGAGCTCGGCAATCCGCTTTTCCGCTTGTACCAGCGTATCCTTTTTCTGCGCCAACGCCTTATCCCTTATCCGCACATTGCTTTCCGCCGCCTCCTGGACAAAATCGCTCTCATACTGCGTTACATACTCGATTGCTTCACGCAAATTGCTAAGAACGACCTTTTCCAGCGAAACATTGCGGATGGAATGTGTATTGTTGCATACGGTACGGTCTTTGCGGTAAGTGGAGCAAAGGAAATATTCCTGTTCGGGCTTAAACTCGTTCGTTCTGCATTGATACATCTTGCCGCCACAATCGGCGCAGAACAGCAGTCCGGAGAACATCCCCATATCACCCATTTTGTTTGGGCGCCGCCTTGATTGCCGTAGGTTCTGTACTACCAGGAACACATTTTCGTCAATGATAGGCTCCTGGGTATTCTCAAAAATTGCCCATTCAGACGGGTCATTCCACAGCTTTTTCTTGCTCTTGTAGGATTGCTTTTTTGTCTTGAAGTTCACCGTATGCCCTAAATACTCAATACGCTCCAAAGTGCGGGAGACCGTTTCGTTGGTCCACTTATAGGGATTAGCGGTAGGCTTGTTGGTGGTGGGTAAGTCATGTGCCCGACAATAGGCCGTAGGGTTCAAGACTTTGTTTTCTTGAAGCCATTTTGCAATCTGTGTCGGCCCTAAGCCCTCCACACACAAGGAGAATATCCTTTGCACGATTGCCGCAGCCTCCGGGTCAACAACCCACTTCTTTTTGTTCTCCGGGTCTTTGCGGTATCCATAGGGCGGTATTGTGGTAAGGCGCTCCCCGGAGCGCCCCTTTGATTGCCAGGTCGCCCGGATTTTCTTTGAAGTATCCCGCGCATACATCTCATTGAATACATTGCGGATTGCGGTAAACTCATTGTCCCCCCGCGTACTGTCAACGCCATCATTCACGGCCACGAAATGCACGCCAAAGTCAGGAAACAGAATATCGGTGTACATTCCTACTTGCAGATAATCACGCCCGAAGCGCGACATATCTTTGACGATAACACGGCTGATCTTGCCCGCCTTAACATCAGCAAGCATTTCCTGAAAGCCCGGGCGGTTGAAGTTCGTACCGCTGTACCCGTCATCCTCATAATGCCGTATCCCCGTATAGTTATGGTCGCGGCAATAGCGTTCCAAAATCTTCTTCTGGTTAGCTATGCTGTTGCTTTCGCCCTCCTGCCCGTCCTCCTGCGAAAGACGTTCGTACAGGGCTGTAATACCCTGGGCGGTTTCTTCCTGCGGCTGGTTCTGCACATAGAATTGCAGTACCGTTTTATTGATGGCGGCGCGGGCGGCTTCACCCAAAGGAGCGGTGCTGCTGATAGGCTGAAAAGGAATGACTGTTTTTATCGGTGTTTGATTGTCAAGGTTCAAAGTGTCCGGCTGCTTGTTCATATCTGCCTCCTATTCCGGCAGCCAGACAAGCGGTTATTGATACTACATACACTATACCGCTCTAACCGCTGTCTGTCAGCCTAAACAGGAAATCACGCACCGTTTTTTTGTGCGTCCTGCTTTCCTATATCGTTTCGTATCAGGCGGCGTATCTTGGTCGCCGCGTCCTCGGTGGCTCCCTCTTTTACGGAAGCCTTAACAATGTATTTTGTATCCCCAATGGTGTACTCACGCACAACAGGGGGATTTTGCTCTTGCTTATTTTGCCGCATAAAAACACCCCTTTCATTTATAAAACAAAATGAAATAGGCATAAAACGGATGGCTGTTGGCACAGCTCCACGGGAGTTTCACCCCTCCGGCGGTCTGCCGGGGCCCTGCCCATTGCCTGCGACGCTTTGAACGCTCGGACTGTGGCTGCAAGGGAGTATCATTGTCCTGCCTGTATGTCTCCGCCCGCAAGCTGCCACGCTTGCTTTGCAGCCTGGGTGCTGATCGCTCGCCTTATCCCGTAGGGATAAGGGTCATGGCGCACCGGCTGTATGGCTCGGTACAGACAGAATGTATCCGTATGCCTTATGCTGCACCGCCGTTATCTTGCGGGCTTTCTTTGTCAAAGAGTAGCTACGGGCAACGGCATTTTAGAGTGCAGCGTGGAAAGGGAGAGAAACACGCAGGGCACCAAATTATGCCGGCAGTATCTTGAAGCCCGTTACGATACTGTGGATTAGCTTTGCTTCAAGCCTGAGCCGCATATCTTCATCAACGCACAGGTATTCGTTCCCGTATTCGTCTTTCAGCGGCCTCATGGCAAGGTAGCGGATATAGCCTTTGTAGTGATTGAGGACAGCGGCAAGCGCCTCACCGTCGCCCTCCATTGCTGCCTGAATAACAGGCAGAGGCAGGGCGTTCATATCTCCGGCCATTCAAATCCCTCCTTTTCCAAATACTCGCGCAGCTCTTTGAGCGTTTTAGCCCGCCGTTTGGATATGGCCTGACGAACTACGTTCATGTGCTCGCTGATTTCCCGGTCACTCATACCCAGGAAGTAGGACAACAGGATAACATCCCGCTTGTCCTCCGGCAGTTTTGCTATGGCCTCCGCCAGCAGATCGCCGGTCACGACCACGGGCTTTCCAAGCACTTCAAAAATATGTTCATTCTCAAAGGGCTTGTCTACCGTGGCTATCTGCGACAATTCGCCGGGCGTAAGCTCGCCCAGGGATTTTTCCCGGTCACGCTGCCTTGCGTACTCGTTATGTATACGCGCCGCCTCGTTCTTCAAAACCCTGGTACAGAAGCCGCCAAACTGGTTCTGAACACGTAGCTCTAAGGGGTCTTTCATTTTCTCACCCCCTTTCGCAACCGCAAAGGCGGGGTGATTTCCTCCCTTTCGCTGGAGTAATCACAGAGACCGGAAATCGGCAACCGTAAACAGGGAGAAACTTTATGAAAGTCTCCGGCAAGCGGAAAAGTCTGCTCAAACGCAAAATGCCCGGCTGAAAACAACTCAACCGGGCGAAAATATTACATGATATTACATTACCTATGCCATGCTTTAGAGTACAAGTATCGCTTGCGTGATACAGGCTTTTTTTGATAGACTACCTAACGGCGGCGGATCGTATAGAATTAAGGACATGGCGATACCTCCTCAATACCGCCATATCCTTAAAAAAGGGCGACTTTAATACACCCTCCGAAACTCCATTTTTTCAAAAGGAAAACGGCGGCTTTGATTTCTCAAAACCGCCGTTAGGCTACTCTATATTGTTTGGGGCATAACTATCCAGCCGCCGCAACAACGGTTTTTTTTATTTCCGTTGGGACGACCATCTGATTTTTAATCATATTGCTTCTCGAAAATCAAATCAACCTTTTTGATTTTACCGCTCTCTGCAATATCGGTTGGCAGAAAACCAATATATCGATACCCCTTTTTGGCATATTGGTCGATGATTTCTCTATGCTCACTGGATTTTGCCCCGAAAAGCTTATCAATCTTTACGTCCACATATTCATACTTATAGGACATCAATTCCGGCTCCTCTTCTTTTAATTTTGCATTTAGTAATTCTTCACTTGTTACCCCAAATATTTGTGCTATCCGGGGAATAGTGTCAATATCTGGGGATGAAAGTCCGCGTTCCCATTTGGATATTGCCTTGTCTGTAATGTTTAGCTTATCCGCCAAATCCTGCTGCGTCATACCAGCCTTTTTTCTGAGTTCGGAAATAATATTTCCTAAATCTCTCTGTGCCATTTTATTTCCTCCTGTCAAATTAATTATAGATTTTTAACATGTAGTTTCCAAGGAACAACCAGTTTATTGGACTCTACAAAGAGTTTAGATATGCGGTAGAATTTCTACTTGTCCGCATTTTCGCTATAATCAACGTTTGTTTTGTACCGTTCATCTCTGGGTTTTTCTGCGTCTTTCGGAACAATCCATGTATTGCCCATTTTTGCCGCACCCGGTATGCGTCCGGCATTGCAGTACTGCAAAACTCGCCTGTCCGATATGCTCCATTTAGCTGCAACATCTTTGATTGTAATATAATTCATGCAGACACCTCCATATAAATTATACTACGCCTGACCGAAGCTTGCAAACAAAACACGGCATAAAATGTGTAAATACATGGTATGTAATAACATTCATGTGTAGAAGCATGGCATATACAATATTATAGGGGTGATATTGTATATGCCAAAAGAAAAAATCAATCGACAACTGCCCTCCAGCTTTGCCAGTTTTGGGAAAGACTTAAAAGAGGCGCGGAATATTCTGAGATTATCCCGCCCTGCTTTAGCCGAAATGGTACACATGGATGATAGATATCTTGCCAATATTGAGAATAGCGGATATATACCGAGCTTGCCGCTCTTTCACGATTTAGCGACGACCTGTAATATGCCAGTGGAAAGATACTTTTATCCAGACAAAGAAACGCTGGAAAGCAAAGAGCATGAACGGCTCAAACTGAAATTGGCCTACTGCCCGGAAAAATATCTGCCGATGGTAGAAGCCATAATTAGTGAAGCTATCAAGATGGATGAAGCGGATGCAGAATAAAGATGCGCCGCTTCATTTTCATTGCAAGCTGCCTTAACAGGCGGCTTTTTTCTTTGTGCTCAGTAGCAAAAACAAGGTTTTGGGGATTACCTAAGTACGAAGGATAGTAGCGTAGCAAGCTGCCTTAACAGGCGGCTTTTTTCTTTGTGCTCAGTAGCAAAAACAAGGT
>CALLZZ010000108.1 GCA_937858235.1 uncultured Clostridia bacterium
ACCAGTTTTTCTATTTCCCGTGACACACGGGCGTACTGAGTAAGAATGGATTGCGAGAGAGATTTGGCGACTCCTGAACCCTCGATTTGCTTCTCATAGTTTGCAATATCAGCATCTATGTATTCAATTTGCGGCGTCAGCCGTGCAATTTCTTCCTCAATGTCAGCGCGAAGAAAACCGTTGATCTTAGCATGGAAAGCTTCAACATCAGTAAAAGCATCAATTTTAGCATCAGGGAAAAAACGGAGCAGAGCCGAAAAGTCTTTTTTTAGCACTCCGTCATTACCAGGCATATTGTTGCGGACTGCATTAAGCTGGGATATCAAACGACTCTTCCGGCGGCTCAGTTTACCTAACTCACTCTTAATTTCAGCAAGCCGCTCCGCTTGCTGTGGATCAATACCCAAAGCGCGCAGGTTGGCCTCTTCATTTTGTCTGCACAGCCTCTCCCTGCGTTTTTCCAGACTTTCTATTTTTTCCTTATTCTCGCCAATATCAGCCGTGATATCCGATATGGAACGTTCCGCTTGTTTGCTTGGCTTGATGCCATAGCTTTCTTCGGCGGTTTTCAGATTCTGGATGGCTTCAAACTTATCCAATAATTTCATAAGGTACTCTACAGCCGTTGCCATTGATTCGCGCTCGCTTTGCAGAGGCTTGTGTTCATTATGGCTTCCATGGCCGTAAATACGGAAGAATCTTTCTACAATTTCATCAAAAGTAATACCCCTCAGAAGTATTCTATACTCGTGGAACAGCCATTTGCGATAGTTCGGCACACTCATTTCCTCAATGACATGGAACTGGCTGTCGCAGCGATTCACCACGGACGGGCGGCTTGTGCTTCGAGAAAAAAAGTAGGGAAAACCATCAAATTCAAAGATGAAGTTTATCGTGTGGTGATCAAGATGAGTGATCACATCCTTTGCGGATTTTGGGTAGTTATCCCCTCCAAATACAAAATCCAGTATCAGCAGAAAAGTGGACTTGCCAATAGCGTTGCTGCCATCCGAACTGCCAAGGATGACGTTAAGCCCAGGCCGGAAATCCTCCGGCTGAGTTTTAAACTTCTCGCATGTTATCCGCTTTAACATAGTGGAGTACCTCCGTCCCGTCAGGTATTTCTATTTGCCCAAGTTTATACAAACAATCAAGAGCATCAAGAAATATGCTTATTTCCGATACCTTTGTCCGTGTCGCTTCGAGCAGTTCATGCGGGGTCATATCCCGCTCCTCTAATTTCTCCAAGATAGGCGCGAAGAGAGCAATGACACTATCGGAGAAAGAATTAACTTTGCTTGGTATTTTCATTGAACAAATCACACCTTTTCACTAAATATCCAACAATGATCTCACAGGCATCTCTATGTCTCTGTCCAACTTGTGAAAATAGTTTTTCAACTAAGAGATCTGCTATGTATTCCTGTGGATCGATGATATCTGATTTTTGCTGTATTCCACTTTCGAGCAGCTTATAAGCGGATTTCATTAACTCCCCAAACATATTCGTGTCAAATCCGATTTCCTGTTCAAGACGGGAGCAAGTGTTTTTTACAGTTTTATATAAGCGAGCCATACTCGCATTAATCTTGTCCTTCAGGAAAGGTTCGTGAATCTTACGCTCAATCTCAACCAAATCCTTGATATCTGTTGGTTCCAGTCCTTGCGCATTCTTTGTCTTATGAACTTCTCGCAGAACAGTCTCTATTTCATCCTGAAACTTAATGCCGGATATTCTGTCAAGAAATGCCTGAATATCCGCACAACGGTGTTTTTTTTCAAGCAACTCTGCTATTTCATCAGATGACATCACCGGAACAAGAGGAGCACATTCGTTTGTACATAATGCTACCGCATTTTCATAGCTGTCCGCTTCATCTGGTGACTGCTTCAAATAGACAATTTCACAGTTTTTAACCGGAATCTTCCCTCGCTTGGGAATTCCAAGATGACCACCGCAATATAAACACTTTCCATTAGCTTCTGACAGCAGAGTAACAAGCAGGGAATCGTCCTGTTTTGATGGCTGAGGTAGCTGCTTGATTTTGTCTATAACATACTCTGCGACACCTTCGGCGAATTCTGTATCGGTCTTTCCGTTTCTATAATCATAAGTGCAGATCCGATCTGACACATTATCCTCAAGGAGCGTTATTTCTTCAATCCGAGATGTGAAGGAAAGAACATACTCTTGTGTAACAGATCGAATCGTCTTTTTACCGCTTCGGTTCGTGGTGTTTGTGACAACATATAAAAAGACTCCGGCCAAAAACGAATGAAAACAAAATTCGGTTTGTGATGCCAATTCTTTTTTTGTTATGCCATTGACCAGATCGACTTTCGTATCATCGTAAATACCATGTATTTTCTTCCCATCTTTTTCAGGAAGATCATTACCAATCATGTCTTTAAGCGCCAGGATTATCTGCTTGGATAAATTACTGTCCAACAGTTTGATGACATTGTTCTTAAAGTAGCTGGCTACTTCTTGTGGAACGGCGCTGCGGGCTGGCCCGGTAATATCTTTTGAGAGATTTTGTTCACACCGCAGTAATTTTGATGTGGCATCTTCTCTGACACGATCTGCATTTTCCTGCCCTGAAAATGTAAACTCATAATTGGGGGCAACAGAATGAAGAAGTGCTTCGCACAACTGCTTATTATCAATATTAACTGCCTTGCACGGAACAAGAATCGCTAAATATGAGCCAAAACATAACCTCATGCCGAAACCCTCCATTCAAACTGAACTGTATCCTATTTATTTTCTTCATCAATGTAATCGACGATATCTCCAATATTACATCTGAGAGCCTTACATATGCGCGCCAAAACGTCCATGCTGACCGGCAGTTCTTTGCCTAACTTTGCCATAGTAGTTGTAGTTAAGCCCGTCATAGCCATCAAATCTTTTTTCATCATTTTTCTATCTATCAGTATTTTCCATAGCTTATTGTAGCTGAACGCCATAATATCTCCTCCAAAGAGCTTTGCCCTCAAATAGCCTATTTGGAATATTTTATCACGTTTTGAGACTGATATCAAGGTTAACTTGATTAACGCTGATATTGGCTTTACATATTTAGACTTCATGCATGAACTTGGTACAATATTAAAAATTCGCTACTCACACTCTACCGGAAAGCTATTCCCACACCTCCAAGCTTGTCCCATAAATTAGTATGCTGTTATTGCGTAAGGCGATAACAGCTTTTGCTTTATATGCCTGAACACTCAAAAATCAGTCGAGGGGAGGGAAGTATTTCTATGACCGAAGTAAGAAACCTGAATAAAAAACGCATCGGCGATATGAGCAGCGATCAACGTCTGTTTGAAATTCAAATAAAAGATTGCGTTACTCGCATCACCGTAAATACCGATGGCACATTGAACATAACGCATGATCGTGTAAAACCTGTAGCATAACCGTACCTCAGTAACAAAAATGAAATCCGCCAGAACGCAAGACGGCAGTGCGGAACTTCCTGCAAAGGAGGTTCTCCTGCCGTCTTGTTTCGTTTATGCGGATTC
>CALLZZ010000109.1 GCA_937858235.1 uncultured Clostridia bacterium
CCGCGTTGAATTTGGGTTGCCATAAAACCACTTTTTTTAAATTTGAGCATAAAAGGAGCCCGCCACGAAGGCGAGCTTCGGTAAAGCGATGCTATACATAAGCTGTTGACATTATCGGTCTGGCGGTATAATATAAAAGTAGCAAAGGGTAAACCGCATCAGCGGTTAGCCCAAGGCTTTGGTATGTAGCCGCCGCGATTGGACTCGGGGGCGGCTACTTTTTTGCTGCGTTGAGATACGCCGTGGCTACTATCAAAAGGATGATGATAGCCGCTATGTACTCCATCAGCACCACCTCCCTCCGCGGGAGAGTGGCTAACCGCCCTTGCGTTACCCTTTGCTGGACCTATTCTACAGCAGATTTTGGTAAAAGACAAGCCCCGCGCCGATTGGTGTGGGGCTTGTATCGTATATTTGGCTTATTTTGTAGCGGATGCGGCCGCTATCGACGTATAAGCCAGTTCTTTTATGGCATTCTTCCTTGAATCCACTTTGGGGTTTATCCGGACTCAGCGAGCCTTGCCTTTACGGATGCGCCAAACGGCGTGAATGCATTTTTGAGCAAGTTTCTCTCTCCCTATTATGTAAGAGTATTGATAAATACGGAATTAAGTAATACAGTTATTGCGTTGATTAAATATACTGCATTCCGTAGCTATGCTTAAAGCATATTGCGGAATGCGGAAAGACCCAAGTGCAAATTTATAACTTTGATACGGTTTTCAGCAGTACTGCTGATTCGTACTATTCCGGAGGCCGTAATATGGTGAATATGTTTGAAATAGTCAGTTATCTATGCAAGATGGAAAATATAAGTATTGCCGAGATGTGCCGGGAAACAGGGATGCGCCCGAGCATCATTACTGATCTAAAGCATGGAAGAACCAAAAATTTATCACATGAAAATATGCTCAAAATAGCAAATCATTTTCAAGTTTCAATGGACGTATTTAATGAAGGAATATTGGAGGAGACATATCCTAACCAAACTGATACAGACAGCGTAGTTGGCTATCACTCCTTAAATCAAAAAGAGACGCCCGGTGCTAATAAAAATAATATAAGAGCGTCCAATAAGCCGGTTAAGATATCCGCCTCAAAATCGACAGATGAGCGAGACAAATCTAAGCAAAAGAGATCTCAGGATGATGCAACGCGTTTAGAACTTGCAAACAGGTTAATTGACATTTATTTTGATGGCATTAAGTATTGGAGCGAGAATAAATTTCTTTCTTCATCTGAAATTATCTGTATCAAGGAATACTTTACTGATTTGCTTTCAAGATACAAAGAGGTCGTCAATACGATTGCAAACACAACGCACAGTTATAAAAAATATCGAGATAGGCTCTTGCGATACGCTGAAAAAAGCGGTAAAATTTTTTCAGAAGTTGAAATGAAAGAACGATTTTATGCTAAATCAATTCAGAAACAACTTAAATCGCTGGATGATTGGGTCAAGGCAATGCCAAATTATCTTGCGAGGCGATCAACTTGAAAGCTGTGCTGAAAGGCACATTGGCCTCTTGCAATCCCTTATATTTTGTATTATCCTGTAATAGATTGTCGTTGCGGGATGAATATGGGTGAAAAAGCGGATATGCAAAATATGGG
This sequence comes from uncultured Clostridia bacterium, assembly GCA_937858235.1. GTDB lineage: Bacteria > Bacillota > Clostridia > Oscillospirales > Oscillospiraceae > Onthomonas. The sequence goes on from CALLZZ010000109.1 coordinate 1,615, forward strand.
ACGTCCTGATTATCCTTCTCAGCGTCTACACTGTCGGTGAGTTCTTCATCGAGCTGGTCACTAAAATACCGAAATCAGTTCAGTCAGGTCTTGAAGATGCCGATTTTGTGATCTGTATACTGTTTTGGCCGACTGGTTCTATTATCTGGTCGCGGCCGATTCAAAATAGTACTGCATAAAAGCCCGTATTATGGACCTTATTGCTTCTATCCTTTCGCCCAGGTCCTTCGGCCTCTGCGTATCGTGAGAGCGATCCGCATTGTCCGCCTCTTGCGGTTGGTGAGGGGATTCAAAGGTGCCGAGCGGTTCCGTCTGTGTTTGTAAAGAATAAGGCTCGCTCTGCCATGACGATCTGTATCACGCTCACAGCAATCATTTACTTATACGGCACACTCGGCATCTATAATTTTGAAGCCGGGATAAAAATATTCATAGTTTTGGTGACGCCATGTGGATGGCTTTTACCACACAACCACTGTGGGCTATGGGGATTGCTATCCTGCAACGGGCGGTGGCCGGGATACTATGTGCGGTCTTAGCACTGACTGGTATGGGGCTGTTTTCTCTGTTTACCGCCGAATTTGCCACATTCATTTTGAAAGAAGTGAAGAACATAATAAAAAGATGGAAATAACCCCGACCAATCGGCCAGGGCTCATTCAAATGACATAATGGAGGAAAATCATGAAAAAGGTTTATCGGGCGGTCGCCATCGTGTGTGTTGTGGCTTTCAGTATTTCTACGCTCGTGACAGGATGCGCCAAAAAGGTAATGAGCCCCGAACAGGTCGTCAAGACATACTTTTCGGAACTGAAAGCCGGTGAAACAACCAAAGCCGCCGATCTCGTAATTGCCATGGATTCCGGTACCAGCGGCGATTCCTCTTCATCGTCCACGGCAGAATCCGAATCCATGTATAAAGCCATGTTTTCCAAAATTGATGCAAAGACGGAGGGCAAGGCAAAGATTAGTGGCCATACGGCATCCATCAAAGTAAAAATTACTGCTCCGGATATGAAAAAGATTATGACGAATGAGGTTTCCAAAATGTTCAGTGCTGCGCTGGCCAATGCGTTCAGCTCCAGCAGCATGTCCAGCGAAGACACCGACAGCCAGATGACGGCGGACGTCACCAAGGAGCTTTCACAGCCGGATGTGGCTCTGGCCAGCACCGAAATGGATGTACAGCTTAAAAGGCAGAACGGCCAGTGGAAAATCGAAAGCACCAAAAATTTTGAGGATGCAGTGACTGGCGGACTGTATTCGTTCAGCGAAGGCTTGGGGAGTGATACAAGCTCGAGCAGTAAGTAGAATGATAACTCGGCGGGTGTCTACCCAAAGGGAGTGAGCTTATGAAGAAGCGCAAGGATGGACGCTAAGCCCAACGGATGACATTCCCGGACGGCAGCTATAAGGATATTTATGGACGCTCTGTGCCGGAAGTGAAAGCGAAGGTCAAGGCAATCCAGAGAGAGGCCGATACCGGCGTACTGGTTGACGATCACACGACGGTAGGGGAGTGGACCGCCAAATGGCGCGACACTGACAAGGCCAATCTGCGAGCCCTCACCAAATAGGGTACAACAACGCGTGGAATAATCACATCCGGCCGGTGGCGGTCAATCGGGCCGCGACCTTCCTGAAAAACCAGCAGAATCCCGATCACAGTTTGAAAAGTGATGCCGCTCACCGCTCGGTTCCGATACCAGCCCCACTTGCAACCATCCTGGCGAGCACCCCGAGAGAGCATGTGCAGATGTTCGCCAGCGCCCGGGGTGTCCCTGGTGGCTTTCCGGCATCTGTGGCGGTATGTGACGAAATCCGTCGGGTTCCGTGTCCATCCCCGTATGCTGCGGCATTCGACCGCTCTTTATTGGGCCGGTGTCGATCTCAAAACGGCACAGTATCTTTTGGGCCGTGCAGACATAAAAATGACCGCCGACATCTACACTCATGTTGCCAATGAGCAGATAGACGATACGGCGGATAAGATTCAGTCAATTTTCAGTCCTCGGTCAAAAGCCAGTCAAATTTATAAATAATAGCGTAAAAATGGCGCATTCATGTGACTTAGCACATCCTTGGTAAGGATGAGGTCACGCGTTCGATTCGAGTCATCAGCTCCATAGAGACCGCATAGGCAAGCCATTGTGGACTTGCTTATGCGGCGTTATTTTTATCCGGCTGTTTTTGACCCCATGCGGAAAGGCCCCTATTTTATTGCCGCGTTGTCTCATCGGCTGTGTGAGGATAGACATCAGCGGCCCTTTTTATGTCCGCGTGGCCGGTATGGTGCGCCGCTTTCATTTTCAAATTTTCCATGCCTTCTCTCCGGGAGGCGATCAGACATAGATTTTCGCCCAGGACGCAAAAGAAATATTCCAAAGTATGTAAAGCCATGCCGTCGAATTTCGCAGCTATCGAGTTTGCCAAAGATGCGGCTAGGATAGTCAGTTTTTCACCGGGCATACACGGCATGTCTGACATAAGGCATCACCAGTTTATCGTATGTCCCAAGCTAGGGAATGTGTGAGGGCACACAACACAAGCGGGCCTAAAAAAGCAGCTCCGCCGAAGCGGAGCCGAGCGCGTTTAGTTATGCGATTTCTTTTGCCCGCAGATCGGTCAGGTAGTCGTCGATGCTCTCTAAATCTTCGTATGTATTTCTGTTATGGATTGATGCGAGATGGAGAAATGAGGGGGAATAATGACCGCAATCGTTTTGAGAAGGCACAATGGTCAGTTCAATTAAATCACCGTCTTTTGCCTGAGAGAGCTTATCGTCCAACAGCGCTTTGTCTACTATGATTGTTTCCAATTTTTACGACCCTTTCTTTGTGTACATTTTCCTTTTTTTTAGAGAGCAGTTTTATTATACCTAAATAGAGCGTCAAAAGATGTCACATTATGGTGTTTCTTGAAATACGCATCTAATTTGTATAGTTTAACAAAAACGGCCGATAACTTATGTAAAAATAAGGCAAAATGGCAAAGCTTGAAACTGGCTCCCAGGGCGGGAAAATAAGGACGAAATACGAGTTTGGATTTTGCCCGTTTTGTGGACGACACCGGAGTGGAATTGACCAATGCCTGAATCACGCGGCTTGTCCGCCGCATGACCGGCGGAAATAGGGTGGAGGGAACAAAAAGCGAGCTCCATGACCATCATTGCAAGGAACGGCCACATACTGAGGAGCCCGCATACAATAGTATCGCATAAAAATGTTAAGAATTTACAAACAAAAAGTAAAAAAGCAGAAGACTTGCGATCCCCTTAAAGCTCCGTCATCCTTTTACCCAAAATCAAAAGGCCGCAAGGTATGCCGGAGTAGTGCGGTCCGGGACGCGGTGATGTGAGAATTGTCATGCCGCCTCCTTTTCACACTGTTCCACCCGAAAAGCACCCGTTCGGATGGAACAGGTGCTTTTCGATGCTTTTTATTGGAAAATCGGGTGGAGTAATCTACCCGTTTAGTCATTCCTCTTTTTTAACTTTATGACACAGCATAGGGCAATTATGGAAATCACCAACGCGACTATACTCATAACGAGTGATGCCACCGTCATTAAAACTCCCCTCTTTCCTGCTATAGAGTTCCACCCATTTACGAATATATCGCTAGGAATAATTTCAAATATTTCACCCGTTCGGAAAAGCGGGCGGCTTTCCTTTTTCAACTTTCGACAATTTCCACCGAGTTATCAACATGTGGTGCAATCCAATTTTACATTACCTATATATTGCGCTTGGCAGGTGCCTTATCGGATAAATGAGTCATTCCTGTTTGGGCGGAGACACCGGTTTTACATTGGATGCGCGCAGGCGGCCGTTTCTTGGATTTGTCATTTCATCGAATTCGACTTCCTGCTCAATGGAAAATCGATTCGGGCTATCCGTATCAAAAAAGAGTCGGTTTCCGCCATTTTGAGAAACTATGAATCCGAAACCCATCTTATCGTTATACCAAGTGATTTTACCAATCATAAGATCATCTCCAGTTTAAGTATAACAATTTTGGGCTTTGGGCGCAAAAGAAATGTTTTCCATAACCCATCTGCGCCATCCTTCCGTTTGGCAGCCTATCCGGCCCTCTTGATTCGGGGTCCGGCTCTTCTTTCCATATAGAACAATAGAACAAAAAAATCACCCTTTTACCGGCTGCCAACCGATAAAAGGGGAGTGAAAGGTTTGGGACTTGTCAGGACCCAAGCCAGTGATAAGGAGAATGGAGGAGGAAGTGATGAAAAAGACTACTCTTATATGATACCCAAGCATTGTGAACAGGTCTTGAACGGTATATGACAGTTTGTTAAGTATCTGATAACGATTTGGTACAGCCGGGGAATAGTCCATGCTCTGACCGATTTCTCGGCATTGGGTTTGCTTTCTTGCCTTTGCTCCGCCCGTAGCGGCGCCGCAAGCAGAGACAAACGAGAAATCCCTATTTGTGGAGCGGCCCATGCCGGGATAATGCCGCCTTTTTTATTTTATGTATTCCCGGGGGCCCGGATGGTTCGGACGCCGAACAGAAAGTAAGTCACGTGGCATACCCATACGACGGCGAGGATGATTCGGCCGACGGGCACTCTGCCCATCATCATAAAGCCAAGCCCCATCAGCAGGGTGACGCTTGTCAGAACAGCCGCTTTTGTCCGGACCGTCATGCCTTTCTTTTTCACAAAAGAGTCCAAGTGCTTTTGATAGAGCCTCGCGCCCATAAACCAGCCATGCAGCCTGCGGGAACTCTTTGCAAAAAAAATACGGTCGCCAGGAAAAACGGCACGGTCGGCAAAATGGGCAGGACGACTCCAATGCATCCCAGGCCAAAACTTATGCAGCCGATGGTCACGAATATCCATTTTTTCAGCTTCACACATCCACCTCCAGGCATTTCCCGTCAGCTCATTCGCCCATGTTCCACCGAATAGACCCGGTCGGCCATCCGTATCGTGGACGGCCGGTGGGAGACCAGAACCACGGTTTTTCCCTTTCGCTCCTCGCCAAGCGATTTCAGAATCATCGCTTCATTCAGGCTGTCCAGATTGCTGGCCGGCTCATCGAGGAGCAGGAACGGCGCGTCATGTAAAAATGCCCGCGCGAGACCGATTCGCTGCCGCTCGCCGCCGGAAAGGGTGCCCCCCAGTTCCCCGACGGGCGGCAGCGAATCGGTCTCGCGCGGGCATTTTTACATG
>CALLZZ010000110.1 GCA_937858235.1 uncultured Clostridia bacterium
TGGTCGTTTAAGCAGATTGTGCCTGCCGCTCCAGTGCTTTTTTCAGCAGTTCCGGCAGTTCCTTGCCACGAGCGGAAGCCCTGCGGAGTATACCCAGACACGCCTTCGGACTCAAATAGTATTTTTCCGGCACATCCGCCTGCAAAATCTGCGACAAGATAGATGCGTTTTCTGCGCTGGGGCACTCCCCAGTACTGCGCATCAAATACCCGCCATGCGAGACTGAAATCGTCTGCCATGATCTCTCCGGCGGTCGGCCACTTCGCAGGTCGAGGAGTATGAATTTCGTATCCCTTGACCGAGCAGATTTCTTCGAGGACGGACTGGAAGTCCGCACCCTTGTTTGAACTGAACGCGCCGGGAACGTTCTCCCACACGATGTATCGGGGATTCCTGCCATTGGTGGCACACCTCATTTCCTTTACGATTCGGACGGCTTCATAGAAAAGGCTGGAGCGGGAGCCGTCCAGCCCCTCGCGTTTTCCCGCCACCGACATATCCTGACAGGGAGAGCCGAAGGTGATGATGTCCACGGGCGGAACTTCCGCACCGTTCAATTTGCTGACATCACCCAAATGCTGTATATTGGGCAGCCGCTTTGTGGTCACGCGAATAGGAAATGGCTCGATTTCCGATGCCCACAGAGGAGCAATGCCGGAAATCAAGCCGCCCAAAGGGAAACCACTGGAACCGTCAAAGAGGCTGCCGAGCGTAAGGTTACGATTCATCGGCCGCCTCCAGATCCGAATAGCTGTATGTCCTGCCGTCCCGTTCCACGGAAACATTGTCCGCAGATCCAACCTGCCCGATGTACCGCTTCACGATGACATCGCAGTATTTCTCATCCAGCTCAATGGTGTAACAGCTTCTGTCGGTCTGTTCGCAGGCAATCAGCGTAGAGCCGCTGCCGCCGAACGGATCGAGAATAAGCGTGTTGCTCATGGAAGAATTCTGTATCGGATAGGCAAGAAGCGGCACCGGCTTCATGGTCGGGTGATCCGTGTTCTTTTTTGTCCTCTCGAATTCCCATATCGTAGTCTGCCTGCGGTCGGAGTACCATTGGTGCTTTCCGTTTTTCTTCCATCCGTAGAGACACGGCTCATGCTGCCATTGATATGGGGAACGACCAAGCACCAAACTCGGTTTTTTCCAGATGCAACAGCCGGAGAGATAGAACCCCGCGTCCGAGAATGCTCTGCGGAAGTTCAGCCCCTCGGTATCCGCATGAAACACATAAATGCTGGCATCGTCCGCCATAACCTTTTTCATATTGGAAAAGGCGTCAAAGAGGAACTGATAGAATTTTTCGTCCGCAAGATTGTCGTTTTTAATCTTCCCGGCCCTTCCTTCATAGTTCACGTTGTACGGAGGGTCGGTCACCACAAGGTTGGCCTTTCCTCCCTGCATGAGAAGGTCGAAGGTTTCTGCTTTCGTGGAATCGCCGCAGACCAGCCTGTGCCGACCAAGCGTCCACACATCGCCGCTTTTAGTTATGGTCGGTTTTTCCAGTTCCGCATCCACATCAAAATCATCATCCTGCACATCGGCATCGTCCTTGAACAGGTCAGACAGTTCCTTTTCGTCAAAGCCTGTGAGGGAGAGGTCAAACGCCTCCGCCTGCAGGGCTTCAATTTCCACCCGCAGGAGTTCCTCATCCCAGCCGGCGTCCATCGCCATGCGGTTGTCGGCAATGATATATGCTTTTTTCTGCGCGTCCGTCAGATGGTCGGCAAAGACGCACGGGATTTCCTTGATGCCTTCCTCCTTCGCCGCAAGAATACGGCCGTGGCCGGCGATAACGCCATAGTCACGGTCGATGATGACAGGATTGATGAAACCGAACTCTCTGATTGATGAACGCAGCTTGTTTATCTGTTCCGGGGAGTGGGTACGCGCGTTGTTCACATAGGGTACCAGCTTCGTGATCGGAACAAGCTGCATCTCACTCGTTGTTTTCATAACGCTTCACCGCCTCCCTTAATTCTTTGTATTTATCGGTATATTCCCAGGTGGGATAGCCGTTGCCGAAATGCCCGTAAGCAGAGTAGTCTGCGAAAGAGCATCTGCGCAGGCAGAGTTCGTTGATAATCGCCGCAGGGCGCAGATTGAACACATCGTTCACAGCTTTGGCGAGGGTTTCATCGCTGACCTTTCCCGTGCCGAAGGTGTCGATCTGAACAGCCACGGGATCGGCCTTGCCGATTGCGTAGCTGATCGCCGTCTGGCACTCGTCCGCCAGTCCCGCAAACACAATGTTCTTTGCGACGCACCGCGCCATGTAAGCGCCGCTGCGGTCGACCTTGGTCGGATCCTTTCCGGAAAAGGCGCCGCCGCCGTGAGCGGCAAGTCCGCCGTAGGTATCCACCATCAGCTTTCTGCCGGTTAACCCCGTGTCCGCATCTGGACCGCCCTCTACAAACCTGCCGGAGGGATTGATAAGGATTTCCGTATCCGTGTCAAACGGGAACTTCTGGAATACGGGATGCAGAACTTCGGCTATGATTTCGCTTTTAAGTACATCCGGGGCTTTGTTTTTATCGTGCTGAACGGATACCACGATCGTCTTTACGCGCCGGGGCCTGCCGTCTGCATATTCAATTGTAACCTGCGCCTTGCCGTCCGGCTTGATGCCGCGGATAAGGTTGTCCTTCCTGACTGTGTCCAGCCTTTTGCAGATGTTGTGTGAAAGAAGGAGCGGCAGGGGAATGTACTCGTTCGTCTCGTTGGTGGCATAGCCGTAAACGGTGCCCTGGTCGCCCGCGCCGAGATTAGCATAACAGGAAGTGTCGCCGTTCCTTGCTTCCATGCTCATATCCACGCCGCCCGCAATGTCGCGGCTCTGCTTATGCACAAATACATAAATCAGAAAAGCGTAAGGGTTATATCCAAGTTTCTGCAAAGCCCTGCGCACCTCGTAACGGATGTCCACATGTTTGGAGCAGGAAATTTCGCCTGCCACGATGATGCGGTGTTTTGCCGCCATGACCTCGCAGGCTACGCGGGAGGATTTATCTTTATACAAGCAGGCGTCCAGGATGCTGTCGGCAATGAAGTCGCACAGCTTGTCGGGATGCCCCGCGCATACGCTTTCCGCTGTTTTGAAAGTTTTCATGTCCATGTCCCCATTTCTTTTATGTTCTGTTTTTTGCCCGGAGCAGCCGCTCCATCAAGTCATCCTTCGGGGATGCGCCGTCATATTCCACGGAGCAGTTCTCCCGCACGATCTGGTAGATCTGGAACCAGTCCGCATTAACCTGTTTCTTGTAATCGCGGCTCATGGACACATAAGGCGATGCAATGGCGTTCCCCGTGGTCGGATGCTTTGCCAGATATCCGAACTCGGATATTGCTTCCTCGCATTGGATCCACCGTGCCACGCTCATGGCATACTGCTCGATCAGCTGGTTGTTTACTAACATTTCACAGCCGCGGTCTTTGAGCCACAGCCACGTTTCTCTGAAAACCTCCTCGGCACACAGGTCGCTGCCGTTTTTCTGCTTTGCCTTCAGATAATCACGGACAGGAGGAACATCTTCGCCCCGGATGTCCGCAGGCTCCGGCAGATCGCCCGGTATGACCGGTGTTCCCTTCGCCGTGCCGTCCTGTATTTTATCCGCAAGCGATTTTCGTTTCGGACCCGTTCCCGGTCTGGCGCCGCCCCTGTTGGTACCGTCTTTCGCCACACTTTCACCTCCCAATCTGCCATTACCGGGTCAATACCCCGTTTGAATACAAAAATTCTTACACGAAGCCCCGCGCCGCTGTCCGCTTGAAGCAGGTTTAGAGATTTTGATACCC
>CALLZZ010000111.1 GCA_937858235.1 uncultured Clostridia bacterium
TTCACACCATTCCTATATCTATCATGTGGCAACATTCGGAACAACAACCGGACAAGCCGGTCGCATGGTCGACGAGATTTTGAAAAAAAGAGGTTTATCTTTGGATGGTATGTTTAGTGTGCAGATGCCCGATACGTGGACACCAATTTTTGATCTTACCGACAAGGAAAAAATAGAGAAAATCAATCATAACGCTGAGATGCAGATCGATGAAGCGATCGAGAAGATCAAGTGGGAATTCTTCGGAGATTTCAGTTGCCGAAAGATACCCATGTTTGCGGTTAAATTGTTTTACCCGCAGTATGAGAAACAACGGAAAACAAAGCATTTTACGGTTGGGGACAGCTGTATCGGATGTGGGCTTTGTGCAAGAAAATGCCCGGTTGAGGCGATTGAGATGCAAGGGGGCAAGCCGGTATGGGTCAAGGAAAAGTGTACGCTCTGTCTTGGGTGCCTGCACCGCTGTCCGAAGTTTGCAATCCAATATGGAAGGAAAACCAAAAAACATGGTCAGTATGTCAATCCGAATGTAAAGATATAAAAAGAATATGTCATTGATACAGTATTTTCATTTTGTTCAATATTGGACAAAACTGATTTTTTGTCACTTGTATATCTTTGAAAGAGGGCATATCATAGATTTAACACATATAAATATGTTTACATGTGTTTGCAATTAATATTATGGATTTTCTGAATAACATTAAAGACATGCCGACCCTCTATCCCGGCAGGGACAAGGTCAATAGGGAAAGGAGGAAAAGAAAATGACGGAAACTACAAAGAGCACCACAAGCGGCAAAGCCGGCAATATTCTGGGTTGGATTGGCCTGATTCTGGGCGTCATCGCCTTCTTCTGGCAACCCGTCTTCCTGGGTATCGTGGCCATCGTACTGGGCCTGATCGGTGTCTTCTCCCCGAAGAAAGTTCTGAACATCATTACCATGGTGGTGGGTGTGGTTGCCCTGATTATTGGGCTGGCATAGTTTCGGCCCAGCCAGGACGGATTCATCTTATTAGGAGAGAAGTCTCTCCACTCCTCAGTTTGTCAAAGACCCTCTACGGGGGCAATGTTTCCCATAGAGGGTCTTTGACTTGATTCTTGTGGTCTTCCATCAATGTTTTTGCAACGCACCTAAAAGATATTTGAGGTACTCGTGTGCCTGAGCCTTGGAGCAGTTATTCCCTCTCAAAAAGCTCCATTCCAATATGAGAAAGACAGTATTGCTGTAATGGTCTGCGATAATCTCATAGGGAATTTTGTAGTGTTCCTTGCAGGAAGACTGCCGAAAAATTTCCCGCATTTGGTTATCCAGATAGCCTCGGAAATGATTCAACAGGAAAGTTCTCGTGGAGTTGAATTTAAGAATGCGTTGGATGTTTACCAGATAAGTGGATGCAAAATCATACGCGCGGTCGAAAAATATATACAGGCTTTCCTCCGGGTCAAGCTCTGCATATTGCTCAAGATGAATATGTTTGCCGATGGTATACCAGCAATAATTCAGCAAATCATACTTATCGTCAAAATAATTGTAAAACGTAGCGCGAGGGTAATTGCTTTTCTCACAAAGCTCGTTTACCGTGATTTCCTCAAAAGGCTTTGTCGAGAGCAGTTCAAACATCGTACCGGAAAATGCATCCAAGGTCCGTTCCGCTCCCCTGGTTGCTTTTTTTGTAAGATCGTATTTCATAGATATACCCCTTTTTCGAATTTCATTATTTCGTCCAAATTTGGACAAAAGCATATTTTTGATACTTGATAACTTTTGCATTTTAGTCTATCATAAAGCATGAAAGTTTGCAAGCGTCTAATATTGTTCGTTAGTGTAAAACTATTGGACTTGACCTCTCAAAGGATGAGAGTTACGAAATATTTGGTAAAATTCTTATGGAAACCAAACCCGATATCAAACTGCTCATCAGCAATGCCGGTGTTGTCAAACGCGGCAATTTCGATGAAGCTGGGCTAAAGGGCCAATTAGATATGTGCGATTTGAATGTTAAAGGCGCTACAGCAGTGACCCATCTTTGCCTGCCCTATATGAAAAAAGGCAGCATCATTATGGAAACCTGTTCAGTTTCAGCGTTCGCGCCGAACCCACATTTAAATGTCTATAGTGCAACAAAGGCTTATCTGAAGTCTTTCTGCATAGGTTTGCGGCAGGAATTGAAGTCACGCGGTATCAATGTTTGCGCGGTCCATCTCGGTTGGATGAATACTGAAATGAACGCCGGTGCAAGAAACACAAGACATACTGATGTGTCTAATTTCCTACCGGAAGTGAACGTTAAAAAACTTGCATCAAGGTCGCTGGCAGCAGCAAGGAAGGGACGGGCTTCCTATACACAGGGCGCTTTTTATAAGTTTTACCACTTACTGGCAAAAAATTTGCCACATACCTTAGTCGTGAAATTTTCTGCAATGTGATTAGCGTGAAGATGGCGGCTGTATTGCTGGTGGCGGGCAACCAAAGTCCACAGTGATGAAGCTGAGGGATACGAGGGCCAAAAGAGCATCAGTCCTATATGAGGACGACCGGAAAGAACAAAGAAGAGTCAGCTACAAGAATACTGATATAATATCTATTTATAATGGATTCTATGGAAAACCAAATTGCAAATGGATAATTAAAAGAAGGTATGTAACCTACATCTTATGAGCAGATTACATACCTTGTAAAAACTTTAGAGGAATTTAAAATTAGTAATAGAGGTTTAATCCTTTATAATTTCGGTCCTGTTCGGACTGTTTCGTCCTTCAAGTTCAGGAGGACGCCCTTCCAGTGCGGCAAATGAGATTTCAATATCCTCAGTGGCTTCTTCAGGTGTCAGACAGCCTACGGTAACCATGTCGCATGGGCGAATGGTATTCCAGACAAATGTAAGCCCTACAAAAGGACTTGTTCTTCCTGCAGCCATAGGCTTGATGGTCATGACCGGTTTCTTTGCGTTCCATATGACTTTGTGTATATATTCCACTTCAACCTGCATTAAAAAGCCCATGCAGTTATATATCTGTATATAAGTTTGTACATCATATCCATTAAGATCCGAGTAAATGACGAGTTCAGGCATATGGCAGGACAGTCCAGGTATCATGTCATGATCCCTTATCATCTTTAAATAGTCGGGCAGTCTGTCTATGGTTTTCCTGTTCTTGTTGACCAGTTGTTCGACGGAAGAATGATGAATCAGGCATAAAGAAGCTCCATTCTTCTTGCTCAAAGCGATGGTTTTTTCTGCTTCTTTGCGTGATGCCGTATCATCATCTACATTAATTATTGGAGTGTCGACAATTATCATGCCCTTTCCTGTGCGGTCTTCTGCTTCCTTAACGGCATCGATCAGGTGTTGATTCCCTGCAAAGGGTCCCATGATTGTGTCAACTCCTGAGCTCAAAAATGTCTCAAGCATACTTGCTATGGCGTCTGCAGTGCTATTTCGCATTCTTATCATATTGTCGGCGGCAGAACTGGTATGACTATACCCCAGTATCCAATTGGTGCCTATTACCATTCTTGACAGTGACAAGCCGGCTACTTTAGTGCGCGGAAACATTTTTACCAAAATCTATTCCCCCTTCATATTAATATTTATTGATAATACCTCTTTCTATTAGTTATAAAACAAGGATAGCAAGAGGAACATCTCTATTCTATCATAATTATTGCAAGAATACTCCGACATTTATAGATAGGCTTCAATTCGTAATATGAGCTTATGTTATTTTGAACACTCATTCGCCAGATTCAAGTTTT
>CALLZZ010000112.1 GCA_937858235.1 uncultured Clostridia bacterium
ATCGGTATGTTCCATTAGCCTTTTGAGCACGAAATCCTACAGCAACAGGAGTACCCACGTTCTCACTTGCTGAGATTAAAACCCCGTTGTCATCTGTAGTTGCACCAGTTAAATCTGCTGCTACTGTAGGACCAATGTCATCTACACCAAGAGTGAGTGTGCCGCTGTTAAAGTCCTTCACGACCTCGGCGGCACCATCATCCGCATACAGGATTGCTTCAACCAACTCCACCGAGAGTTCGGCAGTGATGGCTTTTGCAAGCACTGAAGGTACCGCATAAGTTTCTTCACCATTTGTGTCTTCAGTTATTTTTGAATAGTACAATCTATCAAGACCGATTGTTGCCATATGTTAATCCTCCAATCTATAGTTTTTTGCCACATCAATGGCATAGTGGTGATATCCGGTATCGTCCTCGTGTCCAACATACCGTCGTTCAGTCACCGTGAAGTCTGCATCTAGTAAAGCCAGTGTGAGTTGCCTTTTCTTCTCCAAGTAATTATTCATGGAGAACAGAGATATCCTAGCTTCCTGCACGTCAAATACTGGGCGGTTATCCGCATGGACTTCGAAGAGGTCTGAAAGTGGAAGTATCACAGCATACTCATCCGGTGCTAAACCTGAAAAAAACCCTGTTTCTACGGGGAGTGGTATAGCGGTAACGAGGGTATTGAGTTCTTCTAAAATATTCATATTTTACTAATCTCCTCCTCCAGCTTGGCTATCATTGCATTCATACAAGGCTTCCTAGATGCAGTTCTCGCTGGTTTCAAGAAGGGCTTTGCCGGTTGACCATGCTTGCCGTATTCAATGATACTTGCTATTTTTGCGTTACTTTCTCCATCAGACCGTGACTCGGCAAAGCCAACTTTCACATTGAAGTTGCCATCTCGATCCTTCTTTGCACCGGAAAGACCCAATGATGACAGTAACTCGCCAGTACTTCTTGATGAATACTTCGTATCTGTGCCGATTGCTTTATTTAGATTGTCTTTGACTTTATCCAGCACTACTTCACCACCAACTTCCAAAACTTTAGGAAGGATTACATCGGTCTGATCAGCTAACTTAGATACTTTCAATAGAAATTCCTCTGGCATCTTGATATTGACTTTTGCCATATTCATCACCTCACGGTTGGTTCTAGCTTTTCTGCTAAAACCTCAACATACATCCCACGACCTCTGACATCCTCAACACTTAAAATCTGATATCTGCTATCTTCACAGGCTATAACCATCTCAGTTGTAACCTTAAGTCCAGAGATTTTCCTAAACCGAAATAATGAAGACGCAGTAGAATATAAAGCCATATTCATCCACTTCTCATTGCCATGCCGATCTTCCTTATAGGCACGTACACTAGCGAGTATGTTATCACCTTTTTTAGCAAAACCTTCCTCGTCTTTGATAGGTATTGTGTTGATAATATCAATGTAGGTATTCATCTTTCCAAAGCTCATGCTAAACACCCCACTCTCGGTCTAAGCGTAAAAGCAAGTTTACTGTATTCCATACTTGTTGACCCGCCTGTACACTATCAGCGAAGAAACCTGCTGTCGAGCCATCCCTACTTTCATAGAAATGACTCGACAACATAATCACTGCTTGTTCTGTTGTAGGTGGCATGGCATTGGTTTCATAATAACCTTCTGTGATATGCTGATAACTCTGTGCATATGAGACTGCAGCGGTAATAAATCCAATAAGGAGAACATCGTCTTGGTCATGCGTTAGGATTAAGTTCGCCTTAACTTTAGGTAAGAGATTGTCTGCTACTGCCATATCACCAACCTCCTTTTACATTTCACCTTAGTCAGCCTCCATAAGTCCTGCTGACTTTAATTTAACAAGCAAGGCATTGAAGTCCGTAACCAACCCAGCAACATCGGTGGCTGTACTTTCTGCTTGGTTTTCAGCAGTTGGAAGCCCCGTTACTAAGGCTCCCTCTAAGATTTCTAGCGTTCCACCAATTACTAATTTCTCGCCACCTTGTTCCATATAATTCTTCGTGTTATAACTCATACCGCACCTCCATTACGCTTTCTGCTGAAGTACCTTTACAGCTTCTGGTAAGATAAGTTTGCCATCAACACGTTGGGTAGCAATAAATCCTACTTGACCTGTTACGGCAAAGAGTTCATTTAACCTTTTGAATACTCTTCCTTGACGATCAGCCACCCAGTAGTAGCTGAAGTCACCAAATATTTCGGTCTTTGCTGCTGCTTCAATAGTAGGCACATATGCCGAGGTATATAGTGGACGGTTTAGAATGGTATCTGGTGTTCCTGCCTGGATGGAAGGTTGCCATAAATACTGTCCGTTGCCGTCTTTCAATTTACGGATGGCCTTAATAGTGGCATCGTTCATTACAAACACAGCCTTATTACGATATGGTGCTTTCAGACTGTAGAACAGATCTAACATTTCATCCAGATTGATAGCTGTTGCTCCAGCTGTAGTAACACCAACTTGACCGCCTCCTGTTGCATTTAGAATGCCTGTTGGCTTACCTGTTCCGTCACCCACGAAGAAGGCTTCTTCCTCCTTGTTACCAATACGACGTGCGAATTCTCTTGTAATGTAGCTTTCAAGATTAAACACAGAATCGTTTAGCAATTCTTCAGAAACTTTAATCATTGTTGCCAGTTTATAAGCACCAATAGACACTTGACCGAAGCTATCATCGCTCTCAGGAATTACTCCTTCTTCATCAACCCAGCTTGCAGTTCCTTTACTTGCAACAACGGGAATCTTACGATCACCGGAAGATGTCGTGATAACATTAGCAAGTCTACGGAAGATATTCTCTTCTTCTAGTGCTTCCACTAGGGTTCGCTCAAACTCATCGGGTACAAGGTATCCACCCTCAGAATCGGTGCCAATTGTTAAAGCATTTTTTACATCGTAGCTGACCTTGTCACGCATTGCGTTCCAGAATGCCTTTTTGTATTCAGCACTCGCACGGCCGGTCTTTTCCTCTCCCGTTCCTGTCGGTTTGTTTGTAATAGGGTTACTGGTTGCTTTCGACAGTTCTAGGTCGATAGATGCTTGACGTTCCAAACGCTCGATTTCCTTACCAAGAGCCACAACGTCTGCTTCCATCTTTTCATAGGTTGCAGTATCTTCAGCGGATAACAATCCATCACCGCCACGTTTCGTATCAAGGAATGCTTTTGTCGCATCCCATGTCTTAGCGCGCTTTTCGCGCAATTCAAGAATTTTACTCATTGATATTTCCTCCTTTAAATTAATGAGAAATTAAAGAAAGCCGCTTATCCAGCGACTCTATTGGGGTTCCTATTTTCGATTTTTGCTTTTTGGGAATTTTCCCAAGAAGTGAGTTACACACAGCTGCACGGGAGAATATAAGTCCTTGCCCTGTATCGAGTGGACTTCGCTCTTCATCCTCTGTGAACATAATCTTGTCAGCAAAGCCAAGTTCAATGGCTTTGTTTGCATTCATCCACGTTTCTGCATCCATCAGGTGCGAAATTTTAGTTCGAGATAGCCCAGATTTCAGTTCATATGCGTTAATGATGCTTTCCTTTACTTCATCCAATAAAGCTTTAGCGCGAAGCATTTCCTCACTGTCTCCAATGGCAATGGTCGAAGGGTTATGGATCATAAGCATGGATACCGGGGACATATATACATCACCACCTGCCATAGCAATAACCGATGCCGCACTTGCTGCCAGTCCATCAATCTTTACAGTTACATTCCCTACATAATCCATCAGCATGTTATAGATCTGTGCAGCGGCAAATACATCACCGCCGGGTGAGTTAATCCATACCGTGACATTTCCAGAGCCAGCCATTAATTCATCCTTGAATATCTTAGGTGTTACTTCGTCACCCCACCAAGTCTCATCAGAGATTTCTCCATTGAGATAAAGAGTACGATCCTCGGTGGCTTCATCCCGCACCCAGTTCCAAAATTTTCTCATTGGCTATTTGCCTCCTTTTCATAAAAATTACCCGCCTGAGAAAGCGGGAGCATGTTGCCGTTCACAAGATACAAATCACCGCCTTCTTCAGAAGGGATGCGATTCATATTCTCTAGTTCACGGATGTCGTTTGCAGACATCCATCCATTTTGTCTTCCGACTGAATAACCATTCATACGGCTCTGGTAGTCACCACGAAGCAACCCATCGAGATTAAATTTAATAAACAGTGTTGTTTTCTCGGATGGTAAAATTAAAGCTTGCTGAAGACTTTGCTCCCATCGCAGCACCCATGGATCAAGTGTGTATTTTACAAACTCCAAAGACTGTTGCTCGATGTTGGAGAAACTGGATTTCTCAAGGTCACCCACCATGTGTGGTGGTACACGAAAGATACGTGCGATTTCATTAATCTGGAATTTACGTGTTTCAAGAAATTGTGCCTGTTCAGGTGGGATACCAATTGCTTGAAACTTCATGCCTTCTTCTAAGACAGCAACTTTATGAGCGTTTCCACTACCTTGGTAGGCACTATTCCAGCTATCTTTTACTCGCTGAATGTCTTTAATTACACCTGGATGTTCCAGTACTCCACCGGGATTGGCACCATTAGCAAAGAATGCTGCACCGTATTCCTCTGTTGCAAGTGACATTCCAATAGCGTTCTTGGCCATTGCTATGGGACTATAGCCAATAAGACCATCAAAACCAAGACCAGGGATGTGTAAAATCTCATCTTTACGAAGTGTGACATATCCACCTTTTGGGTTCATACCGCTCTCGTCAACATCACGATAATATTTGTATACTAATTCTCCATTTGATGCTCGGCTTACTTCCATCTTGTTTGGAAGCAACGGATAAAGTGCAATAGCCTGCCCACGCCCATTTCGAACAATCTGTGCATAAGCATTACCCCAAAGTAAAAGATGACTCATTAGTGTTTCTCTGAACACGAATGAAGTCATCTCTGGATTAGGTTCATCATGAAGAAGGTGATATAATGGGTGAAACGGAATTCTTTCTTTCCCACCATCTGAACGGTATCTGTATACATGTAATGGGAGTCCTGCTACAGCTTCAGCTAGTATTCTTACACATGCATATACTGCCGTTGTCTGCATGGCAGTACGCTCATTAACGGTTTTACCAGATGTTGTTCCACCAAATAAAAATGAAAATGAACTGCCCACACGGTTTTGCGGTTTATCTCTTGATCGAAACATTCCTTTTAATAGATTCATAAGCATCACCTCCGAATAAAAAATTGCATGAAAAAAGCACCTTCTAGAGATGCTTTTCTATGCTCTGTTAATTTAGATTAGGTAGCCTTAATTCTTCTGTTACAATTTTTACTAATGTTTCTTTTGCTTTAGCTACCGCTTCCGGTAAAACTCTTGGGTCTGACCCATCTATTTGCTCCAATGCATATAACACTTTTCCCGACTTTATAATTCGTATAGCTGCATTTACTCTAGTTCTTGTTCCGCCTGTTGCTTTATCATAATACCCACGTTGATTTAAATGGTACTCATCTATCAACTTGCTTTTTAATACTTTATTATCGAGTTCCTTAATCCTTGTCAACAAATCAGCCATATATAATCCTAAAAATGTCTGACCCGCGGATTTTATATCATCATTAATTTTATCATTACTCCTATATTCTTTTTCCATCTTTAACACCCTCAAATTTTCATTTTATAATTTGCTATTTTTCGTTGGTTTTCCATGCTTTTCGATATATTCTTTTCGTTGTTCAACATCTAACTTGGAGAGATAAACACGGTTTTCTCTCTTAAAGCCATCAAGCACCCTGTCTGCTACCATTTTCTTTACTCTTGAATCAGAGACGCCTAATATCTTAGCTGCTTCGCTAACAGTTACATGATCAGATATCCTGGAATCATCAAATGGAGCATCGGGAAGTATATGATAATAATCATACAATTCTTTATCCATATCTATCTCTCCATCTGATATTTTTTTAATCAAGTCTGGCAATATCACTTCATACAGATAGCTTTCATAATCCGAAACATGATTTTTGCAACTAACTTCGTAAATGCATTCTCCCAAAGGTTTTATATGACCAAAGTTATAGTCTTTTAAATAAATAGCATACACATCCTCCATAACTTCAATGAGTATGTGTATATCACCATAACTCCTATCATAATCGAGAGCACCTACCCTTTCTTTTTCTGGTGTTAATGAAGAAAGATAATTCCTAAACTCTGATGATAATTTGATAGTAAAAATATCAGCTTTTGATACATCTGGATCAAAATAATTTCCATCCCTCATAATTTTTCCTCCTTTTAATGTTGCGTCGCAATACTTTCTAAAAACAGAATAACATACTTTCTATTGCGATGCAACATTAAAATAAAAAAATTAATAAATATTTTTATAATCACTTCAAAAGATTAACAGCCCTCTATTATCATATACTGAATTGCTTACTCCACCACGACGAATAGCTCTATCAAGAGCCATAATTGTTGCAACTGCACCATCTATCTTTTCCGTACTCTTTTCCTTATCTGGCTTGATATTACCAGCCGGGTCAGTTCTAATAAATATATTGTCCATCATCCATCGAAGTACCGGGTGACCTCCGTGAGCAATTTTCTCTTCCAAAGTCAACTTCATCAATTCTTTAGTAGGTGGTGACATATCTTTAAATCCTTGACCGAATGGCACCACTGTTAATCCCAGCCCTTCAAGGTTCTGTACCATTTGTACTGCTCCCCAGCGGTCAAAGGCAATCTCTCGAATGTTATACTTCAATCCCAACTCTTCAATAAAGTTTTCAATGTAACCATAGTGCACCACATTTCCTTCTGTGGTTCTTAAAAAACCTTGTTTTTCCCATACATCATATGGTACATGGTCACGTCTCACTCTTAGGTCGAGGTTATCTTCTGGCATCCAAAAATATGGAAGAATGATATACTTATCATCCTCATACTCTGGTGGAAATACAAGAACAAATGCGGTTATATCCGTAGTCGATGATAAGTCCAAACCACCATAGCATTGTCTACCTATAAGGCTTTCAGGGTCTACTGCAAAAGAACATTTATCCCATTTCTCCATAGGCATCCAACGTACTGATTGTTTCACCCATTGGTTGAGTCGAAGTTGCCTAAATAAGTTTTCTTCCGCAGGGTTTTGCTTTGCACTTTCACAGGCGATTTGTATCTTTTCAATATCTACGGTAATACCCATTGAGGGGTTGGCTTTCGCCCATACCTTCGGATCTGTCCAGTCCTCATCTTCATTAGCACCATAGATGACTGGGTAGAATGTAGGATCAACCTTTCGCCCTTCTAAAATATCCTTTGCCTTTTGGTGTACTTCATAGCATATTGAATGCTGATCATTTCCCGCAGTAGTAATTAGAAAATACAGCGGTTGCTTTCTTGCGTCTCCGGAACCATGAGTCATTACATCAAAAAGTTGTCGGTTTGGCTGAGCGTGTAGCTCATCAAATACTACTCCATGAACATTTAAACCATGCTTTGTATATGCTTCCGCGGAAAGTACCTGATAGAAACTCCCAAGAGGTTTATATACTAACCTTTTCTGAGAAAGTACAGGCTTTATTCTAGCTTTTAGTGCTGGACACTGCTCTACCATATCCACCGCCACATCAAAAACAATGGAGGCTTGCTGGCGATCAGAAGCACAGCCATACACCTCTCCACCATGCTCATAATCACCACAAGTAAGTAGTAAAGCTACTGCTGCCGCAAGTTCAGACTTTCCTTGCTTTTTAGCAATTTCAATATAGGCTGTATTGAACTGACGATAGCCGTTCGGCTTCATAACACCAAACACATCTCGAATAATTTGCTCCTGCCAGTCGATTAGTTCAAATGACTGTCCATACCATTCTCCCTTAGTGTGTTTTAAACAATTTATAAAGGCTACTGCTGTATTAGCCGAATCCTGATTATAAACCGAACCATCTGCTTTGAAGATGGTCGGCTTGTATGTCTTTAGTTTTCGTATCGCCGCCACCTCCCAGTGAATACTGAAAAAGGAACCCTTATACAGAGTTCCTTATCATTAAAGCTGTCTATTATTCCCTGACTTCACCCGTAAGAATGAAATGTACATAATCATCTCTATGTTCAGATAGATAATCAATCAGTTTATAGTACCCATCACGTTCTGCAATGTCGATAACCACAGGAATATCAAACATATTGGTTTCACCTGTATCCCTTATAGCTAGAATTTGACTTTTTACTGCCTTTTCCATCATGACTTCTCCTCGTCGGTGCAGATTGTCCTTCCCATTTTCAATTCTGTATAAATCTTGGTGTATCGTTCCCGTTCACTGCCTTCGCTCAGCATCATTGCTTTGAGAAAGAACTTTTCTGCCTCGGTTCTTGTCTTCCAAGTGTCCTTTCCGCCATAACAGATAGTAATTACGGCAGGAATAATTGTCACAATGTCCTCACCAATTATTACATTCAGTCTTGATCCATTCTCCCATTTCATAATTAAGTTTCCAACATCATCAACCGCATGAACTATTCCTTTTGTTCCGATTGGAGGTGCCTGCGGGTCATCCATCTTTACCAGTTCTACCTTTGTACCGACAGGATATTCTTCTCGAATTCTTTCAACTTCTTCTCTACTTGGAAATCTCATTCTTGACACCTCCCTTAAAAGCGGATGAGCCTGAAAGGTTCTTAAGTAGAATTTTGCGTTCCTTTTTGTATTCATCTCCAATAAAGCCTAATCGAAGAAGAAAACAGCGGAATGCATATTTCTCATTATCTACTTTTTTTACTTTCGCACTGATGCGCTTTTGAGTTTTTGCCATTTCGCAAATGCTGTAAATAAAATGCGAGTAGGCTGCTACCGTATCACTATCATCTGGCATGAAGAAGAACCAAGGAAAAGATACTTTCTCATCATCCTTATGAATTGGTAGTCTTTCTAATCCAAGTGCCTTTTTAATTAGGTCTCCCTTTGCATCTATAATGTGCTGTAGGTTTTCCATGGTGCCTTCATCAAAGTAAGTTGCAGGCATTGCCACTGTAAGCCCCACATTTTCGCTTTGTGGCTCTTCTTCCGTAGTATTGGTATCTTTGTTTGGTTCTTTTGTTATGTCCGCCACAAAGCCTTTTTCATTAAGTTTCTCAAGCAATGTTTCAATTTCATTACTATCTGCCCTATCATCAAAAATAAGTGTACCTTCCTTGTCTACTGTGAAATAATCAATTTCATATGCGCAGGTTGGCATCCCTTTGTATTTTGATTTTAATCCCGTGATTTCACAAATGGCTGTGACTAATGCTTTTCTTTCTTTACCAATGACGTTGTATTTAACTTCCATCATGTGTTCCTCCTTGTTTTTTGGTACTTACATATATCACTCTAAAGGCACATAATAGCAAGTTAATAATGTTGTATTAATCATTATTATTTTGTGCGTAATAAGCAATTCCTGAAAGCACAAATACAACATTGGGTAGAGCCACACCATTGCCCCACATTTTATATTCTGCTGAATCAGAGTGAGGCTCTTGCAGCCATTTTATAATTTGATTTCGTGTTTTTGGTTTCGTAGATGTCCCCATTATCTTTCGTTGTATTTCAAAGACCTCAGTCCAAAATACAATATCCTCTTCCGTAGGATCTTTTGTTCCAAGGTCACTACACCACCAATCCGGGAAACCTTGAAGACTCGCACACTCTGTAGGTGTCAGCCTTCTTACAATATACTCTGCACCATCAATATCATTAATTAACGGAGGGTCTTTATAATCTGTAGCCACAAGTGTATTCGCAAGTTCTTTTTCTGCACTGGTAAAAAAAGATGCCTTGCTGGAAGAATAAGTCGGAGTAGCTATTGCACTTGGTCCCTGTGCATTTAATGTTGAGGAAATACCTTCTTTACTTATGCCTAAGTTTCTTGCAAAGTTTTGGCCACAGTTAAATGTTTCTCGGTCAATGGAATAGACTACGGCATGCTTATCTACGGTATTTAAAGTGAAAGAAACATCCTCACTCACACCATCCCCTTGTGGACCGTTGCAATCTTTTCTACCAATCATGGAACCTTGCAAAGCAACCACAGCGATACCACCTTGATTACACGATGGATTTCCTCCGTTACAATCCACCGTTCGGGAAGTATCTGCCTCATAGATACCGCTGTAGGGGTTATCAGATTTCATGGAGTTGCTATCCTTTGCACAAATTCCAAAAGCTGTAGGCACAAATAAGGTCTGATCATTATTGCAAGAAATCGTGGCTGATTTATTGTCCTGTATTAAGGCTCCTTTTCCACCACCTTCACAGCCGCACCGTATTTTTAATGTCTTAGGTGTTTCCATAACAAAAGGTTGATTATTACCACCCGTACCGAAAGTAGTAAGAACTGTCTGTGCTGTTTCCAGTGGACCCACATAACGACTGTCCTGCGAGTGATTTTCAAATACAAGTGGTGGATGATTTGAACTGGCACGAAGGGTGCTAGTCATATCCTCAGTCACATCCATACGGTTTCCGCCTTGGTCATTTAAGCAGATTTTGCCTGTTTCTCCAATGCTATCTTTAACATTGGTGGTAGTTCCTTTCCACGGCTTGATGCTCTTCGAAGAATACCCTGACAAGCCTTCGGACTCAAATAATATTTTTCCGGCACACCTACTTGCAAAATCTGCGACAAGGTAGATGCGTTTTCTTCGTTGGGGAACTCCCCAGTATTGCGCATCAAAAGTTCTCCATGCAATGGAGTAATCTCCTCCCAATATTTCTCCTGCATTAAACCATTTGCTAGGTTTAGGAATAAATATGGTTTCATCTTTAACCCCTGCGATGCTTTCGAGGACTGCTTTGAAGTCCTCTCCTTTATTTGAGGAGAACGCTCCGGGGACATTTTCCCATACAATGTATCTTGGATATTGTCCATTCGTTTTGCACCTCATTTCCTTAACAATCCGGATTGCTTCATAAAAAAGGACGGATTGCTCTCCGTCCAATCCGGCTCTTTTACCTGCCACTGACATATCCGTGCATGGTGAACCAAAAGTTATAATATCAACAGGCTCTATTTCAGAACCTTTGACAATACAGATATTTCCTAAGTGCTTTACCCACGGCATTCGCTTTGATGTAACTCGAATAGGAAAAGGCTCAATTTCCGATGCCCACAAAGGGGAAATACCAGAAATTAAGCCTCCTAAAGGAAAACCACCACTGCCATCAAACAGAGAACCAAGAGTAAGATTACTCATCTTTAGTCACCTCACTGTAAGGCACTTGCTTTCCATCTCTTATTAAAAACACACCCTCATCACCACAAATCTGTTCCATATACCTCTTAACAATGACATCACAATACTTTTCATCAAGCTCTATGGTAAAGCAGATTCGATCCATCTGTTCACAAGCAATCAATGTGCTACCAGATCCACCAAATGGGTCGAGAACAATTGCGTTTGTTAAACTGGAATTTCCGATTGGATAAGCGATAAGTGTTACTGGTTTCATCGTTGGATGGTCTGCATTTTTACTTGGTCTATCAAATTCCCAGATGGTTGTTTGTTTGCGATCTGAGTACCATTGATGTTTCCCTTTTTTCTTCCACCCAAAGAGAATTGGTTCATGTTGCCATTGATATGGACTTCTACCTAGAACAAGACTTTGTTTTTTCCAAATGCAAGTACCACTTAAATAAAACCCTGCATCTGAGAAAGCTTTTCTAAAGTTAAGTCCTTCGGTATCGGCATGGAAAACATAAATAGAACCGTCATCAGTAATAACCTTTTCCATATTGCTAAAACTATCAAAAAGGAAATTAAAAAAGGCATCTGACGAAAGATTATCATTTTGTATCTTTCCTGCAGTGCCTTCATATTTCACATTATATGGGGGATCAGTAACAATTAAATTTGCCTTTTTACCATCCATCAATTTTTCATAGCTTTCTAATTTTGTACTGTCTCCACACAAAAGACGATGTCTACCTAAAATCCACAAATCACCTTGCTTTGAAAGTGGAGGCTTTTTCAGTTCTTCATCAACATCAAAATCATCTTCTTTTACATCATCAGCGGAGTTTAAAAGTGTATTTAATTCAGCTGCATCAAATCCTAAAAGGTCGAGATCAAAATCAAGTTCCTGTAAATTTTCCAATTCAATGGCTAATAAATCTTTATCCCATCCTGCATCTTCTGCCAACCTGTTGTCTGCAATAATGTATGCTTTCTTTTGTGCCTCAGTTAAATGGTCTACAAACACACAAGGCACTGTTTCTAAGCCATCTTCCTTTGCAGCTAACAATCTGCCATGCCCTGCTATAATATTATATTTTCTATCAATCAAAATCGGATTCACAAAACCGAACTCCCTAAGACTTGATTGTATTTTTTTTATTTGCTCTTTGCTATGGGTTCTTGAATTATTTGCATACGGTACAAGTTTTGATACTTCAACTTGCTTCATTTCCTGTGTAAACTTATTTTCTTTATCCAAAATAATCACCCCCGGCTTAGTAATTTTATAAGACCTTTATTTGCACCAACAATATCTCCCGCAATTGCTTGCCCACGTATTGTTTTAAATTGTTGCTTTGTTAATCTATCTCTTTGCATTTTTAGTTGCTTTAAAAACATAGTAAGAGTCATATTTACCTACCTTTTCTTCCTGATAAAAGAGCCTCCATAATATCGTCTTGAGGATTTCCAACAAATGATGTGGTGCAATTTTGCTTTACAATATCAAAAATCTCATACCATATGAGATTTGCCTGCTTTTGAAACGACTGGCTCATCTGTACAAATGGACTTGTTATAGCACCACCTGTAGTTGGATGTTTTCCTAAAAGTCCGTATGTACTAATTGCTTCCTCGCACTGGATATAACGTGTAAATGCTTGAGCATAGGCTTCAATCAATCGAGGGTTGACGAACTTCTCACACCCACGTTCTTTCAACCATTTCCATGTTTCCGTGTATAATAAATCTGCACCTAATGGCTTACCATCCCTTTGCTTGGCACTAAGGTAATCACCCGGAGCGGGCATATCTGCACCATATAAATCTGCTACTCCTTCTGGTTCATCAATCTTAAGTACTGTTTCAGGTTTTAGGTCTGGCACTTCTAATACCTTTGCTGCCTTACCGTTTGTTATTTTATCAGAAAGAGGTAGTGGCTTATCGCCTGCACGAACTCTTCTGCCTCCTCTGTTAGTTCCGTCTTTCGCCACATTTTTCACCCCTTTTTGGCTTGCAGGGGTTAATCCCCCGTTTGAACCGTGATTTTTGTGCGTGTGACCCCACGCCCGTTGCACAAATGAAAAGTTGTAGAGATTTGACTCCCCCCTAGTTCTAATAAAAAATATTATCTACTTGTTATCTAGTTGTTGTTTTATAATTTATCTTTTTTTCTTCTTGACATCAACTTGTACATTGTGTTAATATCTATTTATCAAATAAATAATACTTACCCAATTAAAGGAGGAATAAAAAATGTCAAACTCATGGTTACTTCGACCATCGCCACATGGTCACAATCGCATTTCTGAGTTTTTAGCTGGAAATCTAATTGCTATAGGCTGGCCTGGCATCAACGATCTTACTGGTAAGACTCGAGAGCAAATTAAGGATATCCTTTCACAACCGCCTTACAATTTTGAAAGTTTAAAGCTAGGGAATGCTTATGCAACCGTAGACCTCTTCGTGAATCAAATGAACATCGGTGATCTTGTATTAGTTCCTAACAACGATGATATCCATTTCTGTATCATTAAGAGTGATTATTATTTTGACGCAAATTATGATAGTGATGCCCTTGGTTACTCACATCAAAGAAAAGTTGAATGGCTATCATCGACATCAAGAAAAAACTTACCAATGAATCTTCGAAAATCCTTGAAAGTACAACGTACAGCCGCTGATCTATCAAGTCATTATGAAACCATCAAGGCTTTGGCTTATGGGAATGATATTCCTCAAAGCCAGGCATCAAATGACGAGGACTCTTTTGTTTCTGTTGATTATCCTTTACGCCCAGATGTCATGGTCAAAATTACAGTACCTAGTGATATCACAAAAACTGAATCAGATAGATTGGGAGATTTTATCAAAACCCTATATTTTCATTAAAATTAAAACCGGTGCTAACTCAGCATCGGTTTTTTTAACCCCAACGGTCTCCATCTTTCGCAGTGATAGCAGAATGACAAGGAGTACAAAGAGCCATCAGATTTCTTTTATCGTGAGTTCCACCTCTTGCAAGAGGTAAAATGTGATGTACCTCTGCTGCTGGTGTCAGTTTTCCTTGCTTCTTACATTCTTCACAGAGAGGGTGGGCAGCAATATAACTGTCTCGAATTCGTTTCCAAGCTCGACCATAACGCTTCCGTGTTTCAGGATCACGATCATACTTCTCATACCTGAATGCTTCTTTCTTTGCATGCTCCTCACAAAAGCGACCGTCAGTTAGCTCAGGACAACCAGGATAAGAACATGGTCGCTTAGGTTTCATTGGCATTTGCTTCACCTCCTATTGGGCATAAGAAAAGCCCTGTAGATGTGTCCCTACAAGGCCTATTTCATTTTACTTTTCTGCTATTGTAATACTATCATAACTTCCTACTGTAATTCTCTGTACTTTTCTGTAATGTTCTCGGTACGGTCACACAGTCTAGAGCCTTCTTGTGTAGCTTGAATACATTGTCAATACTGTAGTTCATATCCACGGCAATCTGCTCCCACTGCATAAAGCACAAGTAACGTTTTTCTAAAAGGGTCTGGTATTCAGTATTTCCTACTGCTTTTATACTTCTTACGATTTCATGCTTTAAATCTACTAATTTATCAATATCTTGGTTGATTTCGGTCTGTAGGTCAATAATCTTATCCACTGCATTGGCCATAGTTGAAATAGCACGGCTTGGATTATGGGGCATTCCAGATATCGTTGATGTTGCTTTTGTAGCAAGGTCATTTAAGGATGCTACCTGTTCAATCTTACTATTTATCCTCTGGTCAAGGCGATATGCTTGACTTAAATATTCCTTAGCCTTCATAATCATTTCACCTCTTCCCTTAGTTTTTTCAGTATCATATTCCCGTCAATACTTGTTATATCTGAAAACCACTTCGAGTGAAAGAAACGCTCTCCATCGAATTTCTCTTTATTAGCATCGATACTATTAGGGTAATTTTTCAATGTCTTTAAGGCATCCCTATAATCCTTTACTGCTTGCAGAATTATGGCATTTGCTAGATTGGAAAACCCATCATCAATTATAAATGATTTAACTTGCATACTTTTTTTGTACATAAGCAGTACCTCCGATTTTAGAATTTTTATTCCCTCGGATTTACTCAGATTGTCTCAGATTTGCAGATTTGCCTTTACAGCATCGATTAATGCGGACTGTGTATTGTCTTTTTGTGAAAGTGCCTTTAAAATTCTCTCATCAATCGTTCCTTTGGTAACTATGTGCTGCACCACAACGGTATTTGCTGTCTGTCCCTGTCTCCACAATCTTGCTATTGTCTGCTGATACAGTTCCAATGACCAGGTCATACCAAACCATACAATTGTTGAACCACCACTTTGGAGATTTAAACCGTGTCCTCCACTCATTGGATGAAGTATTGCGACAGGAAGTTCTCCGTTATTCCATTTCTTAATACTTGCATCTGTATCAAGTTTTTCAAATTGAACTTTAAGTTCGATTAATTTTTTTGCTATTCTATCCATGTCATGACGGAACCAGTAAATTAGAAGTATCGGTTTGCCATTGGCAGCTTCTACAATATCCTCTAATGCATCCAGTTTCTTGTCGTGAATTTCAAGGACTGTGCCATCTTCAGTATAAATTGCACCATTGGCCATCTGACACAGCTTTCCTGAAAGAGCTGCTGCATTTGCAGCTGTGATTTCACCATCTGGTAGCTGCAAAACTAAGTCCTTTTTAAGTTCTTCATATCTTTCCTTTTCTTTCTCATCCAAATATACCTCATAATCGCTACTTACAAGTTCAGGCATATTTAGATAGTCAGTAGATTTCATGGAAATCGTGATATCGGATATTTTGTTGTAAATCTGTTGTTCTGCACCCGGAAGTAGTTTATAACTGTATACGATCGGGCCATTCATCTTGTCTGGCTTAAAGTACGCATTACGATACTGACCAATAAATCGACCAAGTCTCTGCCCAAGATCAAGTAGACGAAACTCTGCAAATAGATCCATGTATCCATTAGAACTCGGAGTTCCTGTCAAGCCAACGATTCTTTTAACCTTTGGTCTAAGCTTCATAAGGGAACGAAATCTCTTTGACTGCCAACTCTTAAAGGATGATAATTCATCTACGATTAACATATCAAAATCAAAAGGAACTCCACTTTTCTCAACTAGCCATTGTACGTTTTCTCGGTTGATGATATAAATGTCTGCTTGTTGATTTAAAGCTGCAAGTCTCTCAGCCTCAGTACCAATCGCGATAGAATATTTCAAATCCTGAAGATGCTCCCACTTTTCTATTTCAGCTGACCATGTATTTCTTGCCACACGTAAGGGTGCAATCACTAAGACCTTATGCACATCAAAGCTGTCAAACAAAAGGTCATTAATTGCAGTTAGCGAGATACTTGTTTTTCCTAACCTAAGCCCATATCCAATAATAAAGCTGTAATCTCATGGCTTTTTATATAATCAATTGCATACTGCTGATAAATATGTGGAATGAACTTCATAAGGCAACACCTCCTCTCATGAATTTATCATTTTCAAGACAGCATCCAACTCTTTGTGGAATCTGGCGTGTTCTGCCTGTGAACTGAAAATTCTTAAATTGTCTTCGTTATTATTTTGAAAATCTCCATCAATATGATGAACTACCTCATCTGACTCAAGTAGCCTACCAATAATTTTTTCTGCTATGACACGATGTTCATGTCTACCGTAAAGCTTTTTATAAGCTTTATTACTCCCTCTTCCCAAATGAGCCTCTCTTATCTTTTTTCGTGTTGAAGCTGTCATCCTTGTTGGATTCATTTCAACATTCAATTCTGAAAGGTGTCTACTCATATTTGAGTAATCTTTCAACTTGTTATATCCATTAGGATTTTTTGATTTACTACTAAAGGATGCTAGACAATCTCTACAGCAAAAATTATGCTTACTTATTCTACTTTCATATTTTTCAAATTCCTTGCCGCACCAGTCACACTGTATTTTGAATTTCATCAAGGATACCTCCAATCTGTTCTTCTTCATCAAGTACAAATACTCGAAAGCCTAACCCACGAAGTAATCTATGTCTTGCAAGCTGCAGAGGCCTTGGCTTTTTACCTGGGGCCTTAACCTCAACAAAGGCAACCTTCCCATCTGGCAACAAAACTAAACGGTCGGGCATTCCATCAAAACTAGGTGATGTGAACTTTGGACAGATACCACCACGCTTTTTAACTTCCATTGCTAACTTCTGTTCTATGACCTTTTCTCTCATGCAAACCTCCATCAAAAATTGGGTAGTGTAGGTCTATTAAGGTCATATCCTAAACTCTCCTTATATAGATTTTTATAATTTTTTGCTATAGGGACTTTTTATATATGACCTTAATTGACCTACATTTTTATAATTTTCTTAATTAGGAAAGGTTTTGTTTTTGACTATCATCGACCTACACACCTATGAATTAGTCAATAAAATCCGTATTCTTTATGCGAACGCCATTTATAAAAATTCCACTTGAGAGCCTCTTACGATTTAGGCCAGAAACCTCAAGTGCAGTATAAAAGTCTGTAGTGCTTCTCGCATATTCCCCTGTTCTCAAACAGTAAGCACGATATTCTTGATAGAACTCTCCGGACTTCTGTTTATAGGTAGGATCAAGTTCACAGCATTCATCAAGAAATGCTCCAAGCCAGTCATTGTCTGCACGATAGTGGTCAATCGCATTCCTTACACAGGTTGGAAGTTTTAGATTGAATTCATTTGCAATAACCCTCTGTGCGCCTTCAATAATCCATGCCAATACATAAGGGCCCGCATTTTGGACTAAGTAATCCGTAAAGTTCTTAATGTCACTCTTTCCCTCAATCTTCGCATTGAATGGGATTACTATCAGTCTTCGCCAAGTTCCTTCATCGTTCGCTCCTACTCTTGGCAGATGGTTCGTATACAGCACTAAGGTATGGCTTGGTACATATTTGAAAGGATCCTTGTACTTTTTTTCCGCCGTAACCTCATCTGTGGAACAAAGCTGTTTAATGACGGAAGTATTTAGTCTCATTCCCTCTTCCAGTTCGGCCGCTATGATAAGACGCTTCCCTTTAAGTTCTGCCATCTCTGGTTTTACATTTCTCTTACACCCAACGGTCAATGCATCAGCTGATATGGAACCGCTATAAGTTCCGAGTACTCTTGAGATGGTATTCCAAAAGGTGGATTTTCCGTTACGACCATCCCCGTATGAAATGATGAGTGCTTCCACATAAACCTTTCCAATAGCTGAAAGTCCCACAATCTGTTGTACATAATCAATCAGTTCATGATCTCCACAGAAAAAGATATCAAGTGCATCAAGCCACAACTGCTTGCCATTCTCCCCTGGAGTAATAGAGGTTTGCTTTGTGATGTAATCTTCTGAATCCGGCTCGTGTACTCCCACAAGTCCATCTCTTAAATGATAAGTAGCACCCGGTGTATTAAGAAGAAACTCATCCTTATCGAGATCACTAACACGGATGGAAAGCATCGGTTTTGCAGCCTGCAATGCACTTGTTACATATTTCATATCACGACGCTTCAATACAAATGTTCTGTATGCAACTGCAGCCAAATAAGCACGATAAGCTTCTAGCTGATCACCTTTGAGTGAACTTTCAAACTTCTTACCTCCGGCTTTCACATCATCCTTTGAAACTCCACCTGATACAAGTACCTCCAAGGTTCTCTGCACTTCATCCAAAGCATCTGCAAGTTGTAAATCTAGAAACTCCTCCATTGCTCCGACAGCCTGTTGTTTTGACTCTACCCAATACTCGCCATTAAATCGAAGGTAGTCAGTGGCATCTGTGTAGCATAGTTCATCTCCATATTCACGGGTTAGGACCTTCGCCTGACCGATGTCTGAGAAATCGGAAGGTTTCAGTGATTCTCCTACAAAATCATCATTAAAATTATCTGGAGAAACATATCCTTCCTGGCTTTGTACCTTTCTGGCAAATTTCACAGCGCTATTCCATATCGTAATTAGCTCCTCTTCCTCCATTGGTGGGTCACACTTCTTTGCCTCATCAAGGAATATCTGATGCGCTTTATCCGTGGCACCATATCGTTTTACTACTCTGCCTGCAAAACGGGATAAGGTGCTATTTCTTCTTCCTTCGGGTATAGAACCACTTGGCTTCACATTATCAACATCATCTTGAAAGAGAGGTAGATCTTCATCAATTGTCATCCAACCATCATGCCAAATGACCTCATCACAATCAGAACCGTAGATAAAACGTGCAGCGTCTAAAGCATTATTATCAAAAACTGGATAGGCTTTTTGAATCGTTCTTTTTAATTCTGCATACTCAACTGGGTCTTTACATGGATGAATAAGAAAGTACACATGAAATCTTGGTCTTGCTGATTTATCATCTTTCTGTTTCATATGATTACGGCTTGGTGCAATCGCATAGGAAACATCCGGTAACATTTCATCCAACGTTTCAAATGTGACCCATTCATCTGGATTTTCAGAATGGTCATTGTCGCAATCCATGACTGCTACAACCGATTCTATAAAATTCTCGGCACTTCGGTAGTTGTTCTTGTAATCAGCACAAACATGATCGAGTCTGACAACTGCCTTCAAATCATCCGCATTCGTTACCTCAAAGCGCTTGGGGTAGCTACAGTTTTTGGCATTGCCTTTACAATCTGCCGTATAAATCACTAACTTCATCTGGTTACCTCCTTATAGTCCTCTGTGAAATAACGGATTCTCATGCGTTTCCATTTGGCTCTCAATATCTCTGCTGCCATACCTTCCGATATTCTGTCTCCAAATACCCATAGTTCCGCGCACCTTCCAAGCACTACCATGTTCATGAACATTGCCAATTCCCTCTCTGTGGCTTCATCCATAAATTGTGGAAACAACAGATGCGGGGCAATTGGTATTGTTCCGTTGTTTACTGCAAATCTGCTATATTCCCTGGCTTTCATGGTATTCCATTCTTCATTACCGGCATAAGGAGAGCAAATATAAACAAGCGGTCTGTAATTACTCCTTTTTTCTTCACGCTCTATAGCATTAATTGCTTCAAATGGTACCGGATCACTGTAGCCTTCCGAGTTATAAAAACTGATTCCCAAAGATTTCACCTCCTTCAAAATATTTGAGGACAAAAATATCCCTCTAACCTCTTAAGGACAGAACCTGCACTTTTGGACGGTCAATTTTATTTTTTTTTATTTTACAGAATCGCTTCCTTTATATAAGCAAAAAACGGTCATAAAAAAAGTTTCAAAACTTCCGTCCATTTATTTGATTTCTGTCCTTAGGAAGTTAGAGGGACATGAGCAAAAAAAGATAATAAAAATTTTCAAGAATATCCGTCCAAAACTCGTCCTTCTGTCCTTAGGAAATTAGAGAGGTCATAAACCCCTCGGAAAGGCGGTGCTACTTATGCAGTCTGGATCAGCTGCAGGTACTGAAAGCAAACAGGACATCGGTTTAGATGAAGAGCTGGCAGATGTACTAATCGCAATCAGTGTCATATCAAAACGACTTGCGAGGAAACTAAACGAGCAGTCACAACAAAAACAAATAAATAAGGAAGGAGAAAACACGCATGAGTAAAATGAGCGAACTATCCGCAGAACTTGATGAGCTAAGAAAATGTGGAGAGACCTTAATAAGTATCTCTGAAACATTAAGAGAAATGTTTTCTACGGCTGTGGAAGAAAAGGATGCCATTGAGCCTAAAAAAGAAAAGGCAACAACAAAAATACCTCCAGAACCAGAAAAGAAATCAATCTCGCTTACCGATGTCCGTGCTGTCCTAGCGGAAAAATCCCGTAACGGATATACAGCAGATGTGAAAGCGCTTCTTTTAAAGTTTGGAGCGAACAAACTATCAGACATCAACCCGGCTGACTTTAAAGCTTTACTCGCTGAGGCGGAGGTGTTCGGAAATGCCTAAACACGCATTACTCTCCGCCTCATCAAGCCACAGATGGCTTCAATGTCCGCCTTCAGCAAAGCTATGTGCTGAAGAAGATAATAAACCAAGTCCTTATGCTCAAGAAGGTACGGATGCACATACTCTCTGTCAGTTCAAGTTAGAGCAGGCACTCGGAATGAATACAAAAGACCCTACTGAGAATTTGGAGTTTTACGATGGAGAAATGGAAAACTGTGCTGAAGAATATACAACCTTCGTTATGGAACAGCTAGAAGAAGCAAAGCACTATTGTTCTGACCCGGTGATCCTAATCGAACAGCATCTGGACTTCTCCAAATATGTAGAAAGCGGATTCGGCACAGGTGATTGTGTAATCGTTGCAGACGGTATTCTTCAAATCATCGATTACAAACACGGACTTGGAATATTAGTTTCAGCAGAAGAAAATCCACAGATGATGTGCTATGCACTCGGTGCTATAGAACTCTTCGATGGTATCTACGATATTGATACCGTTAAGATGACGATATTTCAGCCTCGAAGAGACAATGTCAGCACTTACACCATGTCGAAGGAAGAACTCCTAAAATGGGGTAATGAAGTACTCTCTCCAATTGCTAAACTTGCTTATACCGGAGAGGGAGAACTCAAAGCTGGTGACCACTGCCAGTTCTGCAAGATTAAAGCAACTTGCCGTAAACGTGCCGAGTACAACCTTGAACTTGCAAAGTATGACTTTGAAATGCCACCCAACCTGGATATTACAGAAATTAGTGTTATTCTCACAAAGGTAGATAACCTTGTAACCTGGGTCAATGACATAAAGGAATATGCATTACAACAAGCACTTAATGGAACAAAGTACGATGGTTTTAAAGTTGTCGAAGGCCGCTCCACCAGAAAATACACCGATGAGCAGGCGGTTGCCGATGCAGTTACTTTAGCCGGCTTTGATCCATATGAACGTAAGCTCTTGGGAATCACTGCAATGACTTCAGCTCTAGGCAAGAAGAAATTTGAAGAAATCTTAGGAAACCTTGTAATCAAGGCTCCAGGTAAACCAACCCTCGTTCCGGAGAATGATAAACGCTCGGAATTTAACACAGCACAAATTGATTTCAATTAAAAATAAGGAGGACAATAGTATGTCAAAAATAGTAAATCCAACAAAGGTAATCACAGGTCCACAGACAAGATGGTCGTATGCAAATGTATGGGATGCAAAGTCAATCAATGGAGGTTCACCTAAGTACAGCGTAAGCCTTATCGTTCCTAAGTCCGATACCAAAACAGTCACACAGATCAAGGCCGCCATTGAAGCAGCATATAAAGAAGGTGAGTCGAAGTTAAAGGGCAACGGTAAAACAGTCCCTCCTCTTTCAGCTCTTAAGACTCCACTTCGTGATGGCGATCTGGAAAGACCAGATGACCCTACTTATGCAAATGCATACTTCATTAATGCCAATAGTGCTACTGCACCGGGTATTGTTGATGCAAATTGCAATCCGATCCTTGATCGTTCCGAAGTATATTCTGGTGTCTACGGCCGAGCATCCATCAACCTGTATGCTTTCAATTCAAACGGAAATAGAGGGATCGCGTGTGGCTTAAATAATCTTCAGAAGATTTCAGATGGAGAACCTTTAGGTGGCAAGTCTCGTGCAGAGGATGATTTTGAAACCGAGGATAATGACGATTTTCTATCTTAGTCACTATGTAAAATGTCAATCAAGTAGACCGTGGAGATTGGCTCAGATTTGAGCCATCTCTGCAGCTAACGATTATCAAAGAATCGAGGTAAATGATATGAATACAATATTGACAATAATTTTGATAACATGCTTGAGTATCAATATCGTAGGCAGTGCTTATATGTTCTTCACACTGATTAGAGACGATATTCGCTCTGAACGCAAGAAGAAACATGAGCAGTTAAATCAGCAGTAAATTATGGGAAGGCGGCAGGTACAATCACTGCCGCCTTTAGTTATGGAAGGAGTGATATTCTTGTGTGATATAAAAACACTCTCAATTGATATTGAAACATACAGTGATGTCAATCTGAGCAAATGTGGTGTATATAGATATGTTGAGTCCGAAAACTTTGAAATTCTCCTCTTCGCCTACTCCATTAATGGTGGCGAAGTTATCGTTGTAGATTTGATTAATGGTGAAAAAGTTCCTACAGAAGTAATTATGTAAATGGTATAATAAATTCCATAGAATTAGGCAGATATAAATCCATAGTT
>CALLZZ010000113.1 GCA_937858235.1 uncultured Clostridia bacterium
AAGCCATTTATGATGCAGTGGAGCGTATGGGATTTACCACAGGCAATATATTAGAAAACAAGACGCAAAATAGGATACAAATCAAGGTTGCCTGAGCCGGGAAGGAAACCTCTGCCCGAAAAGAGAAACCCCTCGGCGCGAAAGAGAAACCCTTAAGAAACGGCAGGAAACCCCTGCGTGTAATAGACAGCAAAACAGCCCGGTCGTCAGTATGTTAACTGGTTGCCAGGCTGTTTCTCTTATGCCTTGATTTCCTGTCCGTTGCGAAAAGTGAAGCGGATGTCGTCCGCGGCGTAGACCGTCAGATGGTCTACGAGGCTGTTGAAGGCGTCGAGGGAGAATTCCGTCATGCTGTCGGGTGTTTTCTCGAATGCCTGGAGGAAGTCCTCGACTCCGGCCTTTCGGGATTGTGTTTCGTGAATCTGTTCGTTAAGTTCGTCGATGCGTGTCTTGAGCTTGTCGTAGCGCGCTGAGAGGTCATCGTAGCGTTTCTGGTAATCGGTCTGGTCGAGTGGCGTGCGGGCATTCTCCGCAATGTTCTGCTGGACGGCCTCCGCAACAATCTGTGCTTCTTCGATGAGATGGTCGCGTTCGGATTCCAGCTTGCCCGTAGTGAAGAGAAGACCGAGCATTTCACGCCCGTTGGCGATGACCTCGGCTTTCGTTTCGAGGAGCTTGTTCACCGCAGACAGGAACGCGGCTTTTACATCGTCGTCTGTCAGTGCGGGTGTGGAGCATCTGCTGTCTCCGTCGTACTTGTGGTTGCACCGCCAGATGGTCTTCCGGTATTTGCTGTTGGAATGCCAGACCTTGGAGCCGTAGAAGGAACCGCACTGGCCACACCTGATTCTGCTGGAGAAAGCGTGTACTCCGCTGTGGTAGTTCCTGCCTTTCCCGCGCCGCTCCATTTCACGCTGCGTCATATCGAAGGTCTCCGGAGGGATGATTGCTTCGTGGTCGCCTTCCACATAGTATTGCGGGATTTCACCCTCGTTGACTTTCGGCTTCTTTGTGAGGTAGTCGCTGATGTATGTCTTCTGCAGGAGCGCATCGCCCTTGTATTTCTCGTTGCTGAGAATCGACTTGACGGTGCTGACGTTCCACTTGTCCTTGCCGCCTGGTGTTTTGACGCCGTCGGCTGTGAGCTGGGTGGCGATGCCGTTGTAGGTCATTCCCTGCAGGAAGAGCCTGTAGATGCGCTTGATGATTTCCGCTTCATCCGGGTTGACGATGAGCTCGCCGTTCGGTCCGCGGTCGTAGCCGAGGAACCGTTTGAACGGAACCGTGACCTTGCCGTCCGCGAACCGCTTGCGTTGTCCCCAGGTGCAGTTCTCGGAAATCGAGCGGGATTCCTCCTGGGCGAGGCTGCTCATGATTGTGATGAGCAGTTCTCCCTTGCCGTCGAAGGTCCAGATGTTCTCCTTCTCGAAGTAGCATTCGACGCCGTTTTCCTTGAGCTTGCGAATGGTGGTGAGGCTGTCGACGGTGTTCCGGGCGAAGCGGCTCACACTTTTGGTGACGATGAGGTCTATCTTCCCGGCGAGCGCGTCCTCGACCATCGTCTGGAATCCGATTCTCTTCTTGATGCCGGTTCCGCTGATGCCTTCGTCCGTGTAGACTTTTACGAATTCCCAGTCGTCGCGTGACTTGATGTAGTTGGTGTAGTAGTCTATCTGCGCCTCGTAGCTGGTGAACTGGTCGTCGTGGTCGGTTGAGACGCGGGCGTATCCGGCTACGCGGCGTTTCTTCTTCTCGGTGATGGGAGTGGATGTGAAGCGCGTCCGGGACGCGGGGATTGTTGTTACCTTTTTCTGCGTCACCATTTCTTCTCACTCCTTATCTGCTTCATCCGCCTGCTGGCAGCCTCCCGAGATTCGGGCGTCACCTTGCTTTTCATGATGCGGCTCATCCGTTCCTTATGCTCATCCGACCAGGCGCGGCCTTCCTTCCGGTACTCATATTCCCGTTCGATTGTCGTTCCGTCCGTAAAATGGAAAGTCAGATGCGTTCCGTTCCTGACGCTGATGTGGTCGACTTTCTGGAGGAACGCGCTCTCGTCGAACGTCTCCATTCCGAGGACTTCCGCAGCTATCTCGCGCATATGGTCGTCGCGCAGTCCCTTGACTGTGCAGCCGTTCCTGTCGGCGCACCGCCAGTAGGCGTTCCTGCTGCCGTCCGCCATCGTCTGAGACTGCTTGCGGTAGTTGCATCCGCAGTGTTCGCAGCGGATTTTCGTGGTGAAGCAGGTGATGTCATCCCGTGTGGCAGGGTGCGTTTTCCTGTAGTCTGATGCGCGTTTCCTGCATTCCGGTGTCCAGCTTTCCTTCTTCGCATTCCGCTCCCAGTGGTGTTCAAGCGTGGTGCCGTCAGTGAATTCGAAGAGCATGGTTCCGGCTTCGGGAATGGTTATCTGCTTCACCCTTTCTGAGAAAACTTCCTCGTCGAATTCAGGGGTTTCGAGAACCTTGGCACATTCCTCCTTGAGGACATCCTCGCGGATGATACCCGTGCCGCATACCGGGCAGTTGTTCTTCTTGTGCGTCGTGCATGTCCAGAACGTGTATTTCTCGCCGAGCCGGCTGATTTTCGCACGATTCCTGCGTGTGGAGCGGACGAAGCTTCTGTCGCACTGTCCGCATTTGATTTTCGTGGAGAAGCAGTTCAAGGTCAGCGCCTTGTTGGCGAAGCAGCCGAGCTCCCTGCGGCGTGCCATTTCGGATTGCACGTAGTCGAAGGTCTCCTTGCTGATGATGGCCTCATGCGTGTCCTCCACATAGTACTGTGGAAGTTCGCCGCGATTCTTGCGTCTGTGCTTCTCGATCGGGTCGCTGGTGAATTCCTTCTGGAAGAGCATGTTTCCCGTGTAGGTGATGTTCTCGAGAATCTTCCTGATGTTGGAATCCTCCCAGCGGCATCCCTGTCGTGTGGTGATTCCCTCGGCTGCAAGTTCCCGTTCTGTTTCAAGCCGTGACTTTCCGTCGAGGAAGTTCTGGAAGATGCGTCGCACGACGGCGGCCTCCTCGGGAACGGGAACGAGGATGTCGCCTTCCCACCGGTAGCCGTAGATCTGGAAATGTCCGCATGCGTCAGGCATTCCGGCCTGCATGCGTTTTCTTATTCCCCATTTCACGTTCGTGGAGATGCTTTCCGACTCGCTCTGCGCGAATGATGCAAGCAGGGTGAGCATGACCTCGCCGTCGCCGGACAGGGAGTTGATGTGCTCCTTCTCGAATCGCACCTCGATGC
The DNA here is from genome assembly GCA_937858235.1 of uncultured Clostridia bacterium. Classification (GTDB taxonomy): domain Bacteria; phylum Bacillota; class Clostridia; order Oscillospirales; family Oscillospiraceae; genus Onthomonas. Next base: position 3,247 of record CALLZZ010000113.1, read on the forward strand.
CCAGCTTCTTCAAGTGCCGGACAGTCTCCAGCAGGTCGACCGTATTCCGTGCGAACCGGCTGATGCTCTTGGTGAGGATGATGTCTATCTTCCCGGCTTCGCAGTCGGCGAGCATTCTCTGGAATTCGGGACGTTTCACAGTGCTGGTGCCGCTGATGCCTTCGTCAGCGTAGACGCCTGCGTACTGCCATTCCGGGTTCTTCTGAATGAGTGCCGAGTAGTAGCTGACCTGCGCGGAAAGCGAGTGGTGCAGCTTCTCGGTCTCCATTGACACGCGCGCGTATGCGGCGACCTTCTTCCTTTGTGGCAGAGCCTTGATTTCAGGCTCGATTTTCGTGATTTTCGGCATTGTATCACTCCTTTCGTCTTGTCTATCTATCACTCTGTTTCAGACACATAGCAAGCGTTACGGGGATAATAATGTGCCGATTATCGGGCTGTATTTCTCCTTCATTCTGGTGTCAATGACCGCGTACTCTTTCTCGGTGATAAGACCGTTTTCAAGCATCATCCGGAACATTTCCATGCTTGCCTGGTAGAGCTTCTCCCGTTCGAACTGCTCGTCACTCATGCTCGTCACCTCCCTTGAATCGGTCGGCGATGTAGCATGCGTGGGAGCAGTACTTGCGGTGACTGTTTCCGTAGGCCGTGAATGATTTTCCGCAGTGGGCGCATGTGAAATGGTAGATTGCTCCGGGTCTGCGATGGACTTTCTCCGGGTGATGGTTCCACCAGTCCTGGCAGCACCTGCCTGAGCAGAACAGGACCGGTTTCCTGCCCGGCTGCTGGGTGATGGGAGAGCCGCAGTTTCTGCAATGGTTCGGATCGCCGCCGAGGTTGCTCCTGGCGGGCTCGTTCTTCTTTGGCTTGATCATTCCTTTGCGGCGGCAGAAGGAGACAACCTGATTCTTCGTGAGATTGAGCCTGTCTGCAATCTGCCTGTAACTGTCCCCGTTCCGGCGGAGCGCGATGATTTCCTTCTTCTGTTCTTCCGTCACTGTTGCTCGCCTCCTTCACCATACGGACATTTGGAGGCCGTTTTGATGGGGTGTTCAGGTAAGAAAAGGCGGCAGAAACGAAAAAAGCCCGCTGACCTTCCGGGAAAGGAAAGCCAGCGGGTTTTAGAAGTGATGTGGTTATTTGACGCGAATCCGCCATCCGACCTGGATGAGATTCACGTTCTTGATAAGCGAGCTGTTCAGCTTCTGGATCGCGGATACGGACGTACCGTATTTCTTTGCAATGCCGGAGAGCGTATCGCCGCGCTGAACCGTGTAGTAGGTTGCCGTCGTTTTCTTGGCTGTCGATCCGAGCTTCTCGTTGACCTTGGCCTGCACGGCGTTGTAGTCGTATCCGGCGGCAGTCAGACGATTCTTGCGGTTCGTCCCGTTGCCCCATTTCCCTGCAATGACCTCTGAAGCAATCTCGTCAACAGACTTCTTCGCGGTCGAGTTCGTCGTGCTGTTTGACGTGACGCTCTTGCCGTATCCGTTGAATCCGCCGCTCCTGATGACCGCCGGGAAGTCGATGTAGGAGTAGTCCATGTCGACGTTCCCGCCGATGCCGCTGACCTTGCCTTTGGATGAGTACTGCCAGATTCCGTAAGCGCCGGAGTAGCTGCATTTGCTCGACCACTGCGCCACCCAGACAGTGAACCGCTTCTTCACAGCGTCCGATACCACGGAGTTCAGGCTGGAAAGCGAAGTGTAGAAACCTGCGTAGTAGCCACAGCTCTCCAGTTCGGTGCAGAACGCCGTGATGAGGCTTGAGCAGAAGTCACGCCCCTTGGAGAGCTGGGACTTCTCTTCAATGTCGAAATAGACCGGGTAGTCGAGCTGTTTGCCGGAGAGCACCTTGGCGCATGTCTGCGCTTCCTGCTTTGCTCCGGCTGCGGACGTGGCGTAGCTGTACCAGTACGCGCCGACGTGGAGCCCTGCGGCTTTTGCCTTCTGATAGTTCGTATCAAAATACTTATCCTTGTTTCCGTTTCCGTATCCGGCGCGGATGATCACGAAATCAATGCCGGATG
>CALLZZ010000114.1 GCA_937858235.1 uncultured Clostridia bacterium
GAAAAACGCCTGTCGAACCCATTCTACCGGGTTTCGGTAGGCGTTTTCTGATTGTTTTCACTCCCGGGCTTTCTCCTGGGTTTTCTCCCGGTAGCGCTTCATGAGATCCACCAAGGTGATGTGATCTACCACATTCCGGACGGCCTCGTGAATCTGTGCCCAGACCTCCATGGTAACGCAGTAGTCTACCTGCTCATAGGCCATGCCACAGGACTCCATGCTGTCACAGTAGATGGGAGCCAGATTCCCCTCTATCTGACACAAGATGTCTCCCACCGTATATTCTTCCGGGGGACGGCTGAGCCAATACCCGCCGCCCGCGCCCCGCACCGAGCGAATCAGTCCGGCACGCACCAGCTGCTTAACGATGGATTCCAGGTAGCTGCCGCCCATCTGCTGCCGCTGAGCAATCTCTTTGAGTGGAATGGGGCCTTTTCCGCTGTTCAGCGCAAGATCCAGCATCAGCCGTACCGCGTAGCATCCTCTGGTGGATATTTTCACAGCACTTCTCCTCCCTTTTTGAAATTTTTCTTTACTTTTTATTGTACCATACTGCTGCCACTGGGACAAGACCTCCGATCTGGAGTGCAAACAGCAAATTTTTTTCAAAAAGGGGTTTACAAACTAGAATTGACCTGCTAGAATAATAGTAATAATTCCTGTTAACAAATTCGTATAACGGTCTCGCCGTGTGTGATAACCGTAATCAATCAGTCACTTTTTAATGTTTGGAGGTTTATGCAATGGCAGTTTTCACCTGTCCTATCTGTGGCTACGCCATGGAATCCAAGTCTCTGCCCAAGGGATTTACCTGTCCCACCTGCGGCACCGTCGGCAGTAAGTTCAGACGGCGAGAAAGAGTCTACAACACGCCAGAAACCACCCCGATTACACCTGAGATAAACAAAAATAATGGAGGTACCTCAATGAAAAAGTTTGTGTGTCCCGTATGTGGTTATGTCCTGGAAGCTGATTCCATCCCCGCTGGTTATGTATGCCCACAGTGCAAAACACCGGGTGACAAGTTCGTGGAACAAACCGAAACCACTGACTGGGCTGCCGAGCATATCCTGGGCATTGGCGCAACTGCTCCCGACGAGATCAAGACCGGTCTGCGCGCTAACTTTGAAGGCGAGTGCACCGAAGTAGGGATGTACCTGGCTATGGCTCGGGTCGCCCACCGGGAAGGCTATCCCGAAATCGGTCTGTACTGGGAAAAGGTCGCCTATGAGGAAGCAGAGCATGCCGCCAAATTTGCAGAGCTGCTGGGTGAGCTGGTCACCGATTCCACTAAGAAGAACCTGGCGATGCGGGTAGATGCTGAGCATGGCGCAACCGCAGGCAAGACCGACTTGGCAGTCATGGCCAAAAAGGCTGGTCTGGATGCCATCCACGACACTGTCCACGAAATGGCGCGCGACGAAGCCCGTCACGGCAAGGCACTGAAGGGTCTGTTGGATCGCTACTTTGGCTAAGCTTGTAAAAACGGTTTTTTAACCCTCTTTTTAGATGGGCTGGGCACTTTGCTCAGCCCATCCTTTTGGTTTTTTGTCCGGCAGCTCATTGCGAACCCTCCTTCCCTTTTTCTTTTTCCTATGAATGCGACAAAAAGGATTGACTTTAACACTTAAACCTGATAAAGTATTTCCAACGCATAAAATCATTAACGCGATGAAGAAACCAAGTAGGCGTTCTATTCCTTCCTCAGAGAGCTGCCGGCAGGTGCAAGGCAGTGGAAGGCCCAACGCTGAATACCTTTCTGAGCGGCTTGCTGAACGAATAGTAGGCAACGACGGGTGCGCCCGATACCGCGCTGGGATATTGTTTGTATCCGATGAGGCCGCTCTGGCGGCAAATTGAGGTGGTACCACGGCATTGACCGTCCTCTGCATATTGCAGAGGACGTTTTTTTATATTTGGCGGCGGAATTCCGCTGCCGGAAACGGGAGAGAAAACCATGATCATTACGGAATACCTGGAACAGAACGCGCGCCTGTACGGCGGAGAAACCAGCCTTGTGGAGCTGAATCCCTCCGAGGAGCGGGATGAGGCGGTGACCTGGCGGGATTTCAGTCTGATTGAGCTGGCCAACCCTGGCACGCCCTATCGCCGGGAGATTACCTGGCGGCAGTTTGACAAAAACGCCAATCGATTCGCCAATCTGCTTTTGAGCCGCGGCGTAAAAAAGGGGACAAAGGTTTCTATTTTACTGATGAATTGCCTGGAGTGGCTGCCGGCCTATTTCGGCATCCTGAAGGCGGGCTGCATTGCAGTACCACTGAACTTCCGCTATTCCAGTGAGGAAATTCGATACTGCCTGACCCTGGCAGACGTAGAAGTCCTGGTATTCGGGCCGGAATTTGTAGATCGACTGGAGCCGGTGCTGCCGGATCTGCCCGACCTGGGGATGAAGTTCTTCATTGGCAGCGATACGCCAGACTTTGCTGAATCCTACAATCAGCTTGTGACCTACTGCTCCTTTGAAACGCCGCCTGTGCGGCTGACACCGGTGGATCACGCGGCCATTTATTTTTCCTCCGGTACTACGGGCTTCCCCAAGGCAATTCTGCACTGCCATCGTGCCCTGACCGCAGCCTGTCTCACGGAGCACGCCCATCACGGTCAGACCCGGGATGACGTCTTTCTGTGCATCCCGCCCCTGTACCACACCGGCGCGAAAATGCACTGGTTCGGCAGTCTGGTGTCAGGCAGCAAAGCGGTTTTGCTCCGCGGCGTAAAGCCAGAGTGGATTTTACGGGCGGTAACCGAGGAAAAATGCACTATCGTGTGGCTGCTGGTACCCTGGGCACAGGATCTTCTGGATGCCATCGACTCCGGCCGGGTAAACCTGAATCAGTATTACCTGGATCAGTGGCGGCTGATGCACATCGGCGCCCAGCCCGTCCCCCCCAGTCTGATCCATCGGTGGAAAGCGGTCTTCCCCCACCATGCCTACGACACCAACTACGGTCTGAGCGAATCCATCGGCCCAGGCTGCGTACATCTGGGTGTGGATCACATTGATAAGGTGGGTGCCATCGGCAAACCCGGTTATCAGTGGAAGGCTCGGATCGTAGATGAAAGCGGGCAGGACGTTGCCCGGGGCGAAGTGGGCGAGCTGATCGTCCGGGGTCCCGGCGTCATGCTGTGCTACTACAAAAACCCTGTGGAAACCCAGGAGGTCCTGAAAAACGGCTGGCTGTACACCGGCGATATGGCCCGGGAAGACGAGGACGGTTTTTATTACCTGGTGGATCGCAAGAAGGACGTGATCATCTCGGGAGGTGAAAACCTGTACCCGGTTCAGATTGAGGATTTCCTGCGCAAAAACAATAAGATCAAGGACGTAGCGGTTATCGGCCTGCCGGAGGAACGGTTGGGCGAGATCACCGCAGCCATCATTGAGGTCAAAGGGGGGATGACCTGCACCGAGGACGAAATCACAGCCTTCTGCCAGGAGCTGCCTCGGTACAAACGGCCCCGAAAGATCATTTTTGACAAGGTGCCCCGGAATCCCACCGGTAAAATCGAAAAGCCGGTGCTGCGGGAGAAATACTGCGGAAGCCGTCTGGTGGAAGCGCAAACCACCCGTTAACGGGCTAGAAGGAGAACAAAATGGAACTTTTCTGTAAGATTTTTATGCTGGCGCTGTTTTTTGCGGTGATGATAGGCATCGGTCTGTACGCCCGCCGTCACTCCGGCAGCGTAGACGGTTTTATACTGGGCGGACGCTCTGTAGGCGCCTGGTTCACCGCCTTTGCCTACGGCACCTCCTACTTCTCTGCCGTGATTCTAGTGGGCTACTCCGGCCAGTTCGGCTGGAAATACGGCATCGCCTCCACCTGGATCGGTCTGGGCAATGCCATCATCGGCTCCTATCTGGCCTGGGCGATATTAGGACGGCGTACCCGCGTCATGACCCAGCATCTGCAAAGCCGTACCATGCCGGACTTTTTCGAAAAGCGCTACCATAACAAGCATCTGAAAACCGGCGCGGCACTGATTATCTTCCTGTTCCTCATCCCCTACGCTGCATCGCTGTATAACGGCCTGTCCCGGCTGTTTGCCATGGCCTTCGGCATCGACTATACTATTTGTATCATCGTTATGACCGTACTCACCGCCATCTATGTGGTAGCCGGGGGTTACATGGCTACCGTCATCAACGATTTCATACAGGGCATCATTATGCTGGGCGGGATTGTCGTCATCGTCGTCGCCTCTCTCAGGCAGTTCGGCGGACTGAGCCAGGCCATGCTGAGTTTGGCCCAGGTCACTGACACCACCCTCTCCGAGGCACCTGGTATCTTCACCTCGTTTTTCGGCCCGCAGCCTTTCAATCTAATCTGCGTAGTCATCCTGACCTCTTTAGGCACTTGGAGTCTGCCCCAGATGACCCAAAAATTCTATGCCATCAAAAACGAAAACGCCATCGTCAAGGGTAGCGTAATCTCTACCCTGTTTGCCTTTGTGGTCGCAGGAGGCTGCTATTTCCTGGGCGGCTTCGGCCGGCTGCTCTCCGACAAGGTTGACGTGGCCACCCAAGGCTACGATGCCATCATCCCGACCATGTTCCAGTCTTTTTCCCCCTTACTCATCAGTTTGGTGGTCATTTTAGTGCTGTCGGCATCCATGTCTACCCTGTCCTCGTTGGTACTAACTGCCAGTTCTACTTTGACTTTGGACTTTATTAAGCCGAAATTCTGTGTTACTATGAAAGAGCGGCGACAGGTTTCGACCATTCGCCTCCTGATCCTGATCTTTATCACACTTTCCGCCGTCATCGCCATTGTGCAGTACAAATACGGCATTGTGTTTATCGCTCAGCTCATGGGTTTGTCCTGGGGTGCCATGGCCGGTGCATTTCTGGGGCCGTACCTCTACGGTCTGTACAGCAAGCGCACCTCCGCGGCTGCCGTATGGGTCAGCTTTGTGTTCGGCGTAGGCATTATGCTGCTCAACACCTTCCTGCCCGGCCTGTTCCCCACCTGGCTTCGCTCCCCCATCAACTGCGGTGCCTTTGCCATGCTGGCAGATCTGCTGCTGGTACCGTTGGTGAGCCTTGTAACCAAAGCCCCTGAGCCGGACTATGTAGACCAGTTGTTCTCCTGCTACGGGAAGAAAGTCATCGTCACCGCGAGCCAGTCCATGGGTGAGGATGCGGAAGCGTCTGAAACAGCCGAACTGTAAGCAAGCAACGAAAGCGTGCCGTCCGCTATGGCCGGCAGCTCAGAAAGGAATGACACATCATGAAAAAAAACCTGATGCTGGGCAACGAAGCCGCAGCCAGAGGCCTGTACGAGGCCGGTTGTACCGTTGTTTCCAGCTACCCAGGCACCCCCAGCACTGAGATCACCGAGTGCGCGGCTGAATACCCGGAGATCTACGCTGAATGGGCGCCCAACGAGAAGGTGGCTATGGAGACCGCCTTCGGCGCCAGCCTTGCCGGACGCCGCAGCTTCTGTAGCATGAAGCATGTGGGTCTGAACGTGGCTGCTGACCCGCTGTTCACCATCGCCTACACCGGGGTTAACGCCGGCATGATCATCGGTGTGGCAGACGACGCCGGTATGCACAGCTCCCAGAACGAGCAGGACTCCCGGCACTACGCCGAGGCCGCCAAAGTCCCCATGCTGGAGCCTTCCAACTCCGCCGAGGCACTGGCCTTCGCCAAGCTGGCCTATGAGATCTCCGAGCAGTTCGACACCCCGGTTTTCCTGAAGATGTGTACCCGTGTCGCTCATTCTCAGAGCGTTGTAGAGCTGTCTGACCGAGTGGAACCGGCACAGAAGCCCTATGAAAAACAGCCCCAGAAGTACATCATGATGCCGGGCAACGCCAAGCGCCGTCATCCGGTGGTAGAGGAACGCACCCTTGCCTTGGCCGCCTGGGCTGAAACCGCACCCTGCAACGTATGGGAACGGGGTACGGATCGGAAGCTGGGTATCATCACCTCCAGCACCAGCTATCAGTACGTCAAGGAAGTCTGCGGCGATGCCGTAAGCATTCTGAAGCTGGGTATGGTCTTCCCCATGCCCGACGGAAAGCTAAAAGACTTTGCCGCCTCCGTTGATCGCGTGGTAGTGGTCGAGGAGCTGGACGGCTTCATTGAAAATCACTGTAAGACCATCGGACTGGATGTCACGGGCAAGGAGCTGTTCTCCTGCATTGACGAACTGTCCCAGAACATCGTAGCGGAAAAGCTGGGCTTCCCGGTTCCCACCGGTATCCAGCTGCAAGATGCGATTCCGCCCCGTCCTCCCGTGATGTGCGCGGGCTGCCCCCACCGCGGCCTGTTCTATACCTTGGCCAAGCAGAAGCTCACCGTCATCGGCGACATCGGCTGCTACACCCTGGGTGCAGTGGCGCCTCTGGGCGCCATCGACGCCGTAATCTGCATGGGTGCCTCCATCTCCGCACTCCACGGCTTCAACAAGGGCAATAACGGTGCTTCCGAAGGCAAAACCGTTGCCGTCATCGGCGACTCCACCTTTATTCACTCCGGCATGACTAGCCTTGTAAACATTGCCTATAACAATTCTCACAGCACAGTCATCATTCTGGACAACTCCATCACCGGCATGACCGGCCATCAGCAGAATCCCACCACCGGCTTCAACCTCAAGGGCGATCCCGCTTCCAAGGTGGATCTGGAGGCATTCTGCCACGCCGTAGGCATCCATCGTGTCCGGGTAATTGATCCCTATGATCTGGCACAGTGCGACCAGGTCATCCAGGAAGAAGTCGCCGCACCGGAGGCCTCTGTGATCATTTCCCGCCGTCCTTGTGCCCTTCTGAAATCGGTCAAGGCAAAGCCCGCCTACACGGTAGATCCGGAAAAGTGCAAAACCTGCAAGGCCTGTATGAAGATCGGCTGTCCGGCCATCAGCATCCAGAACGACAAGGCTGTGGTGGACAACACCCTTTGCACCGGCTGCGGCCTTTGTGCACAGCTGTGTAAGTTTGATGCGCTTACCGCACCCAAGGAGGTCTGAACATGGAAACGAAAAACATTATGATCGTCGGCGTGGGCGGACAGGGTTCCCTCCTCTCCAGCAAACTGCTGGGCCGCATGTTTTTGGACAAGGGCTATGACATCAAGGTCTCCGAAGTCCACGGCATGAGCCAGCGCGGCGGCTCCGTAGTTACCTATGTCCGGTTCGGCAGCCAGGTCGCCTCCCCCGTCATCGACAAGGGCCAAGCAGACTTCATCGTATCCTTTGAGCTGCTGGAAGCTGCCCGGTGGACGGAATTTTTGAAGCCCGGCGGAAAAATCATCACCAACACCCAGAAAATCAATCCCATGCCGGTGATCATCGGCGCAGCCGCCTATCCCGATGCACTGCCGGAGAAAATGATCGCTGCCCGGATTGACGTAGACGCCTTTGACGCCCTGTCACTGGCTGAGGAAGCCGGCTCCGCGAAGGCGGTCAACATTGTCCTGATGGGGCGTCTGTCCAAATTCTTTGACTTCTCTGAAGAGGAATGGCTCTCTGCCATCCATGACAGCGTTCTCCCAAAATTTGCAGACCTGAATCAGCGGGCATTCCTGCTGGGTCGTGGCTGCTGACTGAAAAGGAGTTTCCAGATATGACAACTTACTATCAGCCAAAAATCGAAACCGCTTCCCGAGAGACCATCGAAGCACTGCAA
>CALLZZ010000115.1 GCA_937858235.1 uncultured Clostridia bacterium
AACGGGATGAAAAAGAAGTGGATACGCTATCTCCACAATGGTGTAATGGGACTGCTGATTGCGGCGGGAATCGCAGGCGGAGTCTTTTTTGTAGGCCGGGTGCGGGGCTGGTTTCCCAGCCAGGAAGAACCGGCGGTTACCCTGTCTCTGATGGCCAAAGAGCTGACCGGAACGGTGTTGATCCAGCGGGATGGAATATCCTATCAACTTAAGGAAGACGACAGCCTGAAGATGGGGGATCAGGTGACCATAAAGGAGCACGGAACGGCAGTGCTCTGCGGGAGTGATAGCAAGGTGTATTGCGGGGAAGGCTCCGCTCTTTTGGTGGGAGCCGGTACGGAAGGTGCCCTGCAACTTACCCTAACTCAGGGGGAACTGTTTGGTCATTGCAATGGGGGCGAAAGTCTTCGCTTGATGGTGGGAAACCAGTCCGCGCTGCTGAAAAAGGGGACTGCGGCTTTGGTTGTGACGGAAAAGCAGTTAACTCTGGATGTGTTTTCTGGCAGTGTTACGTTCACCAGCGGTGATCTGGGAGCGGTAGCTGCGGCATCAGGGAACCGACTGCAAGTGCGCTGCGCTGACGGCCGCTGGGAGATCCCTATGCTACAGACCCTGGCGCTGTGTGACCTGAGCGATTTTGCACTGGGTTGCGGGGAAGGTTATGACGACCTTTGTGTGACTGGTGTGCAAATCCAGAAGGAAATCCAGCGGCGGGAGGAGAAAGTCCAGGCGGCGCTGGAGGCAAAGCTGAAAGCAAAGGATGATGGGGAAGCCGTGAAGCAGGTCAAAGAAGCAGGGGCTGTGAAAAAGGCGGAATCCAGCGAAGCGGCAGCGGAAACAGAGACATCATCAGAAAACGAAGAAACCAATGACGAGACGGAGTGCGCGCAGAAAGAGAAAAAACCAAAAGCCGAGGAAAAGACGGAACTGGTGAAGAAGAAACCGGAAAAACAGTCGGACGCCGAGTCCGAAAAGGAGCAGTCCGATGAAAAGCAGGAAGAAACCACGACGGAAAGTGGTGGAAGCTGTACGATTCGGATTGAGTGTACGACGCTTTTGGATAACATAGACGATCTAAAGGAGTCCAAGCGAAGCTATGTGCCGTCTAACGGGGTGATTTTGAAGAAAACAAAGGTATCCTTTACCGAAGGGGAGACGGTTTACGATGTGCTGACCCGAACCTGTGAAAAAGCGGGGATTCAACTGGAGGTATCCTATTCCGGCGGCTACGGCAGCTACTATGTAGAGGGGATTGGAAACCTGTATGAGTTTGACTGCGGCAGACAGTCGGGATGGGTTTATACCCTCAACGGAGCGTCTTCCAATTACGGATGCAGCAGTTACGTACTAAAGGATGGAGAACACATAGAGTGGAGCTATACCTGTAAAGGGTTGGGCAGCGACGCAACATAATTAAATCAAATGATGGCATACCATCCGCAGAATGCGGAGCGCGGAATCGGGTAAAAGGCCCGGCGAGTCGGTCACTGTGAAGTCCTCACCAAGAGGGATAAGTCAGATACGTGGGTAGGCCATCCTGTTTCGGCCGGAACTCGAAACAGCACAACGCCTGTGTCGAAGAATGTTCTGGACACAGGCGTGTTTTTCCGACCATAAACCTCGCGTTCGCCCTATGACATAGATAAAAAGTACAGAAACGGAGGAAAAACATGAAGAAAAGAGGATTATCATTGCTGTTGGCTTTGAGCGTGGTATTTTCCATGCTGCCTGCAGGTGCTTTGGCGGCTAGTGGGTTGGCAAACCCTATTACGGTCTATGTGACCATCAGTAACCAGTGTGGAATCCCGGTGGGGAAGAACAACACCCTGATGGCGAAGGTGCCGGTAAAGGTCAGCGACCTGGATGCCAATGGATCCTTCTCTTATGACGAGGCTATGGTGGCTACCCACAAGGCCTACTACGAGGGGACGGATGCCGGCTATGCGGCATCGAACAACTACTGCACCGAGCTCTGGGGCGAGACCGATGGCGTAGGCGGTTTTTGCCGCAACAACGAGGTGATTCCCATTGGTGTCAGCGAGAATACGGTTCAGGACGGGGATTATTTGGTGGCCTTTGTCTATGCGGATCAAGCAGATTGGTCGGATCACTATAGCTACTTCGATCAGACAACCGCAGGGGCGGAGACTGGCGAAGATCTGACCCTCAATCTCAAGGCGGCTGGATACGACAGCGACTGGAACACTGTGGTTGCACCGGAAGCAAATGCGCAGATTGGTTATGTAGATGGGACGGGCGCTTTTGTAGACCTGAACAAGACCACCGACAGTGATGGAAACGTAACTGTTTGCTTTGACCAGACCGGTACCTATGTGGTATCCGCCTACGGTGACCAGTCCATTCTGGTGCCGCCGGTCTGCGTGGTAACGGTAAAGGAGCAGGGGAGCCGAGAAGCTGGTGTACACACCGCAGTATCCAGCTGTGTTGCCGGCTATCAGGGAAGTGGCTGTGCCGCCTATGGTGCCGAGTGGACCCTGCTGGCACGGCTGCGGGCACTGTCCGGGGCTGAGGGCTGGACAACCAAGGACGCTGACAAAAAAGATTATGTGGAAAGCGTAGAAGCAGTGATCAAAAGCGGTAAGTTTGACAGAGATACTATTCCCACTACCATTGAACGGGTGATTTTGACGCTGACGGCTGTGGGCGTCGATCCCACCGATTTCTGCGGTGAAAACCTGACCGAGTGGCTGTACGGCAATAAAAATGGGATTGGCGACTATGCATCCAACGACCTGATTTGGGGACTGATTGCTCTGGACAGCGGAAGTTACACGGCACCGGAGGGCTACCGTGACAGCCTAATCACTGCATTGGAAGACTATCAGAATGCGGACGGTTCATTTTTCTGCTCCAAGAGCTGGAATACCAGTGATGTGGATATGACTGCCATGGCAGTGATTGCCTTAAATCCCTATGTTGGTGGCAATGCTACCGCTGAGAAAATGAGCACGGCGGGACAGTCCTTTCTGGCGCAGAAACGAAATGTAAATGGCAGCTATGGCAACAGCTGTGCG
>CALLZZ010000116.1 GCA_937858235.1 uncultured Clostridia bacterium
TCCGATCTGGTCGCAGGCGATGAGCGTTGAGGCGGAGCCGAGGAACCCGTCAAGCACGAGTCCGTTTGTCGCGGTGCTCTGTTCGATGAGGTAGGCGATGAGCGGCACGGGCTTGCTGGAAGGGTGTCCGAAGCCGTCCTCTTTGGAGTTCTTCACGCCGTCGAATTCGAATACGGCTTTCTGCTTCTGGTCGCCGTACCATTTGTGCTTGCCGTCCTTGCGCCAGCCGAAGATGATCGGCTCCATGTTGAACTTCCAGTCGGTGCGCATGAGCGGAGCGCGCGGCTTCTTCCAGATGAGTCCGGCTCCGACCTTGAATCCGGCGTCCTCGAAGGCGTCGTAGAACACGCGCGCCTGCATGGTCGCATAGAACTCGTAAATCGAAGCGTCGTCCGCCATAGCGTTCTTGAAATTAGAGAAACATTTCATCAGGAAGTCATAAGCCTGCGTTCCCTTGAGGTCGTCGTTGGCAATCTTCCCGGACGCATTCTCCAGGTTGACGAAGTACGGCGCGTCGGTGCAGACGAGGTTGACCTTCTTGTCGCCGAGCAGCTTCGCGAATGTTTCCGGGTCGGTGGAGTCTCCGCAGACGACCGTATGCTTCCCGATATGCCAGAGGTCGCCGGGTTTTGAGAAGCACGGCTTTTCCAGTTCCGCATCAACATCGAAATCGTCCTCCTCAGCCTCTGTATCGCTGCCGAGCAGCTTCTCCAGCTCCTTGTCGTCGAAACCGAGCAGGGAGAGGTCGAACGCGTTCTCTTGCAGGTCAGCTAATTCGACGGACAGCATTTCCTCGTCCCATCCGGCGTTCAGCGCGAGCTGGTTGTCGGCGAGTATGTAGGCGCGTTTCTGCGTGTCGGTCAGATCTTCGGCGAAGACGCACGGGACGGTCTTGTATCCTTCCTCACGGGCAGCAGCAATCCGTCCGTGGCCGACGAGGATGTTGTAATCCTGATCGATGACCGCAGGGCTTACGAATCCGAACTCCCGGAGGGAGGAGCGGAGCTGCGCGATCTGTTCTTTACTATGTGTCCGGGCGTTCCGGGCATATGGCACCAGATTGTCAATCGGTACCTGTTCAAGTCTTTGTGTGTTCATTTACATTCCCTTTCTGGCACGAAGCAGTCTCTCCATCACGTCGTCCTGCGGATTCGCGCCGCCATACTCGGTGGAGCAGTTCTCCTTCACGATCTGGAAGATCTCGTCCCACAGGCGGTTCGCCTGATTCATGTAGTTGATGCCGATATTGATGAACGGCGACGGGATCGGCTTTCCGGTCGTCGGATGCTTGCTCAAATATCCGAGCTTGGTCGTCATTTCCTCGCACTGAATCCA
>CALLZZ010000117.1 GCA_937858235.1 uncultured Clostridia bacterium
CGAGGCTAATATAAATTCTGGCAGAGTCGTTTAATTTCTCATCAAATGAAATAGGGGTAATCGAAAAAAGTGGTTGAAAACCACCTTGACCGTATAAGAGAGATAACCTGTCCCCGTGGTTGAAACAACAGAACAATGATCATAGTGAGCTGGTTGAAAACACCATTTCAGCCGGCTCTTTTTATGTCTGAATAGATTGACGCGATTCCTCAAAAAGTGGTTGAAAACTGATATGTAATATGGTACACTTTACAGTAGAGTTATCTCAAAAAGTGGTTGAAAAAGGAGATCAATATACGATGGACGAAATACAGAAGAAGTCAAATCTTGATTACGTCAATGAGATCTGGAACATAGCAGACTATGTAAGAGACGTGATCCCCCGCGCGGATTACAATAAGGTAGTGCTTCCATTCGTACTGCTCCGCAGACTGGAATGTGCCCTTGAACCTACAAGGGATGCTGTATGTGCTGCCGTGGCAGAGCACGAGGCGGACTGGGGACGCGAGTCAGACAACTACTGCCAGTATTCAGGCAAGGCATTCTACAATGTCACGAAGTTCCGCCTGAACAATCTCGGTGCATCAGATACATACGAAGCGCTTGATTCATATATAAACGGCTTTTCAAAGAACGCCCGTGACATACTGCTAAAGTTCGAGCTGGAATCTACCTGCAAGAAGCTACAGGACAAGGGAATGCTCTATTCCGTATGTCAGAAGTTTGCGTCTCTTCCTTTCGACTCGGAGACGGTATCAGACAGGGATATGTCAGACATATATGAACACCTTATCCAGCGTTACGGTGACGAGATCGCCGAGGACGCCGAGGATTTCATGACTCCTAAGGATGTCGTCCGTCTCTGTATCGGCATGATATTTGCCAATGATGACGAGCTGATGAGCTCTGATACGGGCATTGTCCGCACACTCTACGATCAGACCTGCGGTACGGGAGGATTCATTACCGACGCTCTCGACCTCTTAAATGAATGGCATGAGGACAAGAAGATGAAAGCTCCTGCTGTCATCGTTCCTTACGGCGAAGAGCTTTCAGATGTCACATGGGCTATGGGCAAGGCCAACCTGCTCATCCGTAATGTGTCTGATTCGGCCAAGGACGTATATGACCAGACAAAGGACCTTTCTGCACATATAGAGAACGCTGATACTTTATCAGACGATAAGTTCGAGGACGTACATTTTGACTACTGTGTATCAAATCCTCCTTACGGCAAGAAATGGGAAAAGGAAGCCGAAGAAGTAAAGTCTGAGGCAGCCCACGGCTTTGCAGGACGTTTCGGGGCAGGTCTTCCGTCCATAAGTGACGGCTCAATGCTCTTTATCCAGAATATGGTAGCCCACATGAAGACTGCCGATGAAGGTGGCAGCAAGGGCGGGATAGTCCTGTCTGCCTCGCCTCTCTTCAACGGAGATACGGAACATAATATAGGATCTTCTAATATCCGCAGATGGCTGTTTGATCTTGATATCGTTGACTGCATCGTAAAACTGCCTACAGATATCTTTTTCCGTACAGGCATAAATACCTATCTCTGGATCTTCAACACAAAGAAAGATGAAGCCCGCAAGGGGATGATACAGCTCATTGATGCTTCCGATCTCGGAGAGCTCAGAAGAAAGTCTCTCGGAAAGAAGCGCAAGGATATATCCGAAGAACAGATGAAATGGATCATACAGACATATATCGACGGTCATGATGACGGGAAGTCTGAACTTCTTCCTGCCACTGACTTCATGTACCGTGCTGTGACAGTCCAGAGGCCTTTGAAGATGGCCATAACATTCAATCTTGACAAGTGGGACAACCTGTTCGAGATAAAAGCCATGCAGAAGCTCTCTGAAGCCAACAAGGAGACTCTGAAACACACTGTTGCAGGATATGACGGAAAAACAGTAAAGTACAACTGGTTCATAAGCCACTCTTCCGATTTCAGGAATGCCCTGGATAAACCGGAAATCACGAACAAGCAGCTCCAGGATGCCTTCATCAAAGTGTTCGGCGTAAAGACTGACAACGATGACGACATCGTATATGACAAGAACGGCAGGAAGGTCGCCGATCCTGAGCTGAAAGACACAGAGAAAGTACCGTACACCCAGGACATCAACGAATATATGGAGCAGGAAGTATATCCGTATGTGCCTGACGCATGGGTAGACGAGGCAGTCACTGACGAGGGTGTCATGGGCGACCACAAGGTAGGCGTTGTCGGGACGCAGATCTCGTTTGACAAATATTTCTACCACTATGAAACACCGCGGGACCCGGCAGAGATAATGAACGAGATCAAGGCTCTGGAACCTGAGATCGAGGACGCACTGAAGGGAGTATTCGCACAATGAAAAATTTATCAGCCAAAAGAGTGATTCAGTCAATAAGCTCAGGAACTGCTATATCTAAGGATAAAATAAGTAAATCGGGGTTATATCCTGTTTATGGCGGAGGAAGTAAAATAGGTTATTGCAGTGATTATAATTGCGATGATGTCGTTTTAGTTGGAAGAGTCGGTAGTTGCGGTCACATTACGTTAGTAAAAGATAAGTGTTGGGCAACTGACAATGCTTTAATTATTAAAACAAAAGGTGAAACAAGTTATTTAGCATATCTCTTAACCTCCACAGATATGACTCCCTTAATCTCACAAACTGCAATGCCATTATTAACTAGCGGAAAGATTAAAGAACTTATTCTGCCATACACGTTTGATATTACAGAACAGCGTCAGATTGTCCACTTTCTCGACCGCAAGTGCTCTGCCATCGACACTGCCATCGAGAAGACGAAGGAGTCCATCGAGAAGCTGGAAGAATACAAGAAGGCCGTCATCACAGAGGCGGTGACAAAAGGACTCGACCCGGATGCGAAGATGAAGGATTCTGGCGTGGAATGGATCGGTGAAGTGCCAGAAGGATGAAAAATTATAAAAACAAAGTATCTCTTCCACATTCTTAAACGAATCGCCGGAGAAGAAGGCTATGACGTAATATCCATCACGCAGAATGGATTAAAAATCCGAAATACAAAGTCAAATGAAGGACAGGTTGCAGCTGATTACAGTAATTATCAGTTTGTGTATCCAGGTGATTTTGCGATGAATCACATGGACTTATTGACTGGGTGGGTTGACTTATCAACACTTTTTGGTGTAACAAGCCCTGATTATCGTGTTTTTAGAAGAATTAGCGAAAAAGTAAACAATGATTATTACAGATATGTATTTCAAAGTTTATATTTTAACAAAGTATACTATGGGTTAGCGAAAGGTGTTGCTGAAATGGGGCGAAAAAGATTACAAGCACCTGTTTTTAAAGATGTAAGACTTCCGTTTCCACCTTCTGAAGAGCAAAAAGTTATTGCAGACTATATTGATCAAAAATGCACAGCAATCAATCATCTTATAGCAAAGAAACAAGAAACAATCTCTAAGTGGGAAGAATACAAGAAGTCGCTTATTTACTATGCTGTAACAGGCAAGATAGATTGCAGAAATGAGGTTTTATGATAGAGTGTGCATCGTTAATAATTTCCGTAGCGTCCGTTATAGTTGCTATTGCTATAGGCGGCGGACAGATATATCTTGCACGGAAGATGGATAAATTCGAGCAAAATCAGAACGAAAGGGATGAAAAGCGCAGAAAGGACGAGATGTTCGCATCCGCCACAGCTTTTATTCAGAAATATAGTAAGGACGGTTATCAGTCTGATATTTATCTTCTGCCGTTATGTGTAGCTGCTTACAAGTACAATCCGTCGTATCCATATCGGAGAGAGATATACAGGGAATTCTGCTCTTTTACCGAAGATATGCAGAGCCTTATACTTCAGCGTTGCGAAATAAATCTTCAAAGCGTCAGGCAGGAGGATTATTACGATATTCAGTTAAAGAAATATAAGAAAGTTGAGGCTCGATACTGTCCTGATGACAAGGATATATTTTATGGCAATGGTAAACTCTTTGAACATGCTTTAACGAGACATGGAACTGAACCTATACCATCACTGTCCTGCCTTAAAGACCGGACTCAACGGGAAGCAGAGAAAAATCCTACGATAAAAGCTCTCACGAAAAAAGATACGCCGACAATGAATTTTAAAGAGCATATCACAAATGAACTTGCTTATTATCCGAATGATAAGCCGTTACAGGTCTTGTTCTTTGAACAGACTGATAAAGGCTCAGCAGCAGATGGACTTGAAATAATAGCATCCTACTTATGCTGTATGGTTGCCAAATACGTATCTATATACAGTCATAAAGACGCTGATAAGAAAGAAGATATCGGATGTCCTGAAGATTTTCAGGGAAAGGAATATATGGAAGACCTTTTCCTTGATGCACTCTATACAATGGAGAATTATAACGTATGACCAAGGAATTTGACCTCAATATAGAGAAGATACTGGAGAACTGGGAAGTCTACCACGCCGTCCGGGAGATCATAGCCAATGCTCTTGACGAGCAGAAGCTCACAGGAACAGCCCCTATCAGCATCCACAAGGAAGACGGCATCTGGCATATCACGGACTACGGCAGAGGCTTAAACTACCATCATCTCACACAGAATGAGAATGAAGAAAAGCTGAATGCTGATGACCTGATAGGCAAGTTCGGTGTCGGGCTTAAAGACTCGCTCGCTGTCTTCTACCGCAACAATATCCATGTGGTCATCCGCTCCAGATATGGTATAATAACCCTTAAACAGATGAGCAAGGAAGGCTTCGATGACATCACCACGCTTCATGCGGTGATAGCCGACCCTGATGACCCTGATATGGCAGGTACGGACTTCTCTCTTGAAGGTTGCACTGACGGTGACATAGAGAAAGCAAAGCAGTTATTTCTATGTTTCTCCGGTGAGAGAGTCCTTGAAGAAACAGGCTTCGGAGAAGTACTGGAAAAGACAGTGCCGGATGCCGCAAACATATATATCCACGGCGTAAAGGTAGCTGAAGAGAGCAACTTTCTGTTCTCGTACAACATCACGAAGCTCCCTGCTAAGCTCCGCAAGGCACTGAACAGGGAACGCTCAAACGTAGGACGCTCGGCTTATTCCGATACGGTAAAGAACATCCTCAAAAGCGTTGAAAATGAGGATGTCTTAAAAGCCCTGATGACAGACCTGGGCGAAGTCGTAAAAGGCCGCGGACACGATGAGATGAGCTGGATCGACGTGCAGATGTATGTTGCCGAACAGCTCTCCCGCACCAATAATAAATTGCTTTTCGTGACAGGCGAGGAAGCTGTAAACCGCCGGTCTGACATATCAGACGCACAGGATGAAGGATACGAGGTGTTCATCATCCCTGACAGGTTAAAGGACAAGGCGGGTTCAATCGATACTGTTACAACAGTAGACAAATACAACAGAAAAAAAGCGGATTCATTCTCTGCCGAAGCGATAGACATAAGGTCTCTGTCTCCGACGGAGCAGAAAATATACAACATGATGCCTGAGATCTTAAACTTCATGGACGGCCTTCCGGGAGTCATTACGGCAGTAAAGGTATCCGAAGAGCTGTATTCAGCCGAGGAAAGGTCAGATACGGTAGGTTTGTGGGACCCGAAGACCCGCATCGTATGGATAAAGAGGTCACAGCTTCAGTCAGTGGAGCTGTTTGCAGGCACTCTGATACATGAATGTACCCATGCAGCAAGCAGGGAAGGCGATGTTTCAAGGGCATTTGAGGAAGCACTTACTAGAAATCTTGGCAGACAGGCTGCCTACTATCTGAGATAAAAGGAGGACGCGGCGATGGCCGACGAAATCAGACTGGAAACAAATTTCGAGCATTATATCAGCCACAAGCTCGAAGGACTATCAGAAAGCGGCTGGCAGGTAAGCAAGGATGATACAGGGTTCGACCCTGCAACAGCCCTTTACCTTGACGACTTCATATCCTACGTGACTACGATATCACCGGACAAGGTCGAGAAGATGAAGAAGAACTCGGGGAACCTATGGCAGAGCAATCTGGAGAAGGCTCTGGTACACTCCCTTGAAGTGGATGGGACCGTTCAGACGCTCCGTAACGGGTTCGTGATGGCAGGCTACCAAACGATAGACTGCTCGGGACACTACCCTGATGATACGAGGATACCGAACATCCAGCAAAAATACGATGCCAATATCCTTCGTGTGATGCATCAGGTGCATTATCAGACAGCAGGAAACAAGTCCCTTGACCTCGTGTTCTTCATCAACGGCATCCCTGTTGCTACGGCAGAAGTAAAGACCGAGCTGACTCAGACTGTCCATGATGCCATAGAGGAATACCAGACACAGAGAAAGCCCGTAGAGCCAGGCACACGAAGAAAGAACCCTCTCCTTATGTACAAGCGTGGCGCTGTCGTACATTTCGCTATTTCTGAAGACGAGATATGGATGTGCACGAACCTTGAACCGGACGTGCCTCATTTCCTGCCGTTCAACAAGGGCACATCGGACAGCCATGCAGGCAATGATCCGATGA
>CALLZZ010000118.1 GCA_937858235.1 uncultured Clostridia bacterium
TCCTGGCAGGATGCCGTCTTTTGTGGCAATGTGCGAGTTTGCTATAAAAGATGAAAGAGTAAAAGCTGAGTTTGCTAAGGAGAGACAGGCACAGGCTGAAGAGGAGTTTAGTGATGAGGATTGGCAGACAGCTTTGGAATTGGATAAGCAAGGCCGAATAAAAGACACTCTAGACAACATCGTTTTGATTATTCGTCATGACAAGGAATTACAGCATATAGCTTTTAATTGCCACCGTGATGGTATTGATGCCAAAGGTGGCCTGCCTTGGGAACAGATCAAGGCGGGTTGGAATGATTCAGATAATGCACTTCTTAAAGTGTATTTAAGCAGCAAATACGGGGTCTATTCACCTACCAAGACCAAGGACGCTGTGTTAGCGGTAGCGGCTGAGCGAGCCTACCATCCTGTTAAGGAGTATCTGGACTCCCTGCCAAAATGGGATGGTATTAGCCGAGTAGAAAATCTACTAATTGATTATTTCGGTGCAACAGATAATTCCTACACAAAGGCAATTATTCGCAAAACGATGGTTGCAGCGGTAGCCCGTATTTATAGACCAGGTACAAAGTTTGATAGTGTTCTAATCTTAAACGGTCCTCAAGGTATCGGTAAGTCAACCTTCTTTGCGAAGCTTGCAGGGGATTGGTTTTCAGATAGTTTGACCATTACGGACATGAAAGATAAATCCGGGGCTGAGAAACTTCAGGGATATTGGTTACTGGAACTGGGGGAACTTGCTGGAATGCGTAAGACGGATGTGGAGGTTGTGAAGTCCTTTATTTCAAGGGCGGATGATAAGTACCGTGCCAGTTATGGGGTCAACGTCGAAAGCCATCCCCGTCAATGCGTAATTGTAGGTTCCACCAATGCAGAAAGCGGATTTCTTCGGGATATTACAGGCAACCGCAGATTTTGGCCAGTCCGTATTAGCGGCGACGGTAAAAAGAAAGCTTGGCAGATGACCAAAGAGGAAGTACAGCAGATTTGGGCAGAGGCACTAGTTCTTTATGAGAGGGGTGAAAAACTCTACCTTGAAGGTGATGATGTATCCATGGCAACTAGTGAACAGGCAGATGCCATGGAAACAGATGAACGAGAAGGACTGGTTCGTACCTATCTGGATACGCTCTTGCCGGATGATTGGGACACGATGTCTTTGTACGAGCGTAGAAATTTCCTCGGCGGTAGCGAATTTGGCGGCGGCACCCGTGTTGGAACAGTAAAAAGAACCCTTGTCTGTAATATGGAAATTTGGTGTGAGTGTTTCGGTAAAGAGGCATCAATGCTAAAGCCTTCAGATTCCTATGCCATCGGTGGCATTATGAGAAAGATCAGTGAGTGGAACAAGTACACTGGGAACAAGAATGGTGTTGTAACGTTTCCTGTCTACGGAAAGCAACGAGCTTATTCCCGAGCCGAGGAACAACGCTAAGTTGTCCCTTACTCTGTTCCCATACTGGTTCTTTACGTAAAGCTAGTAACGATAAGGAAAATCAACGGTTCGGAACAAGTGGAACAAGAATTATCCTATTTATTTATAAATAGTAAAAAGAAGTAATAGTAGCCTGTGCATACACGCATACGCGCGCGTATAGGAAAATTGGGTCAAAGTTGTTTTCTTGTTCCGAGCCTTTTTATATGGGAGGTATTTATGCTTGAAAAGTATATCGAAAAGAAACTGGTGGCTGAGGTAAAAAAGATGGGTGGCATTGCAGCAAAGTTTGTTAGTCCGGGTTTAGATGGGATGCCAGACCGCCTAGTGCTTTTACCACTTGGAAAGATGGCATTTGTGGAATTAAAGGCTCCCGGAAAGAAACCTCGCCTGTTACAGATTAGAAGAATAAAGCAATTACAGAAGTTAGGCTTTACCTGCTATGTCATTGATGATGTTAAGCAGATTGGAGGGATACTGGGTGAAATACAATCCTCATAAATATCAGACCTATGCAACCAACTTCATACTTGAGCATCCCATTGCTGCGGTGTTTTTAGAGATGGGTCTTGGCAAAAGCGTAATCACTTTAACTGCTATAT
>CALLZZ010000119.1 GCA_937858235.1 uncultured Clostridia bacterium
TAGCAGGCGCAGAGTGATGTGTCTGCTACCTCTTGTTTTGACGGTGTCGGGCAAGGAGGTATACATGTAAAATCATATGAGTTGACAGGTGGAAGAGGGGGGAGTATAATAGCCAAAACAGGGATGCGGATGCGGTCCCGGGCTGGAGGCTTGTCATGGCAGTAAAGGATGAAATACAGAAACTGAAGAGAGAGAAAAACGCAGTAATTCTGGCGCACTACTATGTAAAAGATGAAGTGCAGGATATTGCAGATGATATAGGTGACTCCTTTTACTTAAGTAAGAAGGCGGCGCAGACGGATGCAGACATCATTGTCTTTTGTGGCGTGTCTTTTATGGGGGAGAGCGCGAAGATTCTCAACCCGGAGAAGAAGGTGCTGATGCCGGATGCTACAGCAGACTGCGCCATGGCTCATATGGTAACCGTGCAAAAGATCCGGGAAGTCAAGGAAGCATACGATGATTTGGCGGTTGTTTGCTACATCAACTCCACAGCGGAGATTAAAACGGTGTCAGATGTCTGTGTGACTTCGTCCAACGCCGTGAAAATCGTGAAGATGCTGCCCAATCAGAACATATTTTTTATTCCCGACGGCAATCTGGGGTGCTATGTGGCGGAACAGGTACCGGAAAAGAACGTGATCCTCAATGACGGTTACTGCCCCATCCATGCAGCCATGACCAAAGAATCGGTACGGCAGGCCAAGCAGGCGCATCCTAACGCAGCACTTTTGGTTCATCCGGAATGTACTAAGGATTTGTTGGAGGAAGCGGACCACATCGGCAGCACCTCCGAGATTATTCAGTACGCAAAGGAAAGTGCCCTTAACGAGTTTTTGATTGGAACGGAAATCGGGGTATTCTACGAGTTGAAGAAGCAGAATCCGGAAAAGAAGTTCTATGCCCTTACCGATGAACAAATCTGTTGGGACATGAAGAAGGTTACTCTGGAAAAGGTTGCAGAAGTACTGAAGACAGAACAAAATGAAGTGCTGATCAGCGAAGAGGTAAGACAAAAAGCTATGCGCCCATTAGAGCGTATGCTGGAGCTGGCGAAATAGCAGGTGAAAGTTATGAAAACTGATGTTTTAGTGATCGGTAGTGGATGTTCCGGACTATATTGTGCGCTTAACCTACCGAAAGACCGTAATATTACCATTGTGACAAAATCCGATGCGGAGAGCAGTGATTCCTTCCTAGCACAGGGCGGGATGTGCATGATGAAAAACGAGGCGGACTATAACAGCTATTTTGAAGATACCATGAAAGCTGGGCACTATGAAAATGACCGTACCTCGGTGGATATTATGATCCGCTCTTCTCAGGATGTAGTTCGGGATTTGATTGGCTACGGAGTAGAGTTTCAGCGGGAAAAGGATGGTGCCTTTGCCTTTACCCGAGAAGGAGCTCACTCGGATAAACGGATTCTTTTTCATGAGGATGTCACTGGCAAAGAGATTACCAGTAAGCTGTTGGCCCAGGCAAAAGCCAGTGCGCATATCCGGATCATGGAGTATACCACGGTAGTAGATATTATCAGTGAAGAGAATACCTGTTACGGCGCGGTGATCCGCAAGGCAGACGGAACGCTGGAAAAGGTGGCGGCAGACTATACAGTCTTTGCTACCGGGGGAATTGGTGGTCTCTACCGTCATTCTACTAACTTCCGCCATGTGACGGGAGATGCCCTGGCAATTGCCTGCAAGAACCACATTGCCCTGAAGGATATCAACTATGTGCAGATTCATCCCACGACACTTTACTCTCCCAAGGAGGAGGATCGAAGTTTTTTGATCTCGGAATCCCTGCGGGGAGAAGGGGCAAAGCTCTACGACAAGAATATGAATCGGTTTGTCAACGAACTGCTGCCTAGGGATGTACTGGCAAACACCATTTTTAAGCAGATGGCGAAAGACGAAACCCCTTATGTATGGGAGGATCTGCGGCCCATTCCGGAGGCAGAATTGTGGAGCCACTTTCCCAATATTGTGGCCTATTGCCGGGAAATGGGGTATGACGTGACGCAAGAGTGCATTCCGGTGGTGCCTGCCCAGCACTATTTTATGGGTGGGATTGAAGTGAACCACCAGAGCCGCACCTCTATGGCGCAGTTATATGCAGTGGGGGAAACTGCCTGCAATGGGGTTCATGGACGGAATCGTTTGGCCAGTAACTCGCTGCTGGAGAGTCTCGTGTTTGCCAAACGGGCTGCGTTGGATATGACGGCCGATTACGCCCAGGCAAAACGTTGCGCTGAAGCGTTTCAGATCGTTTCTGAAGAGCAATACCTTGATGAGGAGAAACTGGCGGAAGAGTATAAAAGGCTGGTCTGCGAAAAGATAGAAGAGGCAGACCTGGCGGGAAAGAGGAAAGATGCATGTATGATCAGGTAACAATGAAATTGAATGTAGATCCCCTGATTCTGAGTGCGCTGCGGGAAGACATTACCAGCGAGGATGTGTCGGCCAACTGCGTGATGCCGCACCCTCAGATGGGGCAGGCAGACCTGATCTGTAAGCAGGATGGAATCATTTGTGGTCTCCAGGTGTTTGCCCGGGTATTCGAACTGCTGGATGAATCGGTTCGAGTGGAGTTTTTTGTACAGGATGGAGAGCTAGTTACCAAAGGACAGTTGATGGCAAAGCTCCGCGGTGATATTCGCACTCTGTTATGCGGGGAACGAACAGCCCTGAACTATCTCCAGCGGATGAGCGGGATCGCAACCTATACCCATTCCGTGGCAGCGCTGCTGGAAGGAACAAAAACAAAGCTGCTGGATACCAGAAAAACGACCCCCAATAATCGCATTTTCGAGAAGTATTCTGTGCGGGTAGGTGGTGGGAACAATCACCGTTATAACCTTTCTGATGGGGTGCTCTTGAAGGATAACCACATTGGGGCAGCTGGCGGCGTAGCAAAAGCAGTGACCATGGCCAAGGCTTACGCACCCTTTGTGCGGAAAATTGAGGTAGAGGTAGAAACTCTAGACATGGTAAAGGAAGCGATAGAGGCTAGTGCGGATATTATCATGCTGGACAATATGAGCCAGGAGGATATGAAAGCGGCGATTGAATTCATTGCGGGAAGAGCGGAAGTTGAGGTTTCCGGCAACGTGACCCGGGAAAACATCGCTGCGCTAACCGGATTGGGTGTAAATTACATCTCCAGCGGTGCGCTGACTCATTCTGCACCCATTTTGGATATTTCATTGAAAAATCTTTGCACCATTTAAAATTGCGGCATTGAAAGGAACGGAAAAGTTTGAACGGAATAGACAGACGGAAAGGGATTATAAGGATTTTGGAACGCGGCGAAGAACCGATTTCCGGAATAGCGCTTTCTAAGCAGCTGCATGTGAGCAGACAAGTGATTGTTCAGGATATTGCGCTAATTCGTGCGAACGGACGTTCCGTATTTTCGACGAATCGAGGGTATGTGATAGAGAAGCAGAAGGAAGCAAGCCGGATCCTGAAGGTCATTCATTCCGATGATGAAGTTCGGAGTGAGCTGATGACAGTGGTAGATATGGGAGGTAAGGTGAAGGACGTGTTCGTATACCACAAGGTGTACGGCGTACTGAAAGCGGAAATGAATATTACCTCCCGCTTTACAGTGGAACAATTCATGGAGCAGATTGCTACTGGAAAATCAGGACTGCTGAAAAATGTCACCGCAGGATATCACTATCACACGATACTGGCAGATTCAGAAGAGATTCTAGATTTAGTGGAGAGCAAGCTGAAAGAACTGAGATTTCTTGCTCCAATTCAAGAGTATGAGCCGGCTGAGCTGCGGGTAAGCCTGGAACAAAAGTTGTGCTAAAATTAAAAGGATCAACTGATTCGAGGGTCAGGTGATCCTTTTTCATGTAGAACATGTAGGTTTCGGCTGTTCACGGAGGGAATAGCGTGATAATATGTAGAAAGTGCTAGCTATGTCAACAACAGGAGGAAGTCCATGAATTACGATAAAGACAAAACAGGCTGGAAGGAAATCAGCATCGCAGAAATAGAAGGGGTTCGAATCGGAAATGCCCAGGATGAACAGGCTATGACGGGTGTTACAGTGATGCTGTTTGACCGACCGAATACAGGCGGGGTAGATGTCAGCGGTGGCGGTCCAGCTTCTCGAGAGACCCAGCTACTGTCACCATTGACCAATGAAGTCGCGCTGAATGCGCTGGTTTTTTCCGGTGGTTCCGCCTTTGGATTAAACGCTTCCACTGGCGTTATGGAGTACCTGGAGCAGCACGAAATGGGCTACCGGGTGTTAAACGCCGTTGTTCCCCTGGTTTGCCAATCCTGCATCTTCGATCTGGGGATTGGCAGTGCCTTCACTCGGCCGGACGCGAAGATGGGCTACGCAGCCTGCGTGGATGCGGAACGAAATGTGCCACAGTCCGGCAGTGTTGGTGCAGGAACCGGTGCCACTGTGGGGAAGATAAATGGCATCACCCAGGGACAAAAATCGGGGATCGGATACTACGCGGTGCAGTTGGGGGAATTGCAGGTTGGAGCAGTGGTAGTGCTAAACGCCTATGGAGATATATTTGATGAGAAAACTGGTCAGAAGATTGCAGGGATGCTAAATTCGGAACGAACTGCATTTGTCAGCGGAGAAGCGGAGCTATGCCGCCGACAGGTTTTTGGAGCTGCGGGAGCCAATACTACGTTGGGTGCGATTATTACCAATGGAGCCTTTGGTCAGGCGGAGATGAATAAGATTGCGTCCATGGCCAGGGCGGCTTTTTGCCGGTGCATCAAGCCAGCAGGAACCATGATTGATGGTGATATGATCTACGCCATATCGGTGGGTGAAGTGGAAGCGAATATCAATCTGGTGGGGACGCTGGCGGCAACGGTGCTGTCCCGGGCGATTCGCGATGCGGTGACCAGTTCTGTAATGCCCGAACCTGTATTTCTGGAGAAAATACAGCAGGCAAAAGTGAAGTAACATGCTAAAAAGCAGCGATATAACATCGCTGCTTTTATGTTGACTATTCCGCTGCAAATAATGGGGTGGAGAGGTAGCGGTCACCGGTATCTGGCAGCAGCACTACAATGGTCTTGCCATGGTTTTCCGGACGATCTGCCAGTTGAATCGCAGCCCAAATGGCTGCGCCGGAGGAGATACCTACCAGTATACCTTCTAGATGGCCAACTGCTCGACCTGTGATAAATGCATCCTCATTGGTCACGGTGATAATTTCATCGTAGATGGCTGTGTTAAGTACATCCGGAACAAAGCCAGCGCCAATCCCCTGGATTTTGTGGGAACCGGAAACGCCGGTGGATAGTACAGGGGAATCGGCAGGCTCTACCGCAATCACCTGAATCGCTGGATTTTGCGCCTTCAGAAATTCACCAACGCCGGTGATGGTACCGCCGGTACCGACGCCAGCGACAAAAATATCAACTTGGCCATCGGTGTCTTCCCAGATCTCTGGACCAGTGGTGGCACGGTGTGCCGCAGGGTTTGCTGCGTTGACGAACTGACCCGGGATAAAGGAATTGGGATATGCGTTGGAAAGTTCCTGGGCTTTGGAGATCGCTCCCTTCATGCCCTTGGCACCGTCTGTCAGCACCAGCTCTGCACCGTAGGCTTGCATCAATTGGCGGCGCTCTACACTCATGGTCTCCGGCATAACGATGATGATCCGATAGCCTCGGGCGGCCGCTACGCTGGCCAGACCGATGCCGGTGTTACCGCTGGTAGGCTCAATGATAACAGAGTTTGGTTTCAGCAAACCCTTCGCTTCCGCATCGTCCAGCATTGCCTTTGCGATACGATCCTTGACGGAGCCAGCGGGATTGCAGTACTCCAGCTTTGCCAAAAGTGTTGCACTTAGATTGTGTTCTCGTTCCAAATGGAGCAGCTCTAACAGGGGGGTATGACCGATAAGTTGATCAATGGAGGTGTAAATGTGAGCCATAACAATCTCTCCTTATTTATGGATGGATCGAGGCGAACCCGTGTTCCAAATCTGCAATAATGTCGTCAATATGTTCTGTGCCGATGGAAAGTCGAACCGTATTTGGACGAATGCCAGCGGCTAACAGTTCCGTTTCACTGAGCTGGGAGTGGGTGGTAGAGGCTGGGTGAATGACAAGTGACTTTACATCAGCTACGTTGGCCAGCAAACTAAACAGAGTCAAGCTTTCAGTGAATTTCTTGGCTGTCTCGGCATTACCCTTGATTTCAAACGTGAAGATGGGTGCTGCACCGTTGGGGAAATAGCGGTCATATAAGGCTTTTTCTGATCCAATGGCAAGAGAAGGATGGTTGACCCGTTCTACCAGGGGGTGACGCTGTAAAAACCCAACCACGTTCAGAGCGTTTTCCACATGACGCTCTACTCGGAGGGAGAGGGTTTCCAGTCCCTGGAGCAGCAGGAAAGAGTTGAAAGGGGAAATGGCTGCACCCTGATCCCGCATCAGTGTGGCGCGGGCTTTTAAGATGTATGCCAGATTTCCACAGGCCTCGGTGAAAACTACACCGTGATAGGATGGATTAGGCTGGGATAGGCCGGGGAACTTGTCATTTTGTGCCCAATCGAAACGACCTGAGTCGATGATAACGCCACCCATGACTGTACCGTGACCACCGATAAACTTGGTGGCAGAGTGGACAACGATGTCTGCACCGTGCTCAATGGGGCGTAGCAGGAAGGGGGTGGAAAAGGTGTTATCCACAATCAGAGGGATGCCGTGGCGATGAGCGATAGCAGAAATTGCTTCGATGTCCAGTACGTTGGAGTTAGGATTGCCCAGGGTTTCCGCATAGAGCAGCTTGGTGTTGGGCTGAATAGCAGCATCGAAGCTGGCTGGATCAGCAGGATCTGCAAAGGTGCTGGTCAGGCCCTGCTCCCGCAGTGTGTTGGAGAACAGGTTAACGGTACCGCCGTACAGGTCAGTAGAGGCCACAATGTGATCACCGGCGGTGGCAATATTTTGGATGGCGATGGTGATGGCTGCTGAGCCAGAGGCGGTTGCCAGTGCGGCTGCACCGCCTTCCAGAGCAGCAATACGCTGTTCAAATACATCGCTGGTGGGGTTCATCAGACGAGTGTAGATGTTGCCGGGTTCCGACAGTCCAAAGCGGCCTGCCGCTTGAGCAGAGTCCTTGAATACATAGGATGTGGTAGCGTAAATAGGGACAGCTCTGGCATCTGTAGTGGGATCAGGGGTTTCCTGTCCTACATGGAGCTGTAGTGTTTCAAATTTATAGTCCTCTTTCGACATAATCGGTTCCTCCGTTCTATTTTGGAAAGTTCCGGGCGAAGCAAACTTACCCGGAAAAACTGCTGTTTTTTCATAGTACCCAGGCGCGCAAAAGGGAAAGAACCGATGTGTTTCGGAAGTCAGCTGGCTTTCTGAAAAAGCAGGACTGGACAAACACACCAGCGGGCCTGGGAGCGGGGCATTCGCCCACAACGAAAATTGCTGCGCAGCAGCTGATTAAACAGAATAGACATGGTGCGTTCCTCCTTGATTGCCTATCGTTTAAGTAGGCTATGAAAGCATTGCAGCCTCATGATCCTACTGTTTCAACAGATTGTTTGGCTTTTGATGTTTCGTTGAAGTTTAGCAACCCAACCTAGGTTCATTTTGTCCTGATTGACGATGAATCGACTAGAAAGCGCAGTCATAGATCTTGGGGTAGGGTGCCTTCCACTAAATCCACCAGGGAAATTGACTGGAAAAAGTGGTCAATTTTTTCGTCCAGTCGAGCCCACATGGGGAGGGTTTTGCAGCAGTTGGACCGTTGGCACTGATTTTCGGAGTCCTCGAGGCACGCGATGGGGGCGAGAGAACCATCTGCTAGCGTTAAAATGCTGCCAACTGTGTAGTCTTGGGGCGGCTTGGTTAGTTTGTATCCGCCGCCCTTGCCACGCATTCCAACAACCAGCCCGGCTTTTGAGAGGGCTGCAATGA
The DNA here is from genome assembly GCA_937858235.1 of uncultured Clostridia bacterium. Classification (GTDB taxonomy): domain Bacteria; phylum Bacillota; class Clostridia; order Oscillospirales; family Oscillospiraceae; genus Onthomonas. Next base: position 7,935 of record CALLZZ010000119.1, read on the forward strand.
TGCTTTCCGAATATTTTTCAGAAATTTCTTGCCGGGTAGCAATGTCCTTGAGTGGAATAAAGGAACCGTCATTGTGTTCGGCCAGATCAATCATAACGCGTAAAGCATATCTTCCCTTGGTAGAGACCAGCATATTATTCACTCCAAACAAGCGTATTTATATATAACCTACTAATAGTATAGGGAATGAGAACGAGACTGTCAACACCTATCTGAATAGTAGGAAAGCGAAAAAACCATTGGGATGTGCCCAGCAAAAGGAGGGGAACATCCCAAACGGTTTTAGTTTTATATAACGTGTGTAATCGCGGATTCCAGAGCTACGACATCAGAAATGAGTAGGGAAGCGGAGTCCAACTCGCCAGGAGCACCATATCCGTAGGTACAGCCGATGGAGGGAAGGCCAAAACGCTGAGCAATTTCCATATCCTGTTTCCGGTCGCCAATAATCACATGCTGACCGGGGAAGTGACTGCTTACGGTACGATAGATTTCCCACTTACTATCACCCGGGAAATCTTCTGCACAAAAGAAGTCAGAAAAGTACTGCGTAAGGTGGAATGCACTTCGGTGTGTTTCCAGATAGGAGCGCTGGCAGTTACTTAGAAAGACCAATCGGTAACCCTGTGCCTTAAGCTTTCGTAAGGTATCCGCAGCACCGGGATACAGGGCGGCATGGCCGGTAGAAGTCAAGCGAAACATTTCGGCTCCGATCCGCATACCGTAGAATTCTTTTCGGGCTTGTGGCAATTCTGGCATAAAGTCATCCCACATTTCCTTGACGGATAGACCTAGCCACCGACTGAGTGCTTGGTCAGAAAACGCGGCTGGCTGGGCGATGCCAGCGGCAATCAACTCCTGATAGACCTTGCGAAAAGCAGGGGCGTAAATCCGAATACAGTCGTGGAGGGTTCCGTCGTAGTCCAAAAACAGAGTAATTGATTCAGGCTTCGATTTCATGAATCAGGTTTACCATTTCAATTGCGCCTACCGCGCAGTCATAGCCCTTGTTGCCTGCCTTAGAACCAGCACGTTCGATGGCTTGCTCGATGTTTTCGGTGGTCAGCACACCGAACATCACCGGGAGATCACTGTTCAGAGAAACCTGAGCGATGCCCTTAGATACTTCGCTGCACACATAATCGTAGTGGGAGGTGCTGCCGCGGATTACAGCACCCAGGCAGATCACAGCATCGTACTTGCCGCTCTTAGCCATCTTAGAGGCGATCAGCGGAATTTCAAACGCACCGGGAACCCAAGCGATGTCGATACAATCCTGACTCACGTCATGGCGGGTTAATCCGTCCAGCGCACCGCCCAGTAGTTTCGAGGTGATAAATTCATTGAACCGGGCAGCAACGATTCCCACGTGAATTTGTTTGGCTACCAGTTTACCTTCAAAAGTTTTCATAATAGTTTATCTCCTTATACGATTAAAAGTTCAAGATATGGCCCATCTTTTCCTGCTTGGTCTTGAGGTAAAACAGGTCATGGGGGGTGACGTCCACAAGAATGGGAACTCGTTCTATAATTTCCATACCAAAATCAGAAAGCTGATAGACTTTGTCTGGGTTGTTGGTGAGCAGACGCAAGGTTTTAGCACCCAAGTCCTGCAAAATCTGTGCGCCGATAAAGTATTCCCGCAGGTCTCCGGCAAAGCCGAGAGCCAGATTGGCCTCCAAGGTATCCATACCCTGATCCTGGAGTTCGTAAGCACGTAATTTGTTGATCAGACCGATGCCGCGCCCTTCCTGACGCATGTAGAGGAGAATGCCGCGCCCTTTGGCCTGAATCTGCTTCATAGCGGAAGCCAACTGCTGACCGCAGTCACAGCGGGCAGAACCAAAGGCGTCACCGGTCAGGCACTCGGAGTGAACCCGGCATAGCAGATCCTGACCGTCACCAATATCGCCCTTGACCAGGGCAACGTGATGCTCGCCGTTAAGCTGATTGATATAGCCGTAGAGTTTAAAATCACCGTATCTGGTGGGGAAGTTGGCACAGGCAACCTGTTCAACCAATTTGTCGTGGCGTTTGCGATATTCCTGAAGCGCTTTGATGGTGACAAATTTCAAATTCCACTTTTGCGCCAGCTGAATCAGTTCCGGTGTACGCATCATGGTGCCGTCTTCCCGCATGATTTCACAACACAAACCGCATTCCTTCAGACCAGCTAACCGCATCAAGTCAACCGTAGCTTCGGTGTGACCGTTACGCTCTAGAACGCCGTTCTTTTTTGCCATCAGAGGGAACATATGACCGGGGCGGCGGAAATCCTCTGGCTTTGCGTCGTCAGCAACGCACTTGATTGCAGTAATGCTGCGCTCTGCGGCGGAAATGCCGGTAGTGGTGTCCAAATGATCGATGGAGACAGTGAAGGCAGTCTCATGATTGTCTGTGTTATCCGAGACCATTTGGGGGAACTGGAGCCTTTTGCACAGGTCGATGCTCATGGGCATACAGATCAACCCTTTTCCGTGCATCGCCATAAAGTTTACATTTTCCGTGGTCGCAAACTGGGCGGCACAAATAAAGTCGCCTTCATTTTCTCTGGTTTCGTCATCAGTGACTAGGACGATTTTTCCCTGTCTCAGATCTTCCAGGGCTTCATTAATGGTATTAAATTCAAACATAGTTAGCTATCTCCTTTTTAAAACCCGTACTTTGTGAGAAAATCGGTAGTAATATTACTTTGACGCTGGGGCTCTGCCGTGGTAAGCAGACGTTCGACATACTTTCCAATGCAGTCATTTTCCAGGTTTACCACATCACCGATGCGACGCTGTGCCAGGTTGGTACAGGCATTCGTGTGTGGGATTACAGATACGCCAAAGGTTTCTTTGGATACGTCGGTTACCGTCAGGCTGATCCCATCGATGGCGATCGAACCCTTTTCAATGATATAGCGGAGGATGGAGGGAGAAGAGCGGATGGTGTAGCGGATTGCATTGTCATCTCGCCGGATAGCGGAGATGTGACCGATGCCGTCGATGTGACCGGCAACAATATGTCCGTCAAACCGCCCGTCTGCCCGCATGGCTCGTTCCAGATTGACTGCATTGCCAGGTTGCAGTGAGCCGAGAGAGGAACGTTTTAAGGTTTCGTGCATTACATCAGCGGTAAATTCCGCCGGCGTAAAGGAGGTCACTGTCAGGCAGACCCCGTTTACTGCGATGCTGTCTCCCAACTTTACGTCTTCCAGTACTGTTTTAGCGCCAATCGTCAATACAGCGGAATGGGCACCCCGCCTTATGGTGCGTAGGGTTCCGACTTCATTTATGATTCCAGTGAACAAGGAACCACCTCACTTTCCAGCAGTAAATCCTCACCGAGTCGGGTGATGGTGGGGGAAGTCAGGCGGATTGCCTGCTCAGGCAGTTCTACACCCAATCCGATCACCGGTGTTTTTTCCGTTCCGCCAAAGAGCTTTGGCGCCAGATATGCTTGTACTTTTTGCACGATCCCACTCTGAAGGGCGGTCCAGTTCAAGGTGCCGCCGCCCTCCAGCAAAATGCTGTCCATGTTTTGCTGCCCCAAACGCCGCATCAGAGCGCTTAGATCCAAATGTCCGTCCAGTTCGGGAATAACCGCTACCTGGCAGCCAGCCTCCAGATAGGGCTTGTGGCGTTGAGTGTCCGGTTCAGCGGTTGCCAGGATGGTTTTTGCCAAATTGGTGGTGAGTACAACCTGCGCCGTGAGGGGCGTACGCAGATGGGTGTCGCAAATAATTCGGATGGGGTTGCGGCCTCCTTCAATGCGGCAGGTGAGTTGGGGATCGTCGGCCAGTACTGTTCCGATTCCGACCATAATGGCGGAGTATCGGTTTCGATCCTGGTGAACTCGGCGGCGTGCAGTCTCACCGGTGATCCACCGAGACGCTCCGGTCTTCGTGGCAATTTTGCCATCCAGGGTCATGGCGTATTTCATCACCACATAGGGGGTTTTGGTCTGAATGAAATGGAAAAATACTTCATTCAGCTTGTCACAAGCCTCCTTCAGAACGTGGGTGGTCACCTCGATGCCATGAGAACGGAGGATGCCAATGCCCTTACCCGCTACCAGCGGATTGGGATCGTCAGACCCGATGACCACTCGGCGAATACCATTTTCCAGAATGGCTTCCGTGCAGGGAGGCGTTTTGCCGTAATGACAGCAGGGCTCCAGAGTCACATAGAGGGTTGCACCCCGGGGGGAGCGTTCGCAATTCGCCAAAGCGTTACGTTCAGCATGAAGCCCGCCGTATTGCTGGTGATATCCCTGTCCGATAATGGCACCGTCCTGCACAACTACAGCGCCTACCATTGGATTTGGGCTGACCTTACCTGCGCCTTGCTGTGCGAGCTGTAGTGCAAGCTGCATATGTTCTAGATCTGTCATGGGCAAAAACACCTCCTGAAAAACAAAAATACCCTGAACAAGGCAGTTCAGGGCATTACATAATAGCGCAACATGGACTCACGTACATTTGCAATAAAAAACTGGAACAAAGAATGTCCCAGAGCATCACAAATACACGCAATACACCCGTATCACGGTAATGATCTTCTTCTATCCAGACTATCACTGTTGGTCCCGGAGTTTCGCCGGATCCTGCGCCGAAGCGCTCGCGGACTGTACCGCCAATCGGGAATTACACCCTGCCCTGAAGATATATTATTTAACTGCTATTACCGTAGCACAATAAGATGCACCTGTCAATAGAAATGTTAAAAAAACCACAAACTTTTTCAGTTCGGTGCTGTATTGCTGCTGCAAATAGAAAAAGCCCACAGAAAACTCTGCGGGTTTTTTCGCTACATAACGTAAAGCAGGATGCAAAAGAAGTGCAATAGACTTCCGGCCAGAACAAACAAATGAAAGACGGAATGAAAATAGCGTTTCTTTTTTCCAACGCCGTAAAGAATGGCGCCAATGGTGTAGGCAACGCCTCCAACAATTAGGAACACAGTTCCGCCAGTTCCCAGGGCAAGCATGGTAGTTTTGAAGGCGGCCACAATGCACCAGCCCATGGCCAAGTAGCAGATCATAGAGAACACCTTGAATCGCTCCATGTCGATGGCGGTCAAAAGAATCCCAATGGCGGCAGTGCCCCACACAATACCGAAAATGCTCCAGCCTAGAACCCGATTCACGGCACGCAGCGCACAAAGCGCCAGTGGCGTATAGGTGCCGGCGATGAGCAGATAAATGGTGCAGTGATCCAGAACACGCAGAACCTTTTTGCCCATGACTTTAGGGCTTAGGCCGTGGTAGACACTGGAAATGGTGTAGAGCAGAATCATGGTAGCACCGAAAATAGCGCCGCTGACCACGCCCATGACGTTATGGTGAATGGTCGCAGTGACAACACAGAGCACTGTCACTATGATGCCCAGGGCAGTCCCGACTGCGTGGGAAGTCATGTTAAAGATTTCTTCCCCTTTTGTGTAATCTGGCAGTGGGCGCTGGGACAACTTTTTGCGTTTCAATTGCGCTTTCACCTCCAAATAGCCGTTTTGGGAGGATAATCCCCGGTGTCTTATAAAAGGCAGTGGATGTTATCACTGTTAACCGACGGCGTACCTGCTTATTATAATACACTGGGAACCCATTCGTCAATGAGAATGGGCGAAAATTTCTAGTGCTCAGCTACCGGTTGATCTTAACTGATTTTATGGGGGACCAAGCGGAGTAGTAGTTGCTTCCGGAAATGTGTTTGTAGCTTCTGACCCGAACAAAATAGTATTTCCCGAGGGAAAGCTTGGAAACCACCGTTTTGTAGGTTTTGTAATTGGAAACGGTTATCGTTTTACTGGAACCCAGGTCACGCTGGGTGGAATACTGAATCTGATAGCCGGATGCTTTACTATTTCTGCTCCAATGTAGGATGAAGCGTTTGGACTGGTCGTTTTTCAGACAGGAAATGGTGGGCCTGGTCAAACGGTAGATGGTTTTGGTTGTGTGGTACAGACCAACAGAGTCATCACAGTAGGCGTGCACCATATAGGTATATCGGGTTCCGTTCGACGCTGTTTTATCTGTAAAAGTGACAGTTTTGCCAGAGCTGATGGATGCGATTTTACTCCACTTTTTACTGCTTTTGTCACTTGTTCTGCGATAAACGTAGTATCCGGACGCACTGGGAACCTTTTTCCACTTGACAGAAATGCCGCTTTTGGCGTTGGATACGCTGGATACCGAGGCAGCACCCAGAACGATGGAAAAGGTTTTTGTGATGCTGCCCTTATAGTTTCCAACACCGGTAATGGTGACGGTTGCTTCTCCTACCGCTACATTGTTTTTGTAGGTAACGGTGTAGTTACGATCTGGAACAACAGTGCCGTTTTCCGTTAGGGTGACGGCAGGCTTTTTTGCAATTCCGTCGCAGATATAGCTGGATTTGGAAAGGGTGGCGGCCATCTGAGAGAGTTCATGAGTTCCACCTGGGTTGTTGTCATAGAAGGAAGCTAACTGGATGTAGCCCCAGCCATACTGGGTATCCTTGCCTGAATCGCCTGCATCGACGGCATAACACTTGAGCACCTGATAAAGTTCTGGTACCGTGATCTCCGGGATGCGGAGTTTGATATACGCCGCGGCAGCGGACAGATGGGGGGCGGCCATGGAGGTGCCGGTTTTGACGCAGACGCCCCCGCCTGCCTTGGCGCTGGTAATGGCAACGCCAGGCGCGGAGAAATCAATTTTATCGCCAAAATTTGAATAATTTTTATCAAAGGTTGCGTCCGGATTCAAAGCGGAAACTGCGATTGTTTGAGTGTTGCAGGCGGGGTAAGAGGTTTCCACATTCTGTGTTTCATTGCCGGCAGCGTTAAAGAGTGGGATACCTGCCTGATAAGCGGAATCAATGACCGGATCAATGAGATTGCGGGTGTTGCTGCTGGCACCGTTCCTAGCCCAGCCAAAGCTCAGATTGATCACATCAACCTCCTGATCAACAGCATACTCCAAGGCGGAAAAAATGGTAAGAGCAGTGGATTTACCATCGTTGTCAAAGACCCGTAGAATGAGAAGAGCCACGTTGTCCGGCGTACAGTCGGCAACGATCCCAGCCACATGGGTGCCATGACCAGTGGCATCGGACAGATTGGTTTCAGACTCGGTGAAATTGCGACTGGAAGACAAAATTGTTTTTCCGGAGAACAACGTGTTTGTTGCGTCGATACCGGTATCCACTACCGCGACTGTTACTGTGTTATCATTTGCTTCGGTTGTGGCCTGGGCCTTTAAATGATCTAAGCCCATCAGCGTTGCACCCCAAGAGTAGCAGGAAGCAGATTGGCTTGTATCAGTATCCAGAAGCAGCTCGTCCTGGGTCACTACTTCGTCGAGGAAGCAGTGATCACTTCCGTATTTCTCCATCAGGTTGACATATGCCTGCTGTGTGGCTTCCTGGGAGTCGTACTGTAAAATATAGGTGTTATATTCTGGATAATAGAGGGCGTCCGCTGCGCCGTATGTGTCGGATAATGTTGTGGTGGAGACTACGATACGCATGGTCTGAAATGGTGCGGTGACAATTACATCGCCGTTTTTTGTCGACTCGGATTCGTAAACGGAATCAGAAAAGTATCCTTCTGCGGAATTGGCAGACTTCATTACGGTTGCAGAGTCTTTTTTGTTCAGATCTAAGGTGTCCTGAAGTGTAGTTTGGGTGCCGTCTTTGGACACCGTGTTTGTTTCCGGGTCAATGACTACTTCGCCAAAATAGGAATCATCCCAATTGGCCTGGATGACCTCGGTGAGTTCGGCAGCGCTGGAAATGGTCCGAACGTCAGAGTTTGTAGTGGTATTTGTTGTGGTTTCCACACTGCTTGCAGCGTTTTTTGTATAATCCTGATTGGCCGCAAATCCGATCTCAGTACCCAGGTTGACACACAAAAACAGCACCAACACTGTGGAGATTAGCTTTTTAATGCCGTGTTTCATCTCATGCTCCCCTCTGTTTTCTGCATTAAATCGTTGAGATTTCAAGTTATCATATCATAGGTGCCGATCGAATGCAATTTCAAACAAGGTGCGGTAGATAAAGAATCTTGTTTGGAGCTAAGTGCGCTGGATAAAACTGTACCAGAAGAATGAAATCTCATTGAAGAATCTCGCATTTTTTGGTATGATAAAATTATGACATATAAGGTCTCAGGAGACTCCTGAGCAGAAAGAACGGGCGCTATGAGAACCTATTAGTTAAAAGCGGAACCATTTCATTCTAGGGATACGGCAGAGCAAATACTGCGGCGAGAGCTGCACCTGTCGAAAACATAGAGCAAGTATGCTAAATTTTGCCCCAATGGATTGTGTTAGACGGAGTGTGGGTCAACAGTAATCAGTGATACTGGCTTGCCATTTGCTGCGACATTCCGGATCAGCCTGCTGGAGTGATTGTGCGCCCGATTGCTCCATGCCTGCCGCATTCGACTTCGTCACCCCTTTACCAGGGCACGGCTTCAAATTGACAGCCCGTTCCCTGGGCTGCTGGCTCATTTCTGGAGGAAACAACGATGATTTATTCTGACACTACATCCCGTGCATTGACCTATCTGTTGAAGCAGCCTGGTTTACACATAGATATGACCGAAGCCATTTATCGGGGGCTGGGAGAAATCCTCTACGCAGAGCGGGATGGTGTGCTGGTGTTAATCCGCGCCCAAACCACTGGTACGCCTTTACTATATCAACAGTCTGTTACCAGCGCGGAGTGCGGAGAAAAGCTGATTCCGCTGATGAAGGAGTCCATTCCGATTGTGGCGCATCAGGAGTGAGGAGTCTCTGTGGTAACGAAATGGAGGGGCGGAGGGGTCAGCGGCTGCACGCAGGCGGTTTGGCCCTCGTTCGAGCCGCCGAAATATGATCCTTCCGTAGAAGTTTGGCAGCTGGATCCGGGAGACCTGCCGATTGTGGAACAATACTACCCATTGATTAAAGATGCAGCGGAGCTGGCGGAGCGAATTACGTCCGGCAATCTGTTTGGTGCCTGTGTAGAGGAACAATTAGCCGGATTCATCGGCGTTCACACAGAGGGGGCTATGGGAATGCTGACGGTTTTAGAGGAGTACCAGGGACGCGGGATAGGAACAGCACTGATAACCTATTTAATCCGGAAGGAGCTGCGGCGGGGACATATTCCTTACAGCCAGATTTTCAAAGAAAATCAGATTTCCATGGCATTGCAGGAAAAGGTAGGGATGGAGCTGAAATCCGAGCCTGTCTGGTGGCTGCTGCCCAAAGATGCAAAAGTATGACAGAGAGGAGTTTTGGTATGAGAGAGAAGCGTGTGACAACAGAGCGAGGTGCTGTGTTTTATTCGATAGACAGGAATCACAATGAACAGGCAGAATGGCTGATTTTTTGCATGGATTAACGGCAGATTACACGCTGTTTGACCAGCAGGTACCATACTTCACCCCCCAAATACCATGTTTTGGTCTTGGATGTGCCGGCTCATGGAAAGTCACGGCCACATACGGATTTTACGTATGAAGATGCCGCGGAAGCTGCTGGTAGACAGCGTGGCAAAAGCCTGTTTTGTAACGAAATACGCCTGTCAAAATATGCGGAACATACTGGAAGCCTAGGGCTTTGCCATTTGGTGGGAGTTGGGTATGCCGGTTTTTTTAAAGCCAACCGGGATATGACCATTACCGGCCCGGTTTTGCTTTTGATCGGAGAGCAGGATCGACTGGGGAAAGTTAGACAGTGCTGTGAGGCTTGGCACAAAAAGACTGGATATCCGCTGCATGTGATTGAAAATGCCTCACACAACGCGAACGTAGACAATCCGGAAGCAGTTAATAAGATTATTGAGACGTTTTGTCAGTCTGTTAATGAGACGAAATACGGAAAAAGCAAATGTACTAAGTTAAAAAGGAGGATTACATATGCCCCATATTGTTGTAAACCTGTGGCCAGGCAGAACCGATGAAGCAAAGAAAAAACTGGCGAATAGAATTGCGTTAACCGTTGCGGAAGAGTTTGAAATGGACACGGAGTATGTGTCCGTGGCGTTTGAGGAGATAGCGGAGGAAGAATGGGATGCGTTCTGCCAGCGGGAAATCGGCGATAAACTGGATCGGGTCTACAAAAAGCCCGGAGATCCTGCCATAAAAGTGTAACAGAATTGCTGTCGTCCGGTTTTGTCTGGATGGCAGCATTTTTAGTGTTGGACAAGAAAAAGGGAGAGAATTGACAGAAAGAGGTGTCTCCGCTATAATTTCAACGTTGTGGCAGTTGGGCTGGCGTAGAAACTGGATCATAAAGCCACGCAGTGAAAATGAGGAGGAATAACCTATGGATTGGGTGCATCTGCTGGCTGGACCGCTGATTGGTGCGGTGATTGGCTATTTTACAAATTATATAGCGGTGAAGATACTGTTCCACCCCCGCAGAGCAATCAAGATTGGGAAGTGGCGGTTGCCCTTCACACCGGGAATCATCCCAAAACGTAAAGCACAACTGGCACATGCTGTCGGACAGGCAGTTGGCACGCAGCTTTTTACAGAGAACGATGTAAAGAAGCTGCTTCTGTCCGATGAGATGAAACAGTCTGTTACAGAGTCTGTACTGGGGAGCGTAGGTGGTGAAAGGCGTACCCTGGAGGCGTTGCTGCAAAGTGGGATGGGAGCAGAATCCTATGATCACTGTAAGACCACCCTTTGCCAAAGCCTATGTGAACACTTGGAATCCGGTATCCGCGAGATGGATCTTGGAACCGTGATTGCGGAACAGGGCCGTGCGGCGATTAAAGAAAAGGTGTCCGGTACAATGCTTGCAATGTTTGTCCATGATCGCACCATTGCAGGGCTGGCGGAATCTGTTCACAGTGGAATTGATCGCTACTTGGATGAAAACATGCATGAAATCTTACTGCCTAAGGTAGTGGCCGAGATCGATGGATTTGCCCGCAAAACGGCGGCAGAGCATTGTCAGGCGGTGTCGGTGGAGCCGGAGCTGCTGCACCGGGTGGTGGAGCATGGATATGAATCGGTTGTGACAGCAAAGGTGGATCAAGTGCTCGGCACCTTCCATATTTCTGACGTTGTGGAACAGAAAATCAACGAAATGGATGTGGAAGAAATTGAGACATTGATCCTGTCTGTGATGAAGCATGAATTGAGGACAATCATCAATTTGGGTGCTTTGATCGGATTTGTAATCGGTATAATCAATGTGTTTGTGGGTTGAAGAAAACGGTGCAGGGCGTGAAAAGCCTCTGGGCTAACCGTGAAAAGGCAGGAAAACCCACCAATGCGGGACGAGGGGAAAATTCTCTTGTCCCGTATTTTTTATCGTGATGAAGTGCTGCTTTTGCTGTGATAGGTTGGAAGATGGGAATATTTTGTGAGCAGAGCGAAGGCAGAAGGGGAGGGGTAAAGGAGAGAAAAAGGTAGTGGCAGAGCGGGAGTAGCAATAAGATGCAAAAGCGTAGAACATACGTTTTGTTGCGAAAACGGACGAATTTGCGCGAAAAAAGCGGGGTAAAAAGACGAAAAAATAGCAAAGTTTTACTTGCCTTTTTTCTATTGAAGACGTATACTAATCCTATGCTGTGGAGCAAAATGGAGAGAGGATGAGCACACGGGCAGCGAAGTGGAGGGAGTAGGGCGATGACAGGCACATATCTGCATAATATGGATGCCAAGGGTCGTCTGTTTGTTCCAGCCAACTTCCGAGAGGAGTTAGGAACCTGCTTTTACGTTGCCGTGGGCGCCAATCGAGAAGCCGATGGCCAACTGTATCAGTACTTGAATCTGTATCCGATGAAGGAATGGAGCCGATTGTGCGAGAAGTTGGCAGAGCTGCCCAGCAGCAAGGCTGCTATCTCCGATACCTTTTTTGCCAATGCGTTTAAATGCGAACCGGATAGCCAAAATCGTGTGATGATTCCCCAGAAGCTGCGTGCCTATGCCAATCTGGAAAAGGAAGTCGCCATCGTGGGGAACAACAACAAAGCGAAAATCTGGAACGCTGATATTTGGAAGGCCAAGGACGATGCCGCACTGAGTGGGGATCGTGTGGCCGATATGATGGAAATGCTGGGGTTCTAATCATGAGTGAATTTACCCATCGTCCGGTATTGCTGGATGAATGCATCAACGGTCTGAACATCAAACCGGATGGCGTCTACATTGACGGAACGCTGGGACGAGCGGGACATAGCGGTGAGATTGTGAAACGGCTGACCAGTGGACGTCTGATCGCCATTGACCGGGATCAGACGGCGCTGGACGCTGCCCGAATCAGACTGGCTGATTTTATGGATCGGGTCACACTGGTTCACGGAAACTTTCGGGAATTAAAGAACATGCTGGATCAACTCCAGGTCTCGGCATTCGATGGTATTCTGCTGGACCTGGGGGTTTCTTCCCCCCAATTGGACGATCCGGAACGGGGGTTCTCCTACCAAAAGGATGCACCGTTAGATATGCGGATGGATCAGAGCCAGCGGTTGACTGCGGCGATGGCAGTCAATCAGTGGTCGGTGGATCAACTGAGGGACGTGCTCCGGAACTACGGCGAGGAGCGGTATGCTGGGGCGATTGCGGCAGCGATTGTCAGAAAACGAGCGCAACAGCCCATTGAAACCACCCTCCAACTGGTGGAGGTCATTCGCAGAGCCTTGCCGGCAGCGGCGCTCCGAGAAAAGCAACATCCCGCAAAACGGAGCTTTCAGGGGATTCGAATTGCGGTCAACGATGAGTTGGCGGCAGTGGCTGACGCGGTAGCGGAAGCAATTCCGCTGCTGAATCAGGGGGGGAGACTGTGTGTGATCTCATTCCACTCCCTGGAGGATCGCATTGTGAAACGAGAACTGGCGAAGGCGGCAAAAGGATGCACTTGCCCACCAGAGTTTCCAGTATGCATCTGTGGGAAAACACCCCAGGTGGTATTGAGACCCAGAAGACCAATTTTGCCCGGTGCGGAAGAACTGAAGGTTAATCCTCGCGCCCGCAGCGCCAAGTTGCGTATAGCAGAAAAATGCTGAGTAGATGAATTAGTTGAATTAGTAAGGAGAGAGTCGCATGGCCACTGAGAAAAGACGCTACAATCAAACAACCAATGGAAACGTGGCCTACGACCTGAATTATCAGAGAAATACGGTTCCGGTACCTGACGGCGGGCAGCCTTATCGCCAGCCTAACCGTCAGCGGAGAACGCGCAACGGAGAAATCGCGCGTCCCCGTGTGCGTTTGCGCCCCCGGGAGGCGGTTACCCCCTTTGCGGTTGTTGGCTTTGCCCTTGCAGCAGTGATGGCAATTCTAGTTCTGGTCAGCTACGTGCAGCTCAACGAGATCTATACCAGTACGGTGTCCCTCCAGAGTCAGCTGACAGAACTCCAGACCGAAGGGGATACCCTGAAGGCGGAGTACGAGGAAGTGTTTAACACAGACAAGTTGCAGGAGGCGGTCAAGAAGGCGGGGAATCTCAGCCCTTCGAACAGCAGTCAAATTGTATATGTCGAACTGTCTGATCCGGATAATGTGGTTGTGTTCAATCAGAAGGAAGAACCTACGGGGATTGGCGCATTCCTGGAAAGTGTTCGGTCCCTTTTTGCTGGCATCGGATCATAATGGAGCAAAGCGGTGCATACTGTTCTGTGACAGTGCCACAAGAGAAAAATAGGGCGTAAGGAAAGTGTGAATTTTCTTACGCCCTTGTGCCATGAAAGCGGGTGGAGTAATGAACAACCATGAAAACGGTAGAAAAAGCAGGAAGGAAGTCAATCGCAGAATACTAAAACGAACAGTGCTTCTGATGCTTTGCTTCGGGATCCTGACCTTTATTGTTCTTGTGGGCAAGCTGTGGTACCTGCAGGTGGTGAAGCACGACAGTCTGGAGGAGCAGGCCATTGAGCAGCAGACCAGTGAACAGGCTGTGACGGCCCAGCGAGGTACTATTTACGACAGCCAGGGCAGTGTGCTGGCCATCAGCTCTACAGTTTACGATGTCATCCTGTCCCCCAAGGCAATTGTAGAGAAGCAGGAGTCTTTGGATAGAAGTCTGAAAGAGGCGACTAAAAAGGGCGATAGCACGAAAGAATATGATGTAGACGTGGAAAAACTGATTGCGGATAACTTGGCTAAAATCCTGGAAATAGATGCCGAAAAGATTCAGGAGAAATGTGCGGATAAGAGCAGTCAGTATAAGAAAATCACGACCAAAATTGATTCGACTGCTGAAAGCGCGGTACGCGAATTCATCTCGGATAACGATTTGGCTGGCTGCATCTATTTGACGCCTAATACAAAGCGCTACTATCCTTATTCGAGCCTGGCGTCACAGATCATAGGGTTTACCAATGAGTCCGGCGGCGCCTATGGGATTGAATCCCAGCTGAATAAAGAGTTGGCGGGAACTGCCGGGTTGGTAGTAACCGCTACAAACGGCAAAGGTACAGATCTTTTGAATTTCTTCCAGGATTACTATGACGCCGAAAATGGGGATGATGTAAATCTGACCATTGATGCCACGATTCAGGCCTATTGCGAAAAGTATCTGGAAGAGGGAATCGCAGAGTACGACGTGCAGAAAGGCGGATTTATTATTGCGTTGGACTGCAAAAACGGTGCTATTTTGGGCATGGCCAGCTCCCCGACCTATGACTTGAATGACTATTCCAAGGTTACTGACGAGACGCTATTGGAGAAAATGGGCAAAAAGAAACTGAAGGAAAGCGATGCGCTCTACGAGATGTGGAGGAATAAGGCGATTAACGATACCTACGAGCCTGGTTCCACCTTTAAGTCAGTCGTGCTGGCCTCTGCCTTGGAGGAAGGGACCACGACAACCAAGGATGGGTTTTACTGCTCCGGCAGTGTACGAGTGGGTTCCTGGAATATCCGCTGCTCCAAGCGAAGCGGACATGGACAGCAGACTCTGGCGGAAGCGGTGGGACACTCCTGCAACCCGGCCTTTATCAAAATTGGACAGGGATTGGGGACGGAAAAGTTTTACTCCTATCTAGAGGCGTTCGGAATTACGGAACCGACTGGAATTGATTTGCCTGGCGAGGGAAAGAGTGTACTTTGGGATCAGAAGGATTTTGGTGTTACGAATTTGGCAACGGCATCCTTCGGACAGCGGTTTACAGTGACGCCAATTCAGTTAATCACGGCGGTCAATGCCGTGGTCAACGGCGGCTATCTCTATCAACCCCATGTGGTTGCCTCCATCGTAGACAAGGACGGCAACACCACCTATAAGGCCGACACGACCCCGGCACGTCAGGTCATCAGCCAAAAGACTTCGGCAACCTGTGCGGAGATCCTGGAGGGAGTAGTAGCCAGCTACACTGGGCAGAATGCCTATCAGGCAGGGTACCGCATTGGTGGCAAGACGGGTACGTCTCAGACCTTGGTAAAGAATGAGTATATTGCATCCTTCATGGGATTTGCACCTGCCAACGATCCCCAGGTGATTGTTCTGGTTGCTTTCGATTCTCCCAAGGTAGAAGCAGAGGGCAGTAACTTCACCACTACCGGCTACTACATTTCAGGCGGTCAGTTGGCAGCGCCTATTACAGGTCAGCTGTTGGCGGACATCCTGGATTACCGTGGATTTGAGAAGGAATACACGACAAACGATCTGACCGGCTCCAGTGTGAGTGTACCAACACTCACGGGCTACAATGAAAAGGAGGCCAGCGAGGCTCTGAACAACAAAGATTTGACCTGCCGCATTGTAGGCAATGGCGATACGGTAACGGGACAGATTCCGGAGGCGGGCACAACCATCCCCAGCGGCAGCAAGGTGCTTCTGTACATGGGAGAGGAAAAGCCTTCCGATACCATTACCATGCCGGATCTGTCTGGCATGACGCCGGATGCGGTAAAGGATACGTTAAATAACTTGAATCTTTATATGATGGCATCGGGTACTTCCGGCTACTATACCTCCAATACTGTGGCCTATAAGCAGAGTATAGAAGCTGGAGAGCAGGTTTCCCGAGGAGAAGTGATTACAGTCAACTTCTCAAACAAGTCAATTGCGGACAATGACAGCGATGCGTTGGAGGATTAATCCCATCCCGCTGATTGCAGTGGTAGGGGGAGCGGGGAAAACCTGTGCGGCCCACCTAATCCGTAATGTCCTGGAAGCGGGAAACCAGAAGAAGTGCGGATTGATCACGACTCGACACGCCTATCTGGGCGATGACGTGCTGCCGCCACCAGCCTGGCCGGAATGGCGTATGCAGCTGGATGATATGCTGGCAAACATGCAGAAGAGCGGGTGCAGCGCGGTCGTATTGGCATTGCCCTTGTTCGCGCTGGGCAGCGAAGAGCTTGCGGGACTTGCATTTGAGACCGTTGTGCTGACTGGGTGCAGTAATACAACGGAAGCGGAGAAGGTTACGGAATTTCTTCAGCAACAGAATGGATGGTGCGTTTGCAATCTGGACGATCCCTATCTGAGAAAGATTGTGGAGCATCGGGAGCAGGTTGTGACCTATGCGGAGCGGCGCAGCGAAGCAAACTTAAATGCCCGGAATTTGCGGCTATGTGCTGACCGCATCGAGTTTGAAGCGTTGACCAACGAGGCGATCTGTCGCATGAAGCTTCCCATACCCGGCGGATTTGGTCTGTATAATGCCCTTGCCGCCCTGGCATGTGGACTCCGTGCTGGACTCTCGCTGGAGCAGATGGCACAGATTCTCCCCAATACCAGTGGGGTACGGGGGAGAATGGAGCGGCTCCCGTTGTCGGAACCCTTTGGGGTGATGATTGACAGTGCAGCGACTCCAGAACAGATTGATAATCTGCTCATGGCAGCCCGAGGGCTGGCAGAACGACGGTTGATCTTGGTGCTGGGTGCACCGGGAGACCGGGATCGCGCCAGACGTCCCCTGCTGGGGGAGGCGGCCACCCGTGCTGACGTGGTCATCTTAACGGAAGATGATCCTCGGACAGAGCCGGTGGAGGAAATCTGCCAGCAGATACAGGCTGGAATGGACGGAAAAAAATGCAAGACGATTTTGAATCGGGAAAAGGCAATCCGGCAAGCGCTGAGATTAGCGAAACCGGGTGACTTGGTTCTGTTAAGCGGAAGAGGGGATAAAACCCAGATGATTACGCGAGAGGGAGCCGTTGATCTGGATGAGCGTGAAGTGGTATACCAGTATTTCCGTCGGAAAAATGAGAGAAAGAGAAAGGACGCGTAGGCGTGTCCGAAGGAGCAAAAGATGAGGTTTGTAATTAGTTTTGTGTTGTCATTTGCCGTTTCCGCTATACTGGGCAGATTTTTAATTCCTTGGCTGCGGGCGCTAAAAGCGGGGCAGTCCATCAAGGAGATCGGACCAGTTTGGCACATGTCCAAGCAGGGAACGCCGACCATAGGTGGACTTATGTTCATCGCAGGTATTCTGGTGGCGATTGTTCTGTCGGGTTGGAAGGATTTTCAAAATGGGGACTTTGGCGCACTGTTTGTTTATTTGTTTGCGTTGGTGTTTGGCGTCATTGGCTTCGTTGACGACTATATGAAGGTGAAGTACCATAAAAACGAAGGACTAACTGCACCACAGAAATTTTTATTACAGCTGGCGGCAGCCATTGCCTTCACAGTGCTTCTGCGCTATACTGGCTACCTAACTTCTGATCTCTATATTCCGTTTGCAAACGTGAGCGTCCAGATTCCTTGGGTTATCTATATGATTTTTGCGGCCTTTGTCATGGTGGGCACAGTTAACGCAGTGAACATCACAGATGGAGTAGATGGCCTGGCAACCGGCGTAACCATACCTGTGGCATTGTTCTATCTGGCAGTTTCAGTGCTATGGAAGACCACGGAGCTTGAAATTTTTTCTGCGGCGCTCTTTGGTGGACTATGTGCTTTTTTGATCTACAATTTTCACCCGGCAAAAGTGTTTATGGGGGATACTGGTTCCCTGTTTTTGGGCGGTGCAGTCTGCGGTATGGCCTTTGCGCTGGATATGCCGTTGATTTTGATCCTGGTTGGGATCATCTACCTGCTGGAAACCCTATCTGATATCATTCAGGTCACCTATTATAAACTAACTCACGGCAAGCGAATCTTCCGCATGGCTCCGTTACACCACCACTTTGAGATGGGTGGCTGGAGTGAAGAAAAGTTGTTTGTAGTGTTTACCTCAGTGACGCTGATTGCCTGTCTGTTGGCGTTTTTCGGAGTAATGGGACGCTGAGCTGTTTCATATCCTAATAGCGAATCATTTTAAATAGGAGAAAGGAGGCGCACCCCTTGGCAAAAAGATCTATTCGTGACTTAACCCGGGAACAGCAGATGGCACGTGGCCCCATCGACCTGCCCTTCTTGATGCTGACCCTACTGCTGTTAGCCATTGGGTTGGTCATGCTGCTTTCCGCCTCATCTTATGCGGCCCTCTATGACAAGGCGGCTGGTTACAAGGTGGTAGACGGTGTAGTACAACTGGGTGACGCGCTCTACTACTTTAAGCATCAGCTGGCCTATGCGGTTGGCGGCGTGATCCTTATGTGGCCGGTGTCCCGACTGGACTACCAGCGCTGGCGGCTTTGGGCGGTGCCAGTTTTGATTGTGGCCGTGGTGCTGCTGCTTTTAGTGTTGACACCTCTGGGGGTAAACGTCAATGGTGCGACCCGGTGGCTGCGTTTGCTGCTGGTGGCCGGCCCTACCTACCAGCCATCAGAAGTGGCGAAATTGGGGATTGTGCTGGTGTTCGCCGCTGGTATGTCCAAGCGAGGCGGCAGTATGCCCCGGCTCAGCCGCAATACACCGCAGTGGCGAGCCAACATAAAGGCGTTTCTATACTGGAGCGATTTGAGAGAAATCGCCCCGTATCTGATTGTTTTGATACTTATTTCCGGCCTTATGCTGGCCGAGCCCCATATGTCCGGCACCATTTTGGTGCTTGCCGCAGGCGCAGCAATTCTTTTTGCAGCAGGTGTACGGCTGGGGTGGTTTGCCATTGGCGGCGTAGCCATTGCCGCTATGGGTGCGATTATGATTTTCGTCATAGGGTACAACAGCAGCCGTCTGAAAACGTGGCTTGACCCCTGGTGGGACCCCAGCAATAAAGGATACCAGATTGTGCAGTCACTCTATGCGGTTGCTTCTGGTGGGTTAACCGGCCTTGGATTCGGTCAGAGTCGGCAAAAATACCTCTACCTTCCGGAGGAGCAGAATGACTTCATTTTTGCCATCATCTGTGAGGAATTGGGCTTTATCGGTGCCGTGTTGGTGATCATCCTTTTTGCCTTGCTGATTGTTCGTGGCTATTGGCTGGCGCTCCACGCAAGGGACCGGTTTGGATCGCTGCTGTTGGTGGGAATTACCACCCTGTTAGCAGTCCAGGTATTTCTAAATATTGCAGTTGTACTAAACGTCCTTCCGGCTACTGGTATTTCGTTGCCATTCTTTAGTTACGGGGGCACCGCATTGGTGATACAGCTGGCGGAAATTGGGATTATCCTCTCTGTTTCCCGACAAATTCCAGCGCCTAAAAAGGGTTGATCTCAGGCACTGGGACAGAAAGCAATGTATGCAGCGTTTTAAATTAGGAGTGAGTTTCCATGAAGATCCTATTTACCTGCGGTGGTACCGCAGGTCATATCAATCCTGCCCTGGCGTTGGCAGGTATGTTCAGAGAACGCAACCAGGCGGAAATCCTGTTTGTGGGTGCCGATGGTGGGATGGAACAGCAGTTGGTTCCCCGGGAAGGCTATTCCATTCAGACCGTAACCATCTCCAGCTTTTGGCGGCAGATGAATCTGGCGGGGATTAAGCATAATCTGACTACCCTACGAAACCTAGGCAAGTCCCAAAAGCAGGCGAAAAGAATCTTGGATCAGTTCCAGCCTGATCTGGTTGTGGGAACGGGGGGTTATGCCTCGTTCCCCGTGGTGCGGGAAGCGGCACGCCGTTGGATTCCCACTGCGGTTCATGAATCCAACGCGGAACCGGGACTGACTACGAAAATGTTGTCCAAATATGTGGATAAGGTGATGGTAGGGTTTGAGGAGAGCCGGAAGCACTACCCGCATCCTGACCGGGTGGAAATCACTGGCACACCAGTGCGAGGGGATTTTTTTCTGCAAAATAAAGCGGAAGCGCGGAAAAGGTTGGGTTTTGCTGATGAAAAGCCTTTGGTAGTTACCAGTTGGGGTTCACTTGGAGCCCTGGTGATGAACCAGCATATGATTGATTTTGTCGCCCGAGAATGTAGAGAAGGGCAGCCGTTCCACCATATCTATGGCGTTGGCCAGCGCTATTACCAGCGTGTGTTGGAGGAAATTGCAAACCGGGGGATTGACCTTGCTCAGTACCCCTGCGTAGACGTGCGGGAGTATATCTATGATATGCCGGTTGTAATGGATGCGGCAGATGTAATGCTCAGCCGGGCAGGGGCTTCTACCATCTCTGAGATTTCTGCCATTGCCTGTCCCAGCATTCTGGTACCGTCCCCCAACGTCACGGCCAACCATCAGGAGAAAAATGCCCGGGTGCTGTCTGAGCACAAGGCTGCGGTACTGATGTTGGAGCCGGAATGCACAGGAGACAAGCTGTATCAGCAAGTTCAAACGATGCTAGCGGATTCTGATGCCTTGGCGGATATGCGTCAGGAGCTGAGAACGATGGCGGTAGCCGACGCCAACGAACGGATATATCGGGTCTTGCTGGAAGTGATGAAAAAAAAGGAATAAAACTGCTTTTACACGGAAGCGCACCACTCCGCATAAGATGGGCTGATGAAACTGACCGAAGCGGAGGAATTTAAATTGAGTGCTTTTCTAATTGAAGGTGGCAAAAAGCTGTCTGGTTCGATAGCGGTACAGGGGGCAAAAAACAGTGTACTCCCTATTCTAGCTGCAACAATTCTGACCGGTGGAATCAGTGTGATACATAACTGCCCACAGTTGACCGACGTAGATGCGTCTATTGCGATTTTGCGCCATCTAGGCTGCGAGGTCTGCCGGGACGGCGAGGATATTACGGTGGACTCCGCCCCCATGAACCGTTATGACGTGCCGGATCGTCTGATGCGGGAGATGCGCTCATCAGTTGTCTTTTTGGGAGCTGTATTGGGGCGTATGGGTTGTGCAGAGCTGTCCATGCCTGGTGGCTGTGAATTGGGGCCAAGACCCATTGATCTGCATTTGGCCGCACTCAAATCTATGGGTGCCGATGTGGATGGGCAAGGCGGCAGTTTAAACTGCTGTTGTCAAGCGCTTCAAGGCCAAGAGATTGTTTTGTCTATTGCCAGTGTTGGTGCGACAGAGAATATCATGCTGGCAGCCTGCTGCGCAGAAGGAACCACGGTGATTTCCAACGCAGCACGGGAGCCGGAGATTGTAGATTTGCAGCGTTTTCTGAGAGCTGCCGGCGCAGATATTGCTGGCGCAGGAAGTTCTACGGTAGTGATTCGAGGAAGGCGACCGCTGCATGAGGTAGAGCATACCATTATTGCGGATCGCATTGTAGCGGCAACCTATTTGTCCGCCGCAGCGGCGGCAGGCGGAGAGGTTGAACTGACCGGAGTGGATCGATGCTGTATGCTGCCGGTGTTGGAGGTATACCGCATGGCTGGATGTGAGATTCACACTTGGCCGGATCGGATTGAGATGTGCTGTCCCCATCAGCTCAAAGGTGTGCGGCCTATTCGGACGGCACCGTATCCGGGATTTCCTACTGATGCCCAGCCGCCGGTACTGGCAGCACTGGCCATGGCGGACGGAACTAGTGTGTTCGTAGAGACCATTTTTGAGAACCGGTTTCGACATGCTGGCGAACTGCTTCGTATGGGTGCGGATATTCGCGTAGAAGGCAGAGTTGCGGTTGTCTGTGGTGTGGAGCAGCTGCTGGGAGCGGCGGTCCACTCCCCGGATCTGCGGGGCGGAGCGGCACTGGTTGTCGCAGCACTGGGGGCGGAAGGCAGCAGCAAGGTAACCGGATTAAGCCATATTGATCGTGGCTACAGTAGACTAGAGCAGGATTTTACACGGTTGGGCGCGAAGATCCGCCGAGTAAATGAAAAACAAAGCTAGAGAAAGAGGAGATGATACAATGGCAAGACAGCGCAAAAGCAGACGACGCCCCAGTCGGCGAGCTGGACGCTTTCTTGGATTATATGTTTTCCTGTCTGTGATTTTGATTACCACCGTAATTGTGGCTGGTTGTATTGTCTTCTTTAAGGTGAACCAATTTGAAGTTCATGGAAACAGCCGGTATTCCGCGGAGGAGGTGGTCAAAGCCTCCGGCGTAAGCACGGGAGATAACCTATGTCTAGTGAAAAAGACGGAGGCAGCCGGGAAAGTGCTTTCCAATCTGTCCTACGTGCGTTCGGTGAATATCCGGCGAAAACTACCGGATACCATCGTGATTACGGTGGTGGAAACCGAGGCAGTGGCGGCAGTCCAGACTGAGAACAAATGGTGGTTAATCAATCCGGAAGGAAAACTGCTGGAAGAGGTGGAAGATCCCAGAGATTACATCAAGATTTCCGGATTGACACTGATGGCTCCGGCCATCGGTGATACCATCACTGTGAAGGCGGATTTTCGCTTAATTCGCAGCAGCCTGATTGAATTGCTGACAGCCATGCAGGGCAGAGATATGTTGGAAAAAATACGTAGCATTGACTGCGGCAATGAGGCACAGCTGGTGATGAATTATAACGGGCAACTGAAGGTGAAAATGTTGGCTGATGCCGACTACGATTATGAGGTAAAAATGCTGGAAGCGGTGCTGAAAAAGTACGTAGATGTCAATTGGACAAAAGGTGACAAAGGGACCTTAGATATGACCTATGATGACGGACACCCGCATCTGACTAAAGACGCTAAGTGATTGCAGAAACTGGATTTTGAAGTAAGTTTAGCCGAAAAATGCGTCAGAAAGTATTGACCTGTTCCGGGTTTCAGTTTACAATAATAGAGTACATCATTTTGATTTGTAGCTTCGCATGCCGAAGAGAATATAGGGGGAAACGATTATGGCCTTTGGATTCGAAACAGCGCCCAACAATGTGGTGAATATTAAAGTTGTCGGCGTCGGTGGTGGCGGTAACAACGTGGTAAATCGTATGGTTCGCTCTGGCACAAAAAGCGTTGATTTTGTAGCAGTGAACACGGACAAGCAGGCACTGGATGCGTCCAATGCGACCTTTAAGCTTCAAATTGGCGAAAAGTTGACCCACGGAAAGGGCGCCGGTGCCAATCCCGATGTGGGAAAAAAGGCGGCGGAAGAAAACCGTAGCCAGCTGGCAAAGGCGCTGGAGAATACCGATATGGTCTTCGTGACCTGCGGCATGGGTGGCGGCACCGGTACCGGCGGCAGCCCCATTGTGGCAGACGTAGCCCGTGAGCTGGGAATACTTACCGTGGGCGTGGTAACAAAACCCTTTGCCTTTGAGGGAAAGCGCCGGATGTTGCAGGCTGAAGAAGGGATTCTGGAACTGAAAAACAAAGTGGATTCCCTGGTGATCATCCCCAACGAACGGCTGAAGCTGGCTACAGACCAAAAGATCACCTTCGCCAACGCCTTCGAAATTGCTGATGATGTGCTGCGCCAGGCCGTAGAATCCATTTCCGACCTGATTAAAAACGTAGGTTTCATCAATCTGGACTTCGCAGACGTTACCTCCGTGATGAAGGATGCAGGCCTTGCCCACATGGGTGTTGGCCGTGCCGCAGGCGAGGGAAAAGCCAAAGAAGCGGCAAAAATGGCAGTATCCTCTCCGTTGCTGGAAACCTCTATCAATGGTGCGAAAGGTGTGTTGGTCAATGTAACAGGATCCATGGACATTGGTCTGGAAGAAGTGGAAACTGCTGCAACCTTGGTACAACAAGCGGCACACCCGGAGGCGAATATTATTTTTGGCGCTGCCTTTGATGAGGAACTGGAAGATGAGATCCGTGTAACAGTGATTGCAACCGGATTTGAGGATTTGGACACCGAGAAGGAAGGTCCGTCTTTCTCCCAGATTAGCAAGATGGCTCAGAAGGAAGCTTCTGGGGAACTGGAATCCGCCGGTAGCGCAGCTGCGGTTGAGCAAGAACCGCAGCTTGATGGTTTGGGGCTGACCGGTGAGGCAGCTGCCGAGGCAAGGGAACCGGAACTGGTGCGGCAAGAGGAAAAACGGAGCAGCGCAGATGATGCCTTCGATGAAATCATTGCGATGTTCAACAATAGAAAATAAGCGAGTGAATAATAGAGGGCGTTGCAAAGGCAGCGCCCTCATTTTCTTGACAGAGGATGATCACTTCTTTATGATAGAAGCAGTATAAAAAACGTTGGGGTGGAGGTGGCAGCAATGCGGAAAAGAAAAGCGGAAATGGAACGAGAACAGAAGGCAAATATCTGGGGCGGGACAGGGACGCTGGAACTTTGTAAAGTGTTTACCCCAGAAGAACTGGGGAAGCGTGCAAATTGTTTCAATGTGGTTACTTTTCAGCCAGGAGGTTCCATTGGACTGCACAACCATGTGACCGATTCCGAATTGTACTATGTATTGCAAGGTGAATTAGTGGTAGTGGACGACGGAGAGGAGATTGTGCTCAAAGCCGGAGATGCTATATTTACTGGTGACGGCGGCGCTCACAGTGCGGAAAACCGCACGGATCAGGAGGCAAAAATGCTGGCGGTCATTTTCCCCAGTTAACCTACCTGCAAGCCCTCATCCGAACCGGGTGGGGGTTTTGTTGGTTTGAGAGAAAGTAGATAGGGAGAAACAATGAAGTTTTTTCATTTGGCAGACCTGCATCTTGGAAAAAAGGTGAATGGGTTCTCTATGCTGAAAGATCAGCGCTATGTATTGGAACAGGTTTTGCTGGAAGTGGCAAAGGAACAGCCAGAAGCGGTTCTGCTGGCTGGCGATATCTATGACCACCCCATACCATCTGTGGGAGCAGTAGCGCTGTTTGATTGGTTTTTGACGGAACTGGCGAATTGTGCGGTTCCCTGTCTGGCGGTGGCCGGGAATCATGATTCCGGCGTGCGGCTGGGATTTGGAAGTGAGTTGCTACACGAAAATGGAGTCCACTTATCTGGGGTTCCGACCCATCAATTGCAGCATGTTCCGTTTCAGCGAGATGGGGTACGGGTAGAAGTCTGGCTGCTGCCCTTTGTCCGTCCGGCCGAGGCTGCTGCGCTTTTTCCAGAAGCGGAAATTAAAAGCTATGATGATGGTGTTCGCGTGTTGCTGTCTCATCAAGCGTTACAGCCGGAGGCCTGTCATTTGCTACTGGCCCATCAGTTTGTCACTGGGGCGGGGAAGGAGCCGGAGCGGTCCGATTCGGAGTCGGTAACCGTCGGTGGTGTGGACAATGTGGACAGCAGTGCCTTTGATGGCTTTGATTACGTTGCACTGGGGCATCTCCATGGCCCACAGTGGGTTGGAGATAGCTGCCGATACGCAGGATCGCCGTTGCAATACAGTTTCTCAGAGCTGCGCCAACAGAAAGGAATTACGATTATAGAGGTGGCACAGGATCGAGGGATCACAGTGACTCAGATTCCCCTTAAACCACTGCATCCACTGCGAGAGATTCGTGGGCCCTTAAACGATTTAATTCAGCCGGACATTGTGGGACAGGGGGACGTGGAGGACTATCTGCGTGTAACGTTAACAGATGAGCTGGAGCCGGAAAACGCCAATGCCAGACTCCGTGCAGTTTACCCCAACCTGATGAAGCTGGACTTTGACAACCAGCGCACTCGGCAGGAGGCAGTTTTGTATGGCGAAGAGGAGCCGGAAAACGAATCCCTGGAAGCGCTCTTCAGCTCCTTCTATGAACAGCAAAATGGAAGAGAACTGGATGCGCTGGGCTGGGATATCGTACAAAACGTGCTGGAAACCGTGGGAGGTGAGATGCTATGCGGCCTGTTAGACTGACCATTTCTGCCTTTGGCCCCTATGCGGGGAAAGAGGTAATCGACTTTTCCAAGATAGAAGGCGGACTGTATTTGATTACAGGGGATACTGGGGCTGGAAAAACTACCGTGTTTGATGCGATCATGTTCGCACTCTACGGGGAAACCAGTGGGCAGAGCCGTTCAGCAACTATGCTGCGGAGTGATTTTGCAGCTGCGGATACCCCCACTTTTGTAGAACTGGCATTTTCTTATCGAAACGATGGTTATACGGTGCTTCGGAAACCGGAATATCGACGGAAACGGAAACGGGGAACTGGTGTTACAAAGCAGAAGAAAGAGGCACAGTTGGAAGGTCCGGATGGTCTGCTTGTCACCGGTGATCGCCAGGTAACTGAGGCGATCCAAGATCTGCTACAGCTTTCCTCGGGTCAGTTTAAGCAGGTGGTGATGATTGCCCAAGGAGAGTTCCGGGATTTGTTAGAATCGGATAGTGAGAAACGGGGCGATATTCTGCGGCACCTGTTTTCTACAGATCTTTACCGTGCCTTTCAGGAAGAGCTAAAACGATTGTGTGGCATCATGCGAGAGGAGCGTGGGGATCTGCGTCAGCAGCTCGAACAAGTGCTGCAAACCATCCAATGCCCGGATGATTATTCAGGAAAAACAGTGTTGATGGAGGGTGTTGAGCAGGGCAGTGCCCAGCTACAGCAGACGTTGGAACGGTTGGATGAGTTGATCCAATTTGATGCGGTGGATCAGAAAGCGGTGCGGCAACAAATACAGCAGGAAAAGGAAGGGTTGCTACAGTTACAGGAACAAAAAACCCGGGGTGAAATGACCAATCAACGACTGATACAGCGGGAAGCAGTACGGCAGGAATGGGAAGCGCTGGAGCAGGAACGTACCAAGTATGAAGCGCTGGCGTGTAAGGTTTCGCTGAGCGCTCAGGCGCTGTATCAGGTACGGCCTGCTGAGGTAGAACTGGAGCGAATGCGCAAGACGGTTCAGGCGCTTACGATGGAGATCAATCGAAGGGAAGCGGATCATCGGAAGTGGGAGCCGGAGTGGAATCGATTGCAGCAGGCATGTATGGACTGGAAGAAACAAGAGCCACAGCAGCAGGAATGGGAGCAGGAAAAGCGGCGGCTGACAGCGGAACTCCGGCAATACCAGATACTTGCAACGTTGGAAAGAGGATGCAAGAACCTGAGAGCGAAGCTAAACGCAGCAGACATAGAAATCAAGGAAAGAAACCAGCAGGTATGGCAACAAAAGGAGGAACTACAGGCGCTGGATCTGCTGCTGGAGCGGTGGCGCACGGCAGAAGTGGAGTTGGAACGTTGTTCTGGCCTGCGGGACGCGGCAGAAAATACCATGCAAAGGGGAGAATCGTTGCTGGAGAATCAGGCCGCCCTTGTAAAGAGCGAATTGCAGCTGACAGAAGCAGAACAGCAGTACCTGGTCGAGGAAAGCAGTTGGAAGGCGATGCGAAACCAGGCCGCCGACGCACAGGCAGTCTTTCTCTGTGATCAGGCAGGGGTAATGGCACAGACCATGCAACCGGGGATGCCCTGTCCGGTGTGCGGTTCCTGTAGCCACCCTGCCCCGGCGAAACGAACGGAGAAAAGTCTGTCGGAAGAAGCGATCAAAGAATTGCAGGAGGCTGCGGAGCGACAGTATAAGCGCTGTACTACCCTTGCTAATCAGTTGGCAGAACAGAGGGGCAAAGTGGGGGCCGAACGGAAGCGGTTTCAGGCGGAAGCGGAGGAATTGCTGGGGTACCAGAGCAGTGAGGATGCGTTGCAAAAAGAGCTGGCGGATGCTTGTCAAGCGTGCAGAATTGAGCTAAAGCGACTGAAAGAGCAGTACCAAACACTGAAAAAGCGATGTGAAAAAAAAGCAGCGGCGACAATAAAGGAGAAAACGGGACGGGAAGGCCTGGAAAAACTGGAGTCGAAACTGGCTGCGCAGAAAGAAGAACGGGAGCGCATTCAAAGTATGTTGCAGGGAAAAGAGGCTGTGAGGACACGGACGGCAGATGAGTTGACCTACGGAAGCGGCCGGGAGGCAGAAGCAGAGATCCAACGTCTCAGCTGCGCATTGGAGCAGAGTAAAACAGCAATGGCACAGACGCAGGCGGAGATGGAAATGCAGCAGAAGAAAGTACAGGAGAATCAGGCAATCCTTCAAACCAGAAGGGAAGAACTGCCTGTTGCAGAGCAGGCGTGTACAGTGGCAGAAGCGCAGCTGCAACAAGCGTTGATGGAGGCCAAGTTTGCAGATATAGCAGCTTATCGACAGTCGCTGGAAGTAGAAGGAAAGGCAGTAGATGAGCAATGGTTGGAGCAACAGCGGAAAACCATCAGTGCGTATCATAGTCGTCGGCAAGCGGCAGAACGGCTGTTCACACAGATGGAGCAGGAGTTAAAGGGCGTGGCGTCCCAGGAGATAGCACCGTTGGAAGAGCAGATTGCGAAAAAAAATCGGGAACTAGAAGAATTAGAAGAACAGGAACGTGGGTGCTATAGTAGACTCCAAACCAATCAGGTAGTTGCGCGGAGAGGGAAAAGTGGTGATCAAAAGCTGCGCGATGCAGAGCGGCAATACTTACAGTTAAAAGAATTGTCGGATACCGCCAACGGAGAGCTAAATGGTAGGGTGAAAATCACCTTTGAACGGTACGTCCAGGGAACCGTATTCCGCCAAATTATAGCCAGAGCCAATCGCAGATTGTACCAGATGACAGGCAGCCGATATCAGCTGGCGCAGCAGGAAGAGGCAGAAAACAACCGCAGCAAGACCGGACTGGAGTTGGATGTGATCGACCACTACACCGGCAAACGGCGCAGCGTGAAAACGCTATCCGGTGGGGAAGCATTTCAGGCATCTCTGTCGCTGGCGTTGGGGCTGTCCGATGTGGTGCAGAGTCGGAGCGGCGGTGTGAAATTAGACGCTATGTTTATTGACGAGGGATTTGGGTCTCTGGACGAGGAAGCACTGGAGCAGGCGATGCGGATGCTCCGGCATTTGTCGGGAGGTTCCCGTTTGGTGGGGATCATTTCCCATGTGTCGGAATTGAAGGAAGCCATTGAACGTAAGATAGTGGTGCAGAGCTCAGAACAGGGTAGCCATATAGAAATTCAGGTGTAAGGAGTAACAGGAATCTATGAATGATCGACAGTTGAAACAAATTCTCACCACAAGGAGGGTGGGGACGGAACGGAAGCAGCGTAACGCTGCCATTCTGCTGCCGGTGGTAGAAGTGGGCGGACAGGATGCCTTGCTGTTTGAGGTGCGATCCCAGCGGCTGGAGATGCAGCCGGGAGAAGTTTGTTTTCCAGGTGGCAGAATTGAGCTGGGAGAGGCTCCGGAAGATGCGGCGGTGCGGGAGGTCTGGGAAGAGCTTCAGGTACAGCGGGAACAGATTGAAATACTGGGGCCGTTGGATCGGCTGGTGCATTTCTCTGGTACAGTTTTTCCCCTTTTGGGGCGGTTGGACCCGCTAGCATTGCCCAATCTTCGAATTAACGAGGATGAGGTAGAGGAAGTGTTTACTGTTCCGCTGGATTTTTTCCTGACCAGTCCGGGAAAGCAGTACACATATTACATGAGTCCGGATAACCTGGATGAACTGCCGGCGCCCTTGGCAGATTACGTCCGTCACTATCGACAAAAATATGTTACGCCGGCCTGGTGCTACAGCGGTCATACCATCTGGGGCATGACGGCTAGGGCGGTGAACCGCTTCCTCCACCTTCTTCAGACGGAGTAGCAAAAAAAATCCCCCGCAGATCGGTCACTTGGCTGATCTGTGGGGGACTTTTTTCTGTTTGCGTTAGACTTCGAAATGACCCAAGGCGACACCCTTCTGGTGCAGGATGGCAGCTTCTTCCGGACTCAGGTAGCTGGTTTTTCCCAGAGTCAGGCAGTAGTAACGAATCCGGGCGCAACGCTCTAGTGTTTCCATCCTGGAACAGGCCTCGGAGAGAGTTTTGCCCCAAGTGACTGCACCGTGGTTGGACAACAAAACGGCGTTGTTCTCCCGACAAAAGGGAATAATGCTCTCGGCTAAAGTGGCAGTGCCAGGAGTTGCATAGGGGGCAACCTGTACATGTCCCAAATACAATCCTTCCTCTGCCAGGAGCATATCGTCAAACCCGAGATTTGCGGCGGCAAACGCCGTGGAAAAGGGTGGGTGGGTGTGAACGGCTGCAAAAGCTCTGGGATTGTGGGTATAGAGGCAGAGATGCATTTTAAGTTCCGAGGATGGTTGGCGGGTACCCTCCAGAATATTGCCTTGGAGATCGGTTTTCACCAACCACTCATCGGTGAGAAACCCCTTTCGGGCTCCGGTGGCAGTAGTCCAAAGAGTATTTTCGGATACACGGCAGCTGATGTTACCGTCTGTGCCAACGGTTAGTCCCTGGCTGTATAATTGATGGCCGGTTTCAATAATTGCGTCTCTGGCTTCCTGGTCAGAATAATAAGTCACAGAGGATTCGCCGCCTTTCGTCTGAAAATTTCAAGGATGGAGGAGTCGTAGGGAGGAAATGCTACACCGTATTCAGTGACAATGCCGGAGATCAGGTCGGCATCGGTGACGTCGAAAGCAGGGTTAAAGGTTTTTACCCCGTCGGCGGCCATCGGTTTTTCATACCACATATGAGAAATCTCATCTCCGGCTCGCTCTTCGATAGGAATTTCATTGCCGGTTGGCGTATCAAGATCAATGGTAGAGGAGGGGGCACAGATATAGAAGGGAATTCCAAATCGTTTTGCCAGAATGGCAATGCCGAGGGTGCCAATTTTGTTGGCAGCATCACCGTTGGCGGCTACTCGATCACAGCCGACGAAAACGGCCTGCACCCAGCCACGTTTCATGACAGTGGCGGACATATTGTCGCAGATTAGCGTAACGTCAATACCAGCGGCGTGGAGCTCAGAGGCGGTGAGGCGAGCACCCTGTAAAAGGGGACGGGTTTCGTCGGCGAACACCCGGAAGTGATATCCGCGCTGATGCCCCAGATAGATGGGAGCCGTTGCGGTGCCGTACTTTACCGTAGCCAGCTGACCAGCATTACAATGGGTGAGAATACCCCAGCCGGGCTTGACCAGAGCCAGTCCGTGTTCCCCTATTTTCTCGCAGACGCGGATGTCCTGGTCATGGATAGCATTGCACTCTTGGAGAAGGTTGTCTCTGATCTCGTCAATGGAGCAGCAGTTGGCAACTGCGGTCTCCATGCGGTTTAAAGCCCAGCGCAGGTTCACTGCTGTGGGACGGGAGGAGGCCAGGTAGTCAGCAGCGGTATGGAGTTTAGCGCAGAATTCTGCTGTATCGGTGCCTTGGATTTCCCGGGAGGCCAGGTAGAGCCCGTAGGCGGCGGTGACACCGATGGCGGGTGCGCCACGAACCTGAAGCAGTTGAATGGCTTGCCAAATTTCCTGTTGGGTGTACAGATCGAGGAATACCAGCTTACCTGGCAGCTTTGTTTGGTCGATAATGTGAATGGCGTCCCTTCCAGTGGTTAGCGCCACAGTATCATATTGTAAAATGGATTCCTTCATGGTTGGTTTCCTTCCTTCTGAATGGAGTGGGGTTCAATCCCCTCCATCTGGTTGATCATAGAAGCCTGATAACCGGCGCCAAATCCGTTGTCGATGTTGACAACGCTGACGCCGGAAGCGCAGGAGTTCAGCATGGCAAGAAGGGCGGACAGTCCGCCAAAGCTGGCGCCGTAACCGACACTGGTGGGGACGGCGATGACGGGACAATCCGCAAGGCCGCCGATTACGCTGGCCAAGGCGCCTTCCATACCGGCGACCACGATAATGACGCGGGCGGACATAATCACTTCCATTCGGGACAGCACGCGATGGAAGCCGGAGACACCGATGTCGTAGAGGTTGGTGACTCGGTTTCCCAAAACCTGGGCAGTGAGGGCTGCTTCCTCTGCCACCGGAATGTCGCTGGTGCCGCCGGTGGCAATAACGATGTTGCCCACAGAGGGGCGGGGGACTGGAATTGCGATGCCTATTTTGGACAGGGGGTGATAGTCCAGTTCCAACTGTTGTTCAACCAGAGCAGCGGCTTCTGGTGCCATACGCGTCACCAAAATGTTCTGATTACCGCACTTGGCCATAGCGGTTAGGATACCCAGTAGCTGTTCTGGTGTTTTGCCTGCGCCGTAGAGTACCTCAGCGGCACCCTGACGAATGGGACGGTGACTGTCGATCTTGGCGTAGCCCAAATCCTCAAAGGGGGCCAGTTTTAGTTGTAAAAGTGCTTCGTCCGGGTTTAGGGTGCCGGATTGCACCTGCTGTAAAAGTTGAAGTACATCGTGTTTATTGTTCATTTACTCACCTAATTCGTGTGTGGTCAATAAGAATCTTCCACTAAGTATAGCGAATCCCAGTGGGGGATGCAAGAAAACTTCTCAAGAAGAGAGCAAGGGCGCAATTTTGTGCTATAATGCTGATGCTGTAACAAAAGAGGAGTGAGAACAATGGAGCTGCGTGTTCCGGATTATTATGAACAGTTTCAGTGTATTGCTTCCGCCTGTCAGGACAATTGTTGTATTGGGTGGGAGATTGATATTGATGAAGAGAGCGAGCAGCGTTATCGCCAGGTAACAGGCTCCTTTGGCATGTGGTTGCGAGATTCGATCCAGAACCAGGGGGAGTTGTCCTGTTTTCGTTTGGTGGGGGAGCGCTGCGCTTTCTTGAATGATGAAAATTTGTGTGATTTGATTTTAAATTTGGGGGTGGATGCGCTGTGCCAGGTTTGCCGGGATCACCCCCGCTTTACGGAGACCTTTGGTGCGCTGCGAGAAACCGGTGTAGGACTCTGCTGTGAAGAAGCGGCACGCCTGTTGCTTTCCCATGAGGAGGCAATTGCATTCTGCGCCAGGGAGACAGAGGAAGAACCTGTGATGGATGAGTGTGACCCAGAGCGATTAAGAGTGATGCTGGAGGTGCGCACGGTATTGTTTACCGTGATGCAGAATCGTTCTATTGCAATGGCAAAGCGGATGTACATGGCGTTAGAGCTGGGAGAAGCGGTGCAGTCTGCCCTGGAGACGGGAGATTTGGCTAGGATTTCTGCTGTTTTACGGGAAGAGCATCGAAAAATAGAAATGCAACCAGAACAGACCGATGTGATTTCCCTTATGAAGCGGTGGGTAGAGGTGTTTTCACAGTATGAGGCAATCAATGAATCGTGGACAGCGCTGCTGAACCAGACAAAACAACTATTATCCAGGCCGGAGAAAGAAGTACGAGAAAGGGTGCGGCAGTTCCGAGCAGCGATGTCGGCCTCAGCCCATGAATGGGAACATCTTATGGTTTACTTCCTATTTCGCTATTTCCTCAAGTCTGTGTACACTGGCGATTGTTTGACGCCAATACAGCTTGCAGTGGTCAGTTGCATATTGATTGGGCTGTTAGACTTGACTTGTTTTATGGAACAGGGGGGCGTTGCGCAAGAGGGACGCATTCGGGTAGCGGGATTGTACTCGAAAGAAATGGAGTACTCGGAAGAGAATTGGGCCGCATTGGAAGAGGCAATGATTTTTGACAGCCCTTTTTTCAGCGGGCAAATAAAGGCAATTCTATCACAATTCAGGGGAAGAGATTGACAAATTAGAAAAATTCCTGTATTTTTATGACAGATAAAGAGGTGAGCGTATGGATGAAAAAGAGCACCAGAGGTTACACGAGCAAGGCGTTTCCCATGAACATCACAGTCATGAACAACAGCATGGGCATACCCACAGCCATAAACAGACCAAAGCGGTGCTGAACCGCATTTCCCGGGCAATTGGGCATTTAGAGCGTGTTCGCCAAATGGTAGAGGACGGAAAGGACTGCTCCGAAGTGTTGATCCAGCTTGCCGCAGTTCGATCTGCGCTGACGAACACTGGCAAGGTGATCTTAAAGGATCACATTGATCATTGTATCGTTGATGCGGTAGAAGAAGGGAACCTGCAGGCCATTACCGATTTGGAACGAGCCATTGATCAATTTATAAAATAAAATAGTTTGATGGGGGACAGCAAGGAAGGTCGCTGTCCTCATTGCTTTTTAAAACGCCAAGGACTGTCTTGACATTGGGAAAGACATGCGGGCATAATATACGGTATTGTGACAATGCTAAAAAGGAATAAGGGGGATGAAGGCATGAACGCGCAATCCAGAAGAAAAGCGATAATGGAAGTGCTGCAAAAAGAGGAAGAGCCAACCAGTGCCTCTGCGTTAGCCAGGCACTTTAATGTCAGTCGTCAGATTATTGTAGGAGATGTTGCACTGTTGCGTGCGGGCGGAGCAGATATTTCTGCAACGCCGAAAGGATATATTCTGGAGCGAGACAAGGGCGGAATCCTGCGGCAGGTGGTTTGCATACACTCGGCAGACCAGATGGGAAAAGAACTATATATTTGCGTAGATCATGGGTGCTGTGTTCTGGATGTCATCGTGGAGCACGCAGTATACGGACAGTTGGTAGGACAGCTTCAGGTCTCTACTCGCTATGAAGTCAACCAATTCTTGAGTTTAGCGGCGCAGAATAGTGTGCACGCGCTGTCTGAGTTAACGGGCGGAATCCACTTACATACGCTGCGCTGTCCGGATGAGGCATCTTTTCAGCGAGTTTGGGAAGAGCTGGATGCAGGGGGATTCTTGGTGAAAAGTTGAGAGGGATCGCTGTAGTGCCAGTAGGCAGAACACTTGACAAATGCAAAAAGAAGCTTATAATAGCATCATGACAGTCAAGACATGTGTAATAACGTGTGCTTGACTGAGAATAAGACTGCTATAGGGAGCTGAGAGAGATGCAAAAGATAAAGGCATTCTGTAAGCGTAAAAACATCATCATATCTGCAAAACGGTATGGTGTGGACGCTTTGGGTGCAATGGCGCAGGGGTTGTTCTGTTCCCTGCTGATTGGCACGATTATTAAAACCATTGGCCAGCAGGCCGGGATTGAATTCCTGGTCAACATCGGTACTTACGCCAGTGCAATGGCGGGGCCGGCGATGGCATGTGCCATTGGCTACGCACTTCAGGCAGATCCGTTGGTTCTGTTTTCCCTGATTGCCGTTGGTTATTCTGCCAACGAATTGGGTGGTGCGGGCGGCCCGTTGGCGGTCTTGGTCATCGCCATTATTGCGGCAGAGTTAGGTAAGGCGGTCTCTAAGGAGACGAAAGTGGATATTCTGGTGACCCCAGCTGTGACCATTTTTGTCGGCGTTGCGTTGAGCTATGCCATTGCGCCGCCTATTGGTACTGCTGCAAGTGCGGTAGGTCAGATCATCATGTGGGCGACTGAGCTGCAGCCCCTCCTGATGGGCATCCTGGTTTCTGTGATCGTTGGCGTTGCCTTGACACTGCCCATTTCCTCCGCAGCGATCTGCGCGGCGCTGGGACTGACCGGTTTGGCTGGTGGCGCCGCAGTCGCTGGCTGCTGTGCACAGATGGTTGGGTTTGCCGTGATGTCCTTCCGTGAAAACCGTTGGGGCGGACTGGTTAGCCAGGGAATCGGCACTTCAATGCTCCAGATGGGCAATATTGTGCACAATCCTCGTATTTGGATTCCGCCAACCCTGGCTGCTGCTATTACCGGCCCGATTGCCACCTGCATTTTCGGACTGACTATGAACGGTGCAGCAGTATCCTCCGGTATGGGTACCTGTGGCTTGGTAGGTCAGATCGGCGTATATACCGGCTGGGTAGCTGACATTGCGGCTGGCACAAAAACTGCGATCACTGCCTTCGACTGGATCGGTCTGATTTTGATCTGTTTCGTACTGCCGGCAGTGTTGAGCTGGTTCTTTGGCAACATTCTACGTAAAATCGGCTGGATCAAGGAAAATGATCTGAAGCTGGTCTAAAATTACAGAACGAAAAAGAAAGGACGGCTCGGTTGGTCGTCCTTTTTTGAAAGGATGGAGGAAAATGCGAAAAATACTCTTAGTGATTGATATGCAGAAGGATTTTGTGGATGGATCGCTAGGGACGCTGGAAGCTACGGAGATTGTGGAACATGTGGTGCGTAAGATCAACTGCTATCCGCGTGAAAATGTAATTGCCACCCGAGACACGCATACGGAGGACTATCTCAATACCCAAGAGGGGGGAAAGCTGCCTGTTGTCCACTGTGTCCGGAATACACTGGGGTGGGAATTGGTGCCAGAGGTGGCAGCGGCATTGGACGGTGCGCAGGTGATTGATAAGCCTACCTTTGGCAGCGTTGCATTGATGGAGCAGTTGCGCGCTATGGAGAGGCAGGAGCCAATCGAAATCGAGTTAGTGGGTCTGTGTACTGACATCTGTGTGGTGTCCAATGCACTGCTGTTGAAAGCAGCTATGCCGGAGGTTTCCATATCCGTTGATCCCACCTGCTGCGCTGGAGTGACGGAAAAGAGCCATCAGGCAGCCTTGGTTACGATGGAAATGTGCCAAATTAACGTGCAACACCAGTGACCCTGGGAAAAAATTTGAGCATGGAGCAGCATTTGCACCATTTTCCGAGGGAAAGATATTGTAAAGTTGTTGTATTCTAGGATTGATCTGTGCTATACTCCATCTATAAAGGCGTTTTACGAAAGTCGTAATAGGAATGCAATTTCATTTCTGGAACGATAAACCAAGGAGGCATTTAAGCAAATGGAAACCTATGGCATTGAAAAATTTGGGATCATTGGTCCGAAGGCTGTTTATCGCAACCTGACGCCTGCTCAGCTCACAGAAGCAGCGCTGCGTCGCGGAGAAGGCTCTCTGAGCCATAATGGTGCGCTGGTGGTAACCACAGGCAAGTATACCGGACGCTCCCCCGATGACAAATTTATTGTCGATACTCCTACCATTCACGATAAGATTGCGTGGGGTAAGGTGAATCGCCCCATCACCCGGGAAAAGTTTGATGCGATCAGAGGAAAGTTGGCTGCCTATCTCCAGAATCGGGAAGTGTTTATTTTCGATGGTATGGCAGGTGCGGATCCAGTTGACACACAGAAATTCCGCGTGATCAATGAATTGGCATCTCAGAACCTGTTTATTCATCAATTGCTGATTCGGCCGACCACAGAAGAACTGGAGAATTACGGGGAACCCGACTATACTATTCTCTGTGCGCCGGGGTTTAAGTGCAATCCGGAAGTAGATGGTGTGAACTCTGAGGCGGCTATTATGATTGACTATGAGGCGCATTTGATTGTCATTGCTGGTTCCCAGTATGCGGGTGAAATTAAAAAGTCTGTTTTCTCTACCATGAACTATATCATGACTGATATGGATGTTCTGCCCATGCATTGTTCTGCCAATATGGATCCGGCCACCGGGGAATCGGCTGTGTTCTTTGGCCTGTCCGGAACAGGGAAGACCACCTTGTCTGCCGATCCTGCCCGTAAGCTTATCGGTGACGATGAACATGGGTGGTCAGAACGTGGCATCTTCAATTTCGAAGGTGGCTGCTATGCTAAGTGCATCAACCTGGAAGAAGAAAACGAACCGGACATTTATAATGCCATCCGGTTTGGTTCCCTGGTGGAAAATGTAATCATGGATCCTAAGACCCGGGAATTTGACTTTTTTAACGGCAGCCTGACAGAAAATACCCGTGTAGGCTACCCGGTTGAATACATCTCCAATGCCCAGATTCCCGGTATGGGTGGCATTCCCAAGGTCGTTATTTTCCTGACTGCCGATGCGTTTGGCGTTCTGCCTCCCATCTCCAGACTGACGCCTGACGCAGCGATGTATCACTTTGTAACCGGCTTTACCTCTAAGCTGGCTGGTACGGAACGGGGCGTAAAAGAGCCTCAGCCTACCTTCTCCACTTTGTTTGGAGAACCCTTTATGCCACGGGATGCCTCTGTGTACGCCCATATGCTGGGGGATAAGATTGACAAGTATGGCACTAAGGTTTATCTGGTCAATACCGGATGGGCAGGCGGTCCTTACGGCGTAGGTGCCCGTATGAAACTAAAATATACCCGTGCTATGGTAACGGCGGCTCTGAATGGTGAGTTTGACCGTGTAGCGTATAAACACCATGAGGTTTTTAACGTTGATGTGCCCCAGTCCTGCCCCAATGTTCCGAATGAAATCATGAATCCCCGTGACACATGGGCAGACAAGGAAGCCTATGACGTGCAGGCCAATAAGCTGGCAAAGCTGTTCCAGGACAACTTCGCTGCAAAGTATCCCAACATGCCTGCTAATATTATAAACGCTGGTCCCAAGGCAAAATAAGCGTACAACACAAAAAACCACAGCATCAGAAGAGATGCTGTGGTTTTTTGTAGGCTGAAGGTACTACATACCGGTATAACCGCCATATCCCCGGTAACCGCCGCAGCAACTGTTGCCACAGAGGCAGTTACACAACAGGTTGATGATACAGAGGGAGAGGCACCAATTGCGACCTCCCAGTGTGCAAAAATCAGCGCCGCCGTTGTCCTGATAGAACTGACTGCCGGTTTGCAGACGGAGCAGAGCCTGATGATACTCTTGATTGCTGGGATCCATGCGAACCGCCTGCTGTAAATGTTGAAGCGCCAAGATCTTGTTGCCCAAGCAAGCGTTGGACAATCCACTGAGGTAGTACCAGCGGGCATTGCGCTCCCGTATGCCCATCCGGTTTAGCAGGTTCAGAGCGTCGCTGAACTCGTTAACTTGGATGAAGTGCCACGCAGCTTGGAATTCACTGGAATCCTGAGAGGTATCGTAGGTGGTATATTGGCGCTGCTGGTTGGCATAGCCATACCCGTAACTGCTGTATCCACCTGTAAAGGGATTTTGCCCATAGCCGCTGGGGCGAGCTTGCTGGTACCGCTGGGGATTATTGATTTGGTCATAGGCGGAGTTGATTTCGTTCATCTTCCGGGCAGCTTCTGGATCGTTGGGATGCAGATCCGGATGATACTTTTTGGCCAGAGCGCGGTATGCTTTCTTTATTTCATCGGATGAGGCATCCGGAGATACGCCTAATACCTTGTAGGGATCATCAATCATGGGGTTTTTCCTCCAGGTAGGTGGATTCCTGTTTTTTTGCGGCAGACCACTTGGCCCAGACGCCGGCATATAAGATGTTGCGGAGCAGATCCAGATCCTGCTCCAGGGGTAACCGCTCGAAGGCCACGGAGCAGTCACCAATAAGCATGGTTAACGTTAAGCCTGAGTCGAAATTGCCATTGAGGCGCTGAAATTCCGTGATCGGGTTATACCGATTGTGCTTTTGATCGGAGGCACGATCCAGGCAAGCGTCCATCACATAGATAAAGCGTCCCAACGTATTGCCGATTTGCGCTAGGGTTTCTGTCCAACGATCTTCCTCGGGAGTGAATAGCGAGGCCATCAGACGACCAAACAGTCCGGAGGTTCGATCCAAATCCGGGCTGTTGTTTTGTTCCAGGCAACCCAGTTCTCGAAGCGCTTCCTCGATTACAGTGCATTGGTTTGGCCACCGCTCTTTGATCTGCCGATACTTGGGTTGGAGCACTTTGGAATAGAGTAGCTTAGTTAGGTTGTGGTCGTCAGTCCAGTCATCCAAACAGTTGTGATAGGCCAGAGCGACGTTCATATCTGCTGCATATTCAGTATATTTGCTGATCCGTTGCAGCTGCTTCTGTACAGGATGTACCATGCAGCGGGCGGCACCGGCAGAAACCTGGGGCTCATAAAGGGAGTCTAATAGCAGCACTAAAAAAGTCATATCGTAGGTGAGGGACAGTCGGCTCAACTGACCATGACGGCATTCAATCGCGCGGCAGAGACCGCAATAGCATTCCCGGTAACGGGCCATTTGCACGGGAGTGAGGCTGCTTTGATCAGCC
>CALLZZ010000120.1 GCA_937858235.1 uncultured Clostridia bacterium
GAGCGCCTTGTCAAAACACTCCGTCGCATTTACGACAACGTCCCCCTGTACCGAACTCGGATGCAGGAGGCAGGCATAACGCCCGATGATATCCACGGGATCGAGGATCTGCACAAGCTGCCCTTTACCTACAAGCAGGATCTGCGGGACACCTATCCCTACGGCATGTTCTCCGTCCCCCTCAAGGACGTGGTTCGGCTGCACGCCTCCTCCGGTACCACCGGCAAACAGATTGTTGTGGGCTACACCCAGAACGACCTGGATCTTTGGGCAGACTGTGCTGCTCGCGCGCTGACTGCTGCCGGCGGCACTGCGGATGACGTGGTACACATCTCCTACGGCTACGGACTGTTTACCGGCGGCCTGGGTATGGATGGCGGCTCCTGCCGTCTCGGCGCAACAACGGTGCCCGTTTCCAGCAGCAACACCCAGCGACAGGTCACGATTTTAAGGGACTTCGGTTCCACCATTCTCTGCTGCACCCCCTCTTACGCCCTGCACATCGCAGAGGTGCTGCGGGACAGCGGCCTGACCTCAGACGATATTTCACTAAAAGCCGGCATTTTCGGCGCCGAAGCTTGGACTCAGGAAATGCGGCAGCAGATTGAGCAGATGCTGGGCATCAAGGCATACGACATATACGGACTGACTGAAATTGTCGGCCCCGGCGTCGCCTTCGAATGCCAGGAGCAGACCGGGATGCATGTCAACGAGGATCACTTCATCGTAGAAGTGGTGAACCCCGACACCGGCGTTCCCATGCCCGATGGCCAGCAGGGCGAACTGGTGTTCTCCTGCATCACCAAGGAAGCCTTCCCCATCCTCCGTTACCGCACCCGCGACATCGGTGTCATCACCCATGGCACATGTTCCTGCGGGCGGACTCTGGTGAAAATGTCCAAGCCCATGGGCCGTGTCGACGATATGCTGATCATCCGCGGCGTCAACGTATTCCCGTCTCAGATCGAAACCGTACTGCTCCAGCAGGGTTATTCCGCCAACTATCAGATCGTCGTGGATCGTTCCAACAACTACGACAGCATCGAGGTACAGGTGGAGATCAGCCTGGAGGTATTCTCCGATACAGTGCGCGGTCTGGTCAAGAAAGAACAGGATCTGGAGGAGGCACTGCGAGACCTTCTGGGGATCTCCGCCAAGGTTCGTCTTCTGGAACCCAATTCCATTCAGCGGTCTACCGGTAAGGCAGTCCGCGTCATCGACAAGCGAAAGCTACTGGACTAAGGAGGGACAGACATGGCAGAGCAATTATCCGTATTCATTCAGAATAAACCCGGCAAAATTGCATCCGTGACCGGTATGCTGGCACAGGCCGGCATTGATCTCCGCGCCCTTTCCATTGCGGATACCACCGATTTTGGCGTGCTGCGTATGCTGGTCAGCGACATCGGCAAGGCAAAAACAGTGCTCACCAATCAGAACTGCGTGGTCTCCGCTACGGACGTTACCGTAGTGGCGGTTCCGGATGCCCCCGGCGGTCTGGCAACCCTTCTGACTCTGCTGGATACCGCCCAGGTTGACATCGAGTATATGTATTCACTGATCGGGTGCGTCGCGGACAAAGCCTACATGGTCTTCCGCGTCTCCGACGAGAAGGCACTGCACAAAGTGCTGAACGAAAATGGCCTCGCCACCGTATCCAGCGCAGAACTGGGACTGCGCTAATTCAACAGAAACGAGGGAGAACTATGCAGGAAATAAGCAGAAAGTGTAAACTATTCACTGATTCGGTGATTCGCCGCATGACCCGAATCTCCATTGATTGCGGCGCCATCAATCTGGCTCAGGGTTTCCCGGATTTCGATCCGCCTAAGCCGCTGCTGGATCGCCTGGAGGAAATCAGCCACATCGGTCCCCACCAGTATCCCATCACCATGGGCGCCCCCAACTTCCGTGCGGCAGTGGCTAAAAAGTGTGGCCGTTACATGGGTCGTACTCTGAATCCGGACACCGAGATTGTGGTGACCATCGGCTCTACCGAGGCCATGGTGGATACCATCTTCGCCCTGACCAACCCGGGTGACAAGATCATCATCTTTTCTCCATACTTTGAAAACTACGTCGCTCAGACCATTATGGCAGACTGTGAACCAATCTTCGTACCCCTGGTACCCCCCGCCTTTGGCTTTGACGCCAACGTGCTGGAGGATGCCTTCAAGCAGCGTCCCAAGGCTATCCTGATCTGCAACCCCTCCAACCCCAGCGGCAAAGTATTCACCGAGGAAGAACTGCGCACCATCGCTGAGCTGGCCGTCCGCTATGACAGCTATGTCATCATGGACGAGGTATATGAGCACATCGTCTACGCGCCCCACAAGCACATCTACATGAATACCCTGCCCGGCATGTGGGAACGCACCATTTCCTGTAGCTCGCTGTCTAAGACCTACTCCATCACCGGTTGGCGGCTGGGTTATGCCATTGCACCTCAGGAAATCATGGATCGCATCAAGCAGTACCACGATTTCAACACCGTCGGTGCACCTTCCCCCTTGATGGAGGCCGCAGTTGTGGGACTGGAAATGCCGGATCGCTATTATGAAGAGTTCGGCGCACACTACGCCCACATGAAGGAGATCTTCACCTCCGGCCTGGACAACATCGGCATTCCCTACACAGACCCGCAGGGTACCTACTTTGTGCTGGCCAACATTCAGCCGTACCTGAAGCCCGGCCAGGGTGATGTGGAATTCTGCGAAGAAATGGCACTAAAGGTCGGGGTCGGCTGCGTCCCCGGCACCTCCTTCTTCCAGGAAGACGTCCGCAACATCGTCCGGATGCACTTTGCCAAGAAGGACGAAACCCTGTACGCTGCTCTGGAGCGTCTGGCAGACATCAAAAAGAAAATGTGCCGATAAGGTTCCCTGCTCAGGCAATGAACTGATTCACATTTAACCGTAACAGAAACCGGCAGGGATTCCCTGCCGGTTTCTTTGCGCCCCGCCCCTGCCCTATTTCAATATCTCTGTTCTTTTTGTCCGGAAATTTTCCCCTCATCCCTATTTTTGGTAGCATTTCACTCGGGTTTGTGGTATTCTGTTTGTTACGCTTGGGATCAGACTGTCCCGGCAGACCCCGAAAGAAACAGATGAGGTTAAAATGAAGAAGAAAATGAGGCATTCCGTTTTGATAATCATCATTTTATTGGTTATATTCCTGCTATACGTCCTGATCGGTTCTATCATACCCTTTACCACTCAGCCGGAGGTCAGCTCCGCCACTGCGGAATCCTTCCGTGCCAGCGACTACTACAGTGACGGTATCGGACCTGATCGCGCCCGGGTGGTAGACGACAATCAGGAGGCGCTGGACATCCGGATGCAAATGATCATGCACGCTGAGAAACAGGTCATTCTGTCCACCTTCGACTTTCGTTCCGACGAGGCGGGCATGGATATACTGGCTGTGCTGCTGGACGCCGCTGACCGGGGCGTATCGGTGGAAATTTTCTTGGATGGCTTTAACTCAGTGGTTCAGGCGGAGGGAAACCCGTATTTTTACGCACTTTCCTCCCATCCCAACGTAAAAATTATCATCTACAATCAGATTAATCCCCTCAAGCCCTGGTCTTTGATGGGGCGGATGCACGACAAATACGTGATCGTAGACGACACGGCCTATATCCTGGGTGGCCGAAATACTTTTGGCTACTTCCTTGGCAGCTACGACGGTCAGA
The DNA here is from genome assembly GCA_937858235.1 of uncultured Clostridia bacterium. GTDB lineage: Bacteria > Bacillota > Clostridia > Oscillospirales > Oscillospiraceae > Onthomonas. The sequence continues at coordinate 3,695 of CALLZZ010000120.1, forward strand.
AAAACTATGACCGGGATGTTCTGGTGTATAACACCGGTCCTGCCGACAGCTCTCTTTACCAGCTCAAGGCGTACTACGAAAAAATCACCGCGCTGGACTGCTGTCACCTGTTCCACGATCGGGAATGCCTGGGGGAAAAGCAGCGGGTCAAGGCGGCGGCACAGGAGCTGCGGGAGCACTTCCAGGGCATCGTGAAAAACACCCCGGAGCTATCCGAGTCACCGTACAACTACCAGGACAACACGGTGGCCACCCACACCATCGGTCTGATCTCCAACCCTACCGCCCCCATCGCCAAGGAACCGGTAGCCTTCTACCAGCTGATGCAGCTGTGCCAGCAGACCAAGAAACAAGTGGTGATCCACACCCCCTATGTGATCTCCAACGAGTGGATGAATCAAGCCTTTTCAGAAATCGGTGCCAAGGGAATTATGATGTTCAATTCCACCGCCAACAACGGCAATCCCTTTGCCAGTGCCGACTACGTCAAGCACAAGAAGGAGCTGATGGCAACCGGACTGGAGCTTCACGAGTACGAAGGGGGCGTCTCCTACCACGGCAAGAGCATCACCATTGATGATGATCTGTCCATCATTGGGTCCTTCAACATGGATATGCGCAGCGTCTATATTGACACGGAGCTGATGCTGGTAGTCCACAGCGAAGAGGTCACCCAACAGCTAGCCGCCTCCATGAATCACTTTGATCAGGATGCGCTGATTGTGGAGACCGAAGACACCTACCGTTCCATCCCTGAGGGCAAGGAGCTGCAAAATGTCTCCTTCTCCAAAAAGTGCTTCCAGCTTCTGCTGGGCTGGGTGCTGGAGCTGGGGCGGTTCCTGCTGTAGCAGCAGGAACACGTTCAACTACAAAAGCGTCGGACAACGATTGGGTTGTCCGACGCTTTTTTGCAGCTTAGCCCCTTGAAATCAGGTGCTTGGCCTGTTCATAATCCCTTTTGTTCACATAGACCCGGTACTCATAAGCGGCGCTCACATTCAAATGAGCAATCTCATGGCCACGTCGGGAGTTTCCCGGGGCGTTGGTGTAGGTACGATACTGAATTCCACCCAGCACCAGCTGGTCGCAGGCGCGATTAAGCACCTGGCTGTCCCGTGTAATACACACTTCTCTTCGATTGAAAATGGTAATCATGGCGTCTTCGCTCCTTCCAATGGCGTAACAGCTTTCTTTGGACTGCCCCAGCCGCGCCAACAGCATACACCCTGCCAGGCCAGCATCAGCCACAACCAGAAGGCATAGGGCATCCATGCCAGACCCGTAGCACCCAGCTGCTCCAGCGGGGTGTAACCGGCGATGCACCAGGGTACCAATACCGGCGCCAAGATTCCGGCAAAGCTCAGATCCCGTGCCAGCGTCTGTTTCCCCAAGGAGTGGTAGTCCGGTTTTCGTATGGTATGGGTCAGTACAATGGCAATGGTTTGATTGCAGCCGATGGCGGCCGTCACCACCCCAGTCACCAAAGTTTTCAGGTAGATGGTGAGACGATTCCCTGACCGGTTCCCTCGGGTAAGCAGCTCCGTTAACTGCATCCCTTCTACAATTCCGGCAATGGCACAGCTGGAGGTCACAATAGCGCAGCTCTTCCCCATGCTCACCAATCCACCGCCGTGGACGATCCCGCTGAGTGGACTGGACTCCGGGAGGGAAAACCCCAGCACCAGCACCTTCCCAAGGGTCAGTGGTTCCATCCCCTGGAGGGTCACCGCCAGTATGCAGGCCAACAGGGTGCTGACCGCCATGGCCCACTTCACGGGTTTCCGCACCACGCAGAGCAAAAGTACCACCACTGTAGGCAGCAATACCAGTGGGTTGAGGTCAAAGGCCTCTGCCAGCAGTCCCGCCATCTCGCTGAATGCGTCGGAGAGTGGATTGGCAGCGCTGCAAATCAAATAGCCGCCGCTGGCCAAGGCAAAGGGCAGGACAGCGCTAGTCACCCCCATCTTTACGTTGTCGTACAGTCGAGTCTCGCTGAGGGTGGACAGGAGCAGCAGGGACGAGGACATGGGACTGGCGCGATCCCCGAAGTAGATTCCGCAGAGGATAGCACCTGCCGTCATTGGAATGCTGACACCCCCGGCTCGGGCGATGGTAATGAGCACAATCCCCACGGTGTTGGCGGTGCCAAAGCTGGTACCCAGAAGGAAACTCATAGCGGCACAGATCCAGAAGCAGCAGAGAACAAAGACGTGGGGGCGAATCAATAACGTTCCCAGTCGCATCAGATAGGGAATGGTGCCGCAGGCAATCCAACTGGCGGTAAGGAGTCCGATTACGATAAGGACCTGTATTACAATCCAAGCCTTTTTCAGACCCTCCAGCAACATCGTGCCAATGTCCCCCAGGGTTTTCCCCTGACGCTTTGCGTACAGTCCGAAAATCCCCACTCCCAGCAGCAGGGGCCATCCCAGAAAGATATGCAGGATCGCCGCCCCTACCAGCAGGACAAATAACAGGATCACTGCCGCCAGTAGCATTTGGAACACCTCACTTTTCTTCCGGCAGCTCCAGAGCCGGCTCCACCGCCACAGCTACGCATTGGGGACAGCGGATGTAGCACAACCCTTGCTCCTTGACTGCCGCCAGCTGTACCGGTAGTGATCCCCTGCAAAGCGTTTTTTGCCCGTTTCTGATGATCCATGCAATTCCCTTCCCCGCCTTATCATTGGTTTTATCACGGTTTATGCTACCATATTCCGAGGGGAAATCAACCCCTTCCATTGTTTTTCCCCAGAAAAGGAAAACCCCCGAAGGCATTTCTTCGAGGGCTTCCATTCTATTCTGATAACAATTTAAGTAGTGGGTTCCGCGGTAACGGTGAGGCTAGCAATCCAGGCCTCCACATCCTTTTGGGTGGGACCCAGGTCTGTTTTGCCTTCAAAGGCATCCTGCGGTACATAGCACAGGAACAGCAGACTGTAGCCATCGGCTTCGGTAACCACTGCGTCCACTACAGCGCTATCCTCATTGGAACCAGTTTTCCAACGGTAGTGGGTTCCCCTGTTCCCATCGACGGTAACCCGTTCGGTTACGTCAAACTCGTCAGGGCTGTACTGATCCATGTAGGCCTCAGTAGCGTGACTGGTGGCGAAGCGTCCGATGACAATGGTACCGCTGTTGGCGATCATGGTCTGGATATAGCCGTCACCATCGGTGATGGGGTCTTCGTTTTTATCCACGATGGACTCAAAGCTGCCAGTGAGCAGGGGTTTTCCGGTGCTCTGACTGTTGCTCTGAGGGTTGACCTTGGCAGATCTGGCCGGTGTATCTTTGGGTTCGGGGCTGTCACTGGGGGCGCTGACGCTGGCGTCCGGCTCCGTTTTGGGCGAGGTCACCGCTGCGCTCTGATCTGCCGGAGCGCTGCTGATAGCGCCGGAGGAAGCTGCCGGCTGGCTGCCAGAGCCTGCTTCCTTGGTTCCGTTGGAACAGGCCGTCATCAGACATAGGGCAACAGCAAGGAATCCGATTCCAAATAACTTCTTTTTCATGTGTTCCATTCCTTTCCGATCTAAGGGACTGGTGATCCGGCACGATTGTTCCGTACCAGCTGGTATTGCTCTACTTTAATGCACGGCTCCCTTTCTGTCAAGAGCTTCCCCGCCAGTGTTTCCCTTGTACATCGTTGCCGTTTCCCTTATAATTAAGAGAAAAACTGTCACTTTAGGAAGGATGCGCTTCATGGAACTTGTTATTATCGGCGGCGGTGCAGCCGGCATGATGGCTGCCCTGACGGCAGCGGAATGGATCAGTGGTCACGTCCTGCTGCTGGAGCAGCAGCCGCGGCTAGGTCGGAAATTGCTGGCCACGGGGAATGGCCGCTGTAACCTGAGTAATCTCACCTCCACGCCCCAGTGCTACCACGGTGCAAACCGAGACTTTGTCCGGCCTGCACTGGAGGGGTTTGGTGTCCAGGATACCTTAGCGTACTTCCAAGGCCTGGGGTTACTCTGCCGTTCGGAGCCGGGAGGCCGGGTTTATCCCCTGTCTGACCAAGCCAACAGCGTGCTGGATACCCTGCGCCTGGCCCTGGAGGGGTTGGGGGTAACGGTGCGAACCGAATGCCAGGTCACCGGCATCACCAAGGAAGGAGCGGGGTTCCTTCTGACCACACCGGAAGGACCTATCCCGGCAGACAAGGTCATTGTCACTGCCGGCGGTGCGGCGTCCCCTAAACTGGGGGGGAGCAAAAGCGGCTACCAGCTCCTGAAGGGTCTGGGGCATCGCTGTACCAAGCTTTTTCCGTCGCTGGTTCAGCTGCGCACCGATCCCACCTACCCCCGCTCGCTGAAGGGCGTCCGGGCAGAAGCCTCCGTTACCCTGCTGCGGGGAAACGGGGTACTGGCGCAGCGGCAGGGTGAGGTGCAGTTCACCGACTACGGCGTCAGCGGTCCAGTGATCTTTGAGCTGTCCCGACAGGCGGCGACGGAATCTGATTCCCTCACCCTGTCTCTGGATTTGCTGCCCCAGCTGTCGGAGGAAGCTTTAGTAGACCTGCTGGCAGAGAAGCAGCGCCGGTTTCCGGGTCTGACTCTGGACAATCTGCTCATCGGGATGCTCCACAACCGGCTGGGTCGGACGGTGCTCCGCTATGGCGGACGAAAGCTAACTCAGAGCGTCAGCGACCTCTCCCACCGAGATTTGGTCGCCATCGTCCGGAACTGCAAAGACTTCCGCCTGCCGGTCACCGGAAACCTGGGATTGGATCACGCTCAGGTGACCGCCGGTGGCATCCGCACCGATGAATTTGACCCGGAAACCCTGGAGAGCCTTCACTGCCCTGGTCTCTACGCCGCCGGGGAAGTGCTGGACATAGACGGCGACTGCGGCGGTTTCAACCTTCAGTGGGCCTGGTCCAGCGGTCATCTAGCGGGTCTTCTGGGGAGCAAACCACGCTAATGTGACAAATCTTGTTTTATTTCGTCATTTTTGTAATGTATTACATTGACACATGTCTCCTCCCGGTATAGAATTTAGATATTAGTTGCACTACCCCTAAAGAGACACGCCTCGATTCCTTTCCCGTTTTGCACTACCCACGCAAGCATAAGTGAGGAGGGGTTTCCCCGCTCCGGCACATCACGGTATTGGGGGTGTGCCCACTGCTCCTATCCATGGTAGGCAGTAGGCGTTGCACCCCAGGGAGTGCAGTCTTTGTTATAGTATCCTGTGCCGTATATAACAATGCAAAATATAGTGTTGACAATTACAGTCCAATGTTGTACAATATCCTTGCGGAGGATTTTACGATGTTTTCCGCCATTCTCCAGTATCACGACAGACGTGATAAAAAACATAACCTAAACCCTTTCTTCATCCCTTTGTATGAAGAAAAAGAACGTGATCTGCGCCCACAGACCACGTTCTTTGCTATTTCGGGAGGAAAACCCATCACTCCTCCTCTTCTTCATCCGCGAAGCCCATTTTCTCAGCCGCCTGCATCATGTACGCCTCGTACTGATCCAGCATCTGCTGGAATGCCGTGACATCACGCATCTGAGCCTCTACGCTAATTTCCCGCGCAACTACTGGCAGCAGCTGTTGGCCATCTTTGGAGCCATTTTCCACACTGCTTCGGAGATATTTTAAGGACTGATCCAGATCACGCTCCACCCGATCCCCCAGGTAGTACTGGAGCCCCAGGAAATACTGGGCTTCCTCGTAGTTCAGCTCTGCTGCTTTATTGGCCCACTCCAAGGCAGCCTGGGTATCTTCTTCCATATTGTTCCCGTAGAAGTAAGCCATGGCGATGGTGAAACAAGCTATACCACTGCCCTTTTCCGCAGCCTGTTGATAGCAGATCATGGCCTGTTCCATGCTGACTTCGACTCCGATGCCCTCTTCGTAGAACATCCCCAGATAACAAAGGGCATCTGTATCATCCGGGTCTCCCTTCACTGCCCGCCAAATATAATCCAGCGCTTTGTTCTCATCCTTCTCGGTACCGATTCCGTAGGCGCACTGCACTGCCACACGCATACAGGCCGCGTTAAGACCGTTTTCTGCGGATTTCTCCCACCAGTAGAAGGATTTACCGTATTCATTGTACTGGTAGTAGGTCCGGGCCAGCCCGTACTGGGCTCTGGCGTCACCTTCCTGTGCAGCTTCCCGATATTGGACGATGGCATCTTCCAATCTGTCCTTCTGTTTCTGCCTCAGTTCCTTATTTTTTTCTTCCATAGGTTCACTTCCTTTGCTTGTTAAAAGGGTGTATTTTCCTGTATTATAGCATTTCTCTCTATAGAAAGTAAATATGGGCTGGAGTCTCCGGTTAGTTTGACACCGGGCAGGTCTCCAGCTTTTTTCTGCCCCAGCACTCGCCCAAAGCGGCGCCGCCCAGAATCAGCACCGCTCCCCCAGCCTGAAGGGGCGTTAGATGTTCTTGGAGGAGGACAGCAGAGAACACCAGGGTGGAAAGGGGTTCCAAATAACCGCAGATGGCCACCGACTGCGCCGGAAGCTTTCCGATTGCAGAAAAATAGAGGTAACAACCTACGCCGGTGTTAACGATGCCCAGCATCAGAATGGGCAAAAGACTGCCCTGCGGCACGGAGAGGGTAAAACCCTGCCGGAACACCATGAAAATGGTAACAATGACGAAACTGACCCCCAGCTGCCACAGAGTGTTTTCCAGCCCGGTGATACCCTGAGCCTTTTTGTTAAAGATAATCATCACCGCGTACATCACCGCCGCCATCAGGCCGCAGATCAACCCCCAGGAAAACCTGCTTTCCACCAGGGTTTCCAGATCCACCAGCAGCATTCCACCAAAGGCGGCCAGAATTCCCAGAACCTTGGCCGGAACCAATCGCTCCCGGAAGAGCAGTGGCGACAGTGCCATAACAATCACCGGGCCAAAATAGCTGGCCAGAGTGGCCAGTCCTACCCCGATCTGCTGATACCCCTCGTAGAGGAACATCCAGTTACCGCCCATGGCAGCGCCGGAGATCAACATACAAAGAAACTGCTTTTTGTCCCGCAGCGCCTGAATTTTCCCACGTGTGATCAGAAACACAGCCACGAGAAACAAGCCACCAATGAGGGTGCGAAAAAAAACGATTTCATAGCTGTTCAGTGCGATGTAGCTGGCCAGATCGGAAGAGCACACGTCTGAACTCCAGTCACGTTTCG
>CALLZZ010000121.1 GCA_937858235.1 uncultured Clostridia bacterium
GAGCTGTCGGTTCTCCGAAACATATCCACGGTATTTTTTGTAATAAGGGTAGACGGGAACATATCCGCTATATTCGTATAAAAGAAAGGTGCGTCTTAACTTTAAATTCAGATTGTGCTCATAATCTTATTAACAAATTGAATTTATTAGACTTTTAATCCTCTCGCTTGTCTATCCATATCCTCAATTAAGATATCAAAGTTTCACCCAGAGTTGAACAGTATTCTAATACTTTCCATGAAAATGAATCTTAATAAGTGCTCCATCACCTACAGCCAATAAGCAGCCTCCTTTAAAGTTGTTTGTAAAATAATCGTTATAATATATTTAACTTTTTATTGCCCCCTGAATACCGTCCTACATGTTGCTACAACTACAATTGGCTAATCACGAGAATATCATTTTCTTCTACGACTGTGCTCCCATTGGGAATCATAAACTGATCATTATGTTTCACTACCACAACTAGTTTATTTGCACCAAACGTTATCTCTGACAGGGATTTGCCTAGCCAAGCATTATCCTTGTCCACCACGACTTCTGTTAAACACCCTATTACCTCATCCTCCATAGAAAGAGCACTTAATACAATCACATCTCCTGCTAAAATAGACGTATCACCGTTTGGTATAACCTGCTCTTTTCCCCGAAGTATCAACACTAGTAATAGCTCTGGCAATAAGGAAATGTCCTGTATCTTGCAGTTGATCCATGGATGATTTTCAGCAATAGAAAGTTGCACAAATTGTACGGGCATTTCTTCGGAATAGTCATTAAAGGTTTTCATAACGTTACTATTGTTATCAATCATATGAAGCTTTTTAGCCATAAATGAAATTAACGATCCTTGGATACTGATAGAAAACAGGACAATAAAGAATACAATATGAAAGACATCATGCTTCATATACGCTGGGCTAACTGTAGCAACAATAGCAAAAACAATAGAAGCAGCACCCCTTAATCCTGCCCATGAAACTAACAGTTGTTGATTCACTGGGCACTTAAATGGCGTTAAAATTGTGAATACAGATAAAGGACGCGACACAAAGGTTAGGAATAAGGCAATGGCAAGAGCTGACAGGAGTATCTGAGGTAACTGTGACGGAAAAGATAAAAGCCCAAGAAGGAAAAAGATTAGCATTTGCATCAATCCAGTAATACCATCAAAAAAATGAACAAGAGCTTTTTTGTTATAGGATGATTTATTCCCTAAAATAATACCCGCAATATAAGTACTTAAATATCCATTTCCACCAATCACAGCTGCACCAGCATAAGAGACTAACACCATACTAAACACAAATATAGTATCAAATCCATCCGTCGCAAATTTCACCTTCGATAAAATAAAGTTGGATAACAGCGCTACAACTACACCACAAATTACCCCATACAGGATTTGAGAAAAAATCATGTATGCCAACTGACCACCACTAGACTGTCCGCTCATTACCGATAATATGATTACTGTAAGCATGTAGGAACATGGGTCATTACTACCACTTTCCATTTCTAACATCGATGCGGTGTTGTTCTTTAAATTAAGTTGTTTTGAACGCAGAATAGAGAATACCGATGCCGCATCAGTCGAACTGATTACAGCCCCAATAAGCATGCTTTCTAGAAAATCAAAATTCAGTATAAAATAAGAAAAGAGACCTGTTGTAGCAGCAGTAAGAATAACTCCAAGTGTGGATAATAAAACAGACTCCACAACAACCGGCTTAGCGGTGTTCCAGTTTGTTCCAAATCCACCATAAAACATAATGAAGATTAATGCAAAGGAGCAAATTTGCTCTGAGAGTGCATAATTATCAAACTGAATTTTTAGTAAGCCATCTGATCCAAACAACATTCCAAGTATAATGAATGCAAGAAGCATGGGCATCCCTAGCTTACTAGAAACCTTGTTGAGCGACAAACATATTAAAATAATAACTGCTAAAATCAAAATTATTTCTGGCATCTTAACCTCCATATGTAACAAAATATCAGATAAATAGCAGACAATTTCAACAAAAGTTATTTCTCACTTTCGCTGCAGCGAACCAGCATTGTAATACTTTCAACGTGGCGTGGGAGTACAATAATGTCGTAGGGAGATGGGATCCCCTTGGTGGAGAAGTTTTTTCTGCTATAAGATCATCTCTATATATAAATTTAAAAATTTGAAAACTTGAATATACCATTTCCTTGTTTTAATTTATCACAATCAAGGGTTTCTGTAAATCCATCATCTATTTTATTTATAATAGTTGTTTGAATGCTTAACGTATTGTGCCCAGGCAAAATGCTTTCAATCTTAAGCTTTTTAACAAGCTTTTTAACTTTTCGCTCTAATTCATAAAGGCATATATGTCCTGGGGAATGGCCAGGGGTATGTATAACTTTAACCGTTCTTTTCCTAGATTAAATAAGTCACCGTCTTCTAATATTCGTTTTGGAATACCCTGGAAAACCTGATACCTAGTAATATCAAAAATCGGGTGGAAAATCACAAGGGTTCTTTGTTAAAATTTTTTTAACAAATTGCAAGGAAATTGGAAGTTTAGAGGAAAGCCAATCAAGTTCAGCTCCATAAACTGCTATATGCCTAAAAAACTTATGCCCACCTATATGGCTCCAATGGACATGGGTTGAAACAATTTCAAGAGGTAATTCTGTAATTTTATCAACTACTTTTTTATATTTTGCACCCCAGAAACTCACCCTATCATATTAGCCTTAAAATATTATAATCTACTACTTTCTATCTTAATCTCCCCATCTACTACTTATTTACGTCCTAAGATATAAAGAATGTGTATCATAATGTCTATCGCTTTACCTCTAAAACTAGAATACAACATCAAAGCTTATCTCAAAGTATTGCAGTCTGTCAAAGACACGCCTACTCCCTCACAAGCAATGTCACGACTTCAATGTGCGGAGTGCGGCAAAATAGGTCAACAGCGACTGCCTTTTGTGCACAGTAGCCTTGTTGGGTGAAGAGTTTAAGATCACGAGCCAGTGTGGCAGGATCGCAGGAGACATATACCACACGGCTAGGAGCGATTGTACAAATGGTTTCAATAACCTCTTTCGAGAGTCCTTTGCGCGGTGGATCAACGGAAACAACGTCAGGATGGATACCGCGGCGTGCGCATTCTTCAGCAGCAGCTCCGGCATCGGCGCAGATAAATTCTGCATTGACAAACCCATTTCGCGTAGCATTTTCTCTGGCATCCCTTACAGCAGGCGGTACAATTTCGGCGCCAATTACTTTACCGGCGTTACGAGCCATAGCCAGGCTGATGGTGCCGGTGCCACAGTAGAGATCAAGAACAGTTTCAGTTCCGGTCAGTTGAGCGAAATCCACTGCAAGGTTGTAGAGCACCTCTGCCTGATCTCGGTTGACCTGGAAAAAGGAAGGGGTGGACAAGCGGAACGTCAAGCCGCAGAGACGCTCCTCCAGATAATCCCTGCCCCATAAGACACGGTAAGATTGCCCCAAGATGACATTGGTTTGGCGGGTATTGCTATTTAAGAGAATCCCGACAACTTTAGGGCAGCCGCTCCGCAAGCCCTTTACGAGTTCTTTTTCAAAGGGGAGCTGTGTGCCATTTACGACAATGCAAACCAAGCATTCTCTTCGACGGTTGGTGCGGACAAAGACGTGGCGAACCAACCCGGTTCTACTGCCTTCGTCGTAAGCGGGAATGGAATATCGGTGCATCCATTTTCGGACGACACGGCCTGCTTTATCTGCCACATCTGATTGGAGAAGGCAGGAGGCGACATCTATCACTTCGTGACTGCGCCCGCGATAAAATCCTACTTTTACTCCGGTTTTTGGGGTTTGACTGACCGGAAAAGCGGCTTTGTTGCGGTACCGTTGAATCTGTTGCACACCATGGATTTCGCTGACAGAGAGCGCTAGTCCACCGATACGTTGTAAGGCGTCATTGACACGTAGCTGTTTGCATTCCAACTCTTCCTCATAGGTCATGTGCCGCATCGTACAGCCGCCGCAAATGGGATAGTAGGGGCAGTCTGAAGGAATCCGAGCGGGTGATGGTTCTAAAACGTCCACGATGCGAGCCCAGGCACAGTTTTTCTCGACTTTCACAAGCGAAATGCGACAAAGTTCTCCTCGTAGAGCACCGCGTACAAAAACAGCCATGCCATCCAAACGACCGATACCTTGACCATCGCTGGAATAACTGTCTATCGTAATGGTGTGGATGCTGTTTTTTTCTAAGTTTGGCATAAATGAGCCTCCTATTGATTATGCTTTGAAATATTGTACCCTAAAACCGTGAGAGAGGCAAAAGGTTTTCGAGGCTGTGGGGGAAAATAAAGGAAAAGCCGTGATTCTTATGCAAAAAAGAAAAACCGCTAAATAGAACCGTTTCACATAAGAATTTGTCCAAAAAAGCAGTATAATGGCGGGGAAACTTTTGCATTTTCCTCTTTTATTTTGCAGGGCGTTTGTGGTATAATCTAGTCTGTATCAGTACATCCGGAACGGACAAAGAAAGGAAAAGACTGTTTATGGGAATCATGAGAAAGCTTCTCGGGACAAACTCTAAACGAGAAGTCAAGAAGATTACTCCTATTGTGGATAAGATTGACGCACTGGCGGATGAATATAAAGCGTTAAGTGATGAGGAACTGCGTGAAAAGACGGAAGAATTTAAAACACGTCTGGCAAATGGTGAGACTTTAGATGATATTTTGCCGGAAGCCTTTGCAAACTGCCGGGAAGCGGCGGACCGCGTTCTGGGACTGCGTCCCTATCGGGTTCAGCTGATCGGCGGTATCATTCTGCATCAGGGCCGCATTGCGGAAATGAAAACCGGTGAAGGTAAAACGTTGGTGGCGACGCTGCCGGCTTATCTGAATGCCTTGAGCGGAGAAGGTGTCCACATTGTTACCGTAAACGATTACCTGGCAAAGCGTGACTCGGAATGGATGGGAAAGGTCTATCGGTTCCTGGGTCTGAGTGTTGGGCTGGTTGTCCACGGTCTGACCAAGGCGGAGCGGAAAGCAGCCTACGATGCAGACATTTCCTATGGCACCAACAACGAGATCGGGTTTGACTACCTCCGCGATAACATGGCAGTCTATGACCGGGATACGGTACAAAGAGCGTTGTCCTTTGCCATCGTGGACGAAGTGGACTCCATTCTGATTGACGAAGCCCGTACCCCGCTGATTATTTCTGGTCGTGGTGAGGAATCCACTAAGCTGTATCAGATGGCAGATCAGTTTGCCAGGGATCTGGACTGCTATGTGATTGCAGAGACCGATGACAAGGAATTCGATGAAGAGGTCGAGCAGAATTACGATTACATCGTGGAAGAAAAGCGTAAGACGGCAACCCTGACTGCCCGTGGTATTGCTAAAGCAGAGGAGTTCTTCCATCTGGAGAATCTGGCAGACGAGGAAAACACCACTCTGAACCATCATATCAATCAGGCCATTCGGGCACGGGGTGTGATGAAGAAGGATATCGACTATGTGGTGAAGGATGGCCAGGTTGTCATCGTCGATGAATTCACCGGACGTCTGATGTTTGGCCGCCGCTACAACGAGGGACTCCATCAGGCGATTGAAGCCAAAGAGAGTCTTAAGGTTGCGAACGAGTCTAAAACGCTGGCTACGATTACCTTCCAGAATTTCTTCCGTTTGTATGATAAACTCTCTGGCATGACGGGTACTGCAATGACAGAGGAGGATGAATTCAGCTCCATTTACGATTTGGACATTGTTGAGATTCCCACTAACGAACCAGTGGCTCGAATCGACTACCCTGATGTGGTATATAAAACGGATGCGGGTAAGTATCGTGCCATTGTAAAGCAGATTGAAGAGTGCTACCAGTCCGGTCAGCCGGTATTGGTGGGTACGGTCTCTATTGAAAAGTCGGAAAAGCTGTCTCGGATGCTCCGAGAAAAGCAAGTTCCGCACAATGTCCTGAACGCAAAGAACCACGAGAAGGAAGCGGAAATCATTGCCCAGGCAGGTAAGTTGGGTGCGGTTACCGTTGCCACTAACATGGCTGGTCGTGGTACCGATATTGTGCTGGGTGGCAACGATGACTACCTGGCCAAGGCAGATCTGCGCAAGGCTGGTTTTAATGGTGAAGTCATTTCAGAAGCCACAGGCTACGCGGAGAGCAACAATCCGGATGTACAGGAAGCACGCCGCCAGTATGCACAGAGCAAGGAGAACTATAAGGCAGAAATTGCTGTTGAGGCACAAAAGGTGAAAGAAGCTGGCGGCTTGTTCATTTTGGGTACCGAACGTCACGATGCCCGCCGGATTGACAATCAGCTCCGTGGCCGTTCCGGCCGACAGGGTGACGCAGGCGCCAGCCGATTCTTCCTGTCACTGGAGGATGATATTCTGCGTCTGTTTGGCAGTGAGCGTATTTCCAAGCTGATGGATACGCTGAAAATTGATGAGGATACCCCCATCGACGCGAAGATGCTGTCCAGCGCCATTGAAAATGCCCAGAAAAAGGTGGAATCCCGCAACTTCCAGGCTCGTAAAGATGTTCTGGATTATGATGATGTCATGAATACCCAGCGTGAAGTGATTTACAAGGAACGCCGCAAGGTGCTTTCCGGTGAAAACATGCGGGAAGTGATCATGAACATGATTGACGGTGTGATCAACCATGCCCTTCAGGGAATTGCCGGGGAGCAGAAAGCCATCACCAACGCTGAGTTCCAAGAGGCGATTGCGCCCTTCCGGGGAGTATTTCTCACATCAGAAGAATTGCTGTTCCAGGATGATGAAATTGCAAAGAAGTCCATTGATGAGTTGATCGCGCTGGTCAAAGAACGGGCAGTCGATATTTATAATCAGAAGGAAACAATTCTGGGCGAGACTCTTATGCGGGAGCTGGAACGCGTGATGTTGCTGCGTGTAGTTGACGAATACTGGATGGATCACATTGATGCTATGGATGATCTGAAGCAGGGAATTCGGCTCCGCGCCTACGGCCAGGAAGACCCGGTGGTTGCCTATAAGCGGGAGAGCTTTGAGATTTTCGAGCTGATGATTGCAGCCATCCAGGAGGAAACGGTACGCCGCATCTATATTGCGCGCGTCCGCCAGAACCGCGTGGAACGCAAGGCAGTGGCTAAGGTCACGCGTGAATCCAAAGCGGCAACGGAAGCTGTAAACGAAACCGGAAAACTAGACAAAGTAGCAGAAAATGAGGCAGAAAAACCTAAGCGTATGCCTATCGTAAAGCCGAAGAAAGTAGGTCGGAACGATCTCTGTCCCTGCGGATCGGGCTTAAAGTTTAAAAACTGTCACGGTAAGGATGGTGCCACCAGCTACACGCCGGATCGGGCTGCTGACAGCAAAGAATGATCCACCTGCAGGAGCATCAGGAGGAAAACGGTCTGCTATGGCTTTCGGCGTATGAACTGAATAGCGGTGGCGCAGTGCACGGTTTTTCTACCAGGCTGGGTGGGGTCAGCCATGGGTGCCTGGCTTCACTGAATTTGGGAACAGGGCGTGGAGATGACATTGAAAATGTGCGGGAGAACTTCCGCCGCTTCGGTGTGGCGGTAGGATTTGACAGCAAAAAAACTGTTTTTTCCAAGCAGGTGCATCGGGATGACATCCGGATGGTAACCGCAAAGGACTGCGGGAAAGGACTCTACCGGGAACGGGAGTATGAGGCAGATGGATTGATTACCGATGTTCCAGGTGTGACCCTTGCAGTCTTTTCAGCCGACTGTATTCCCATTCTGCTTCACGATCCGATACGACATGTAGTGGCTGGGTGTCACGCTGGGTGGCGAGGTACCGTCATGGACATTGTAGGGAAAACAGTAAGAACAATGGTGCGGCAATACGGTTGTCGAGCCGAAAATATTTGCGGAGCGATTGGGCCAGGGATTTCCCGCTGTTGCTTTGAGACCCATGCCGATGTGCCGGAAGCGCTGGAAGCGGTGCTGGGCAGTCGGGCAAAGGGATTGATTGACCGTCTGCCGGATGGGAAATTTTTGGTAGATCTAAAGGGTGCGAATGCCCTTTGGCTCCAGGATGCAGGGGTTCCCATGCACCAGATTGAAATTTCGGATGCGTGTACGTTTTGCCGGCAGGATCTGTTTTGGAGTCACCGCCATACTGGTAATGCCAGAGGCATTATGTCGGCAGTGATACAGTTAATTTGAGATGTGCGGACGTTTTGTTGTCCCTATAATCCGGTGTTTGCACAGTGATTCAGGGCGGTGGAACGTCCGTATGAGGTTTTTATGAAAATTCGTAACGTATCAGCATTTATTCTTGTGGTCTGCGCGATGCTAACCCTCGCCTCCTGTGGACAGCATAACAATACTGACCAAAGTGCGGAGAGTAGCAGTGGTTCGGTGTCCACGGGGGCAGAAAGCATTGCGGAACCTGATGCACAGACAAATCCCTTTACGTTGGCCTACTATAGTGCGGAGGGGCTGCACCCATATACCTGTGATAATGCAGCCAATCAGACGATTACAGGGCTGATTTATGAGCCGCTCTTTGAGATCAGTGATTCTTTTGAGGCAGAGCCTTGCCTGGCATTAAAGTGTACCGTTAACGTGACCTCTGCATCCGGACCAGTAACGGAGGAGGGAAATACCGACGAAACTGGGCGTGAAGATCAATCTGATGGAGGCGAGACGGAAAAGGAAAAAAACAAAAGAAGTAAAATTGCAGGGGAAACAGTCTGTACGATTGAGCTGAGGGATGATGTGAAATTCTCTAACGGAGAGACGATGACGGCATCCGATGTAGTTTACTCGTTGGAACAGGCTGCGAAGTCTGGCAGCATCTATGCGGATCGACTGTCTGATGTAAAAACGGTGAGAGCCAGTGGCAGCAATACGGTTGAAATTACCCTCGATGCGGCGAATGCAGCATTCGAAACGTTACTAGATATTCCGATTGTGTGTATCGATACCGGAAGAAATGCAATCCCTGATGGAACTGGCCCATATCAAGTCCAGGAAAAGAATGGGAAGGCAAAAAAGCTGGTCAAAAACAGCCGTTGGTGGCAAGGAAAGCAGTTGCCGACAGAGGAGGTAAAGCTGTACGCTGCCGAGGATAGTGATATGCTGATCTTTGGATTTGGCAGCGGGGCAGTCAGCGTGGTGGCGACGGATATTACGGGAACCGGTTCTCTGACGTACACCGGAGAATACGACGTAGTAGACTATCCCACTACGAATTTGATTTATGTTGGCTGTAATACGCGCTCAGGTCCCTGCCAGTCAAGGTCCTTTCGGCAGATGCTCAATTATGCCTTTGACAGGGAAACCTTGTCCGTGAAAATGCTTTCCGGTCATGCTCAAGCGGCCGTGCTACCCGTTTCTCCGAAATCCAATCTATATGATGAGAAATTGGCGGAAAAGTACGATTGTTCGGAAGAAAAGGCCAAGGAACTTCTTCAAGAGGCCACCTACTACGGGCTTACCCTGCGGCTAATCGTTAACAGCGAGTCTACTTTTAAAACTGCGTTTGCGGCGGAGTTAAAAAAGGAGTTGGAGGCAGTAGGGATTAACGTGGAAGTGAAGGAGCTTGCTTGGAGCGATTTCTCGGAAGCGCTGGACAGCCGGGAGTTTGATCTCTACTTGGGAGAAGTAAAGTTGACGGCTGATTTTGATATTACAGAGCTGGTCAGCGAAAATGGGAATCTGAACTACGGTGGTTACAGAGATGACGCTTTGGAGAAACTGCTGACTGACTACCAGACAGCGACAATCCAAGAGCGTTCCAAAGCAGCCAATAAGTTTTACAGGGCTGTGGCAGAGGAAGCACCCATTATCCCGCTGTGCTTTAAGAACAATTCCGTTTTGACCCATTGGGGTGCCGAAACGGTAATCACGCCAACACAACAGAATTTGTTTTATCATTTTGCAGACTGGGATCTGCAACGCAATTCATAAACCATATAACTTGAGCTGCACCGCCGGAAAAGGTGGGAAAGTAATAAGCAGCTACTATTTGTTCACCGTCTGAAAGAGAGACAAGGAGGACTAGTTAAGATGAATCATGTCTATCGTTGCTATGCAGAAAAACGCGCCGGGTTCGATGTAGAGGCCGGAAATGTTTTCAAAGAACTAAAAGAACAACTAGGTATCGAGGCGCTGGAAGGACTTCGGATCATCTGCCGTTATGATGTAGATCAGGTAGAGCAAAGCGTCTATGAGATGGCGAAAACCACGGTTTTCTCGGAACCTATGGTGGATGATTTTCATGAAGAGATTATGCCGGAGGTTACTGGCGCTCATTCTCTGTTGATTGTAGAGGCACTGTCTGGGCAGTTTAATCAGCGGGCAGATTCCTGTGCCCAGTGCATTCAGCTGCTGGCTGGCTGTGATCGGCCACTGGTCAATGCAGCAACTGTGTATGTCCTGATGGGAGAGCTGTCTGAGTCGGATTTGGAAAAGATCAGCCGTTACTTGATCAACCCGGTAGAAGCTAGAGAAGCATCTGCGGACAAGCCAAAGACGTTGGTTCAGAGTTATGATGTTCCCACTACCGTGGCTACGTTGGACGGGTTTATCAGTAAAAGTCGGGCAGAATTGGAAGAAATGCTTGCCGAGTATGGTCTGGCAATGGATTTGGATGATCTGTCCTTCCTCCAAGACTACTTCCGGGATGAGGAGCGGCGAGATCCCACGATCACAGAACTGCGGGTCGTAGATACTTACTGGTCCGACCACTGTCGTCACACTACCTTTGGTACGCATATTGATCAGGCAGAGTTGGAAGATCCGGATGTGCAGGCGGCCTATGAACTGTACTTGGCCAATCGCGAGGAAGTGTACGGGAAAGAAAAAGCGGCAGAACGTCCCAAAACCTTGATGGATCTGGGTACCAGTGGTACTAAGGTGCTAAAAAAGCGGGGCGGATTAAAGAACATTGACGAATCAGAAGAAATCAACGCCTGTTCGATTCACATCCCCGTTGATGTAGATGGTGCAGAACAGGATTGGTTGCTGCAATTTAAAAACGAAACACATAACCACCCCACGGAGATTGAACCCTTCGGTGGCGCAGCCACCTGCGTTGGCGGTGCGATCCGTGACCCCTTGGCAGGCCGAGCATATGTTTATCAGGCCATGCGTATTACCGGTTGTGGAGATCCCCGTGTGCCAATGAGCGAAACAATTGAAGGTCGGTTGTCCCAGCGTAAGCTGGCTACTACGGCAGCGGCTGGCTACTCCTCCTATGGTAACCAGATTGGTTTGGCAACCGGCATTGTTCAGGAATACTATCACCCGGGCTATGTGGCTAAGCATATGGAGTTGGGTGCCGTAGTTGGTGCGGTACCGTCAGACGCAGTGGTGCGGGAAGAACCCGCGCCTGGTGATGTGGTGATTCTGCTGGGTGGACGAACTGGCCGTGACGGAATTGGCGGTGCAACTGGTTCCTCCAAGAGTCACAATCGTTCCTCGTTGGTGACGATGGCGGCAGAGGTTCAGAAGGGCAACGCACCGGAAGAGCGGAAGATTCAGCGTTTGTTCCGAAATGGAGACGTAACGCGAATGATTAAACGTTGCAATGACTTCGGTGCAGGCGGCGTATCGGTATCCATTGGTGAGTTGGCTGACGGCATTTCCATTGATTTGAATGCGGTACGGAAAAAGTATGAGGGCCTCGATGGAACGGAACTTGCCATCTCGGAATCTCAGGAACGAATGTCTGTGGTGGTTGCGCCGGAGGACGCAGCGGCGTTTATCGCAGCTGCTACGGCGGAAAATCTGGAGGCATATCAGGTGGCGGTTGTTGCGGAAGAGCCACGGATTGTAATGGAGTGGAATGGTACCGTTGTAGCGAATCTGTCCCGTGCGTTCCTGAATACCAACGGAACCGTAAAGCATACAACTGTATTGGTTCCCAAGCTGCCGGGTAAAAAGGCACTGGGCGATACAACGAATATAGCAGAACGATTTGCTGCCATTGCGAAAAATCCCAATCAGGCATCCCAGCGCGGGTTAGGTGAACGCTTTGACGGATCCATCGGTGCAGGCTCTGTTTTGTTCCCCTACGGCGGCAAAAAGCAGCTAACTCCGGCGCAGGCCATGGTCGGACTCCTGCCGGTAGGACCCGGCCGCAAAACCACTACCTGTTCCGTTATGGCGGCCGGTTTTGATCCCTATCGCATGGAACAAAATCCCTTCACTGGCGCCCAGTGCTCCGTAATTGAGTCGGTTGCAAAGGTTGTTGCAGCTGGCGGAGATGCCTCTAAGGTGTACCTGTCACTGCAAGAATACTTTGAACGTCTGAGAGACGAGCCTGCACGTTGGGGCAAGCCTTTTGCAGCAGTTTTGGGTGCTTATCTGGCTCAGATTGGACTGGGGGTAGCCGCTATTGGCGGTAAGGATTCTATGTCCGGTTCCTTTTTAGATCTGGATGTGCCGCCTACACTGGTTTCCTTCGCCATTGCTCCGGAAAAGGTAGCACATATTCTCTCGCCAGAGTTTAAAGCAGCGGGGCATCCTGTCTATCTGTTCCGCGCTCCGGAAGGAGACTATGAGGGAATCAAAGAACTGTGGGCGAAATTCCATCAGCTGGTGCTGGATGGCAAGGTTCATTCTGCCTGGGCCGTTACGACTGGCGGCGTTGCAGAAGCAGTCATGAAGATGAGCTTCGGCAATGAGGTTGGCTTTGTCGGTGCTCCGGAGCTGTATGGGGAGACCCTCTTCGGTGATCTATGCGGTTCCATTGTGGCAGAAGTGGAGGAATCCGTTGCTTTTGCAGAGAAAATTGGCATGACCGTGGAAGAACCCATCATCCGCTTGGCTGGCACAGAGTTGTCCATTAGCAGTTTGGCAGAGCAGTGGGAAGCGACGTTGGAGCATGTTTATCCCACAGATGCAAAGGCTGATGGTGGTCAAATTCCCAATATGGATTGCGATACGCGCTTGGTAAGAGCACCTGCGGTGAAGTTTGCACGTCCGAAAGCGGTCATTCCCGTATTCCCGGGAACGAACTGCGAATATGATACGGCTAACGCCTGTCTGAGGGCCGGTATTGACCCGGATATCTTGGTGATTCGGAACCTGACCACGGAGCTGCTGAACGAGTCAGCGTCCGCGTTGGAACGGGCAATCCAGAGTGCACAGATGGTGGTTCTGCCAGGTGGATTTTCTGGCGGTGATGAACCGGAGGGCTCGGGCAAGTTTATTGCCACCTTCTTCCGCAATCCCAGAATTAAGGATGCCGTCTACGATCTGCTGAAAAAGCGGGACGGTTTGATGTTGGGCATCTGTAACGGATTCCAGGCCCTGGTAAAGCTGGGGCTGGTGCCTTATGGCGAAATTCGTGATATGGATGCGGACTGTCCCACCCTGACCTTTAATCTGATCGGTCGCCATCAGAGCCGCTACTGCACTACCCGTGTAGCTTCTGTTAAGTCCCCTTGGATGCTGAAAGCAGAGGTTGGAGATCTGTACACTGTACCGGTTTCCCATGGGGAAGGTCGCTTTGTAACACCGTGTGCTGTACTGGAGGAAATGATCAAAAATGGTCAGATTGCGACCCAGTATGTGAACGCAGATGGAGTGCCTAGCATGGATATTTCCGCTAATCCCAATGGTTCTCTCTACGGAATCGAAGGAGTCTTCAGTCCTGACGGTAGAATCTTTGGTAAGATGGGCCACACGGAACGCTGGAACCCGGGGGTTGCGAAAAACATCCCCGGTGAAAAACTGATGCCGCTCTTTGAATCCGGTGCAGAATACTTTAAATAAGCACAGTTTTTACGAACTGCGGAACAAGCCTGACTGTTTGAACAGTCAGGCTTGTTGTGAAAAAGGGAGAAAACAGTGCCTTATGGATTTAACGTTTGTAGGATACGTTGAAGAAGAGGGGTTGCAATCTGAGACTGCCCTGCTATAATATAATTATACGTTGACTTGTTGAGGCGTGATATGAATACACCCATCTGCACAACCGCATCTTTTTACTTTACCAGCAGCTGGAACCGCTTTATGGCTTCCGGCTATTTTGCGTTGGAAAAAGTAGATAGATGAATGAAATGAGTGGGACGGCGCGAACGCAATGTCCAGCATAGCAAACTTTTTTTAGGTGAGAGCTCATTGAATTCCAATTCAATGGGCTCTGTTTTTATATTTCAAGGAGGAGAACTGCATGGTTATCATCATGAAACCTGGTACCAGCCAAGACGAGATTAGAAAGCTGGCAGAACAATTTGAAGCGGATAATCTGAAGGTAGGCATCACAACTGGTGTAGATTGTACCATTCTGGGGCTGGTTGGCAACACCAGTCACCTGAATTTGGATAAGGTTATGCTTAACGACCATGTGGAACGGGTCATGCGGGTGTCGGAACCCTATAAGAAGGCGAACCGTAAGTTCCATCCCAAAGATACTGTTGTTGATGTAAACGGTGTAAAGGTCGGTGGCGGCAAATTTACTGTGGTTGCCGGTCCCTGTTCCGTAGAAAGTAAGGATCAAATTGTAGGCGTGGCCAAGGAGGTTCAGTCTGCCGGGGCGGCGATGCTTCGTGGTGGGGCGTTCAAACCTCGTACCTCTCCGTATTCTTTCCAGGGAATGGGAGTCCAAGGACTAAAGTTGCTGCTGGAGGCTAAGGCTGAAACAGGACTGCCCATTGTGACAGAGCTGATGAGTCCCAAATACTGTGAGTTGTTTGAGGATAAGGTGGATTTGGTTCAAATCGGCGCCCGAAACATGCAGAATTTTGATTTACTGAAGGAAGCCGGAAAAATGTCTAAGCCGGTGTTGCTGAAGCGTGGTCTCTCTAACACCTATGAAGAGTGGATCATGTCAGCAGAGTATATTATGAGCGAAGGCAACCAGAACGTAATCCTGTGTGAACGAGGCATCCGCACGTTTGAGAACTACACCCGTAATACCCTGGATGTGGCGGCCATTCCATCGATCAAGCGTATGAGTCATTTGCCGGTGGTGGTAGATCCCTCCCATGCAGGTGGCTACAACTGGCTGGTAGAGCCCCTGGCCTTGGCGGCGATTGCAGCTGGCGCAGACGGGTTAATCATTGAAGTACACAACGATCCGGCCCATGCGCTCTGTGACGGGCAACAGTCTTTGACGCCAGAGCAGTTCCGGAATCTGATGAATAAGGCGGAACAGATGGTGAAGATTATGGGAAAGAGAATAGAAAAGTAAGCATTCGTTGACGATGACAGGGTGAGGGAGGAATAGGAGTGGAGCAGTTAACAGTTGCGCTTCCGGGCAGAGAATATGATATCTTAATTGAGCGGGGGCTGCTGGACCATGCTGGAATCTGCTGTGAAGCAGTTTTGAAAGCGGGGTGCCGCATTGCTTTGGTGACCGATTCTAATGTAGGAGTACGGTATGCGGGGGCAGTGGGGATTGCCTTGGAGCGCTCAGGATTTCAAGTGAAAACCATAACGGTTCCGGCTGGAGAGGCATCAAAAGGTGCGGCTATGCTGGAGCTGCTCTGGGAATCCTTTATGGAGTTTGGTTTAACCCGCGGCGATGCTGTGGCGGTCTTGGGCGGAGGCATGGTTGGTGACTTGGCGGGATTTGCAGCAGCTACCATTTTGCGTGGGATACCATTGATCCAGATTCCAACTACATTGCTTGCTCAAGTAGACTCATCCGTTGGTGGAAAGGTAGCCATTGACCTAAAGGCAGGAAAAAATTTAGCGGGGGCGTTTTGGCAGCCGAAACTGGTTTTGATTGATCCTGATGTGCTGGAATCCCTGTCAGATGAAACGTTTGCGGATGGCATGGCAGAGGTAATTAAATATGGCTGTATTGCGGACGCTGCTTTTTTCAACCTGCTGGATCAGTGTGCAGAAAGACGGGGCATAATGGAGCAAATCGAGGCGATAGTCAAAATCTGTTGTAGTATGAAAGCAGAGGCTGTGCTGAAAGACGAACGGGACACTGGACTGCGCATGATGCTTAACTTCGGTCACACGTTGGGACATGCCTATGAAAAAGCGTATCACTTTGCAACCTATACCCATGGGCAGGCGGTTGCTGCGGGAATGTGTCGGGTGGCTGAAATTGGGGCACGGTTAGAACTCACACCTGGGGATGTTCCTGCACAGATTTGCAGGTTAGTCCAGAAGTTTGGATTGCCGGATCGGATTCCTTGTCCTCAGGAAGCGTATCGGTCGGCGATTGGACTGGACAAAAAGGGAAGTGGCAGCCAAATTCAGGTAATACTGCTGGAGAAGCTGGGGCGGGCAGTTGCAGCTCCCATGGAAAAAGAGCGGTTGTTGAGTCTGATCGAGGATGTGGAGAAGGAGCACCTATGAAGATTGTAATCACTCCGAAAAAATTGAAGGGTAGGATTCAGATACCACCGTCCAAAAGTCAGTCGCATCGGTTGATCATTGGTGCGGCGTTAGCAGATGGTGTTAGCCGTTTGTCCAATCTGGCGGAGTCCCAGGATATTCGTGCAACTCTGGATTGTATGCGAAATCTGGGGGCAGAAATTTCTTCGGATGGCAGTCAGATCAAAGGGGTTTCGGTTCAAAAGAATCGGGAGCAGCTCCCTGTTTTGGACTGCGGGGAATCAGGTTCAACCATTCGTTTTTTGATGCCGGTAGCACTGGCCGTTGCAGGAGGTGGTGTTTTTCACGGAAGAGGGAGACTGTTAGAGCGACCTTATGCCCCCTATGAAACCATTTTTACACAGCAGAGGATTCACTTCCAACGGCAGTCAGATCGAATGATTCTGTGCGGCGGCCTGAAGCCGGGACGGTTTGAACTGCCAGGGGACATCTCTTCCCAGTTTATCACTGGACTCCTGTATGCATTGCCCTTGCTGAAGGGAGATTCTCAGATTGTATTGACAACAGTGTTGGAATCCCGGGGCTATGTGGATATGACACTAGAGGCTTTGAGTCAGTTTGGGGTAGCGGTTTCAGCTACCGAGCAAGGGTGGTTTGTGCCAGGGAATCAAACTTATCGCAGAGCAGATGTAACAGTAGAAGGGGATTATTCCCAAGCGTCCAACTTTATTCTGGCAACAAGCATTGGAAATGAGCTGCAAGTGGATGGCTTGCAGCAGAACTCCGTCCAAGGGGATCGGATGATCTGCCAATATGCACAGCGATTGGATAACGCTGGGGAAGTGGTGCTGGATGTGAGCCAGTGTCCAGATTTGGTGCCGGCCCTTGCGATGCGTGCTGCTTTGCGGGAGGGGCAACTAACCCGGATTATAAGGGCAGCTCGACTTCGACTAAAGGAAAGTGATCGGCTGGATGCCGTGACAACAGAATTGAACCGCATTGGTGGACAGGTGGAACAATCTGTGGATGCCCTGACAATCCGCGGTGTGAGAATGTTCCATGGTAACAGTTGCGACAGCCACCAAGATCACAGGATAGCCATGATGTTGGCTATGGCGGCGACCTGCTCTGATGGGAGAATCCTGGTGAACGGAGCGGAATCTGTAGCGAAATCCTATCCGAATTTCTGGGAGGATTATAAGAGTTTGGGCGGTTTGCTCGACAAAATATTGTAAGGAGGCTCTATGAAACATGTGATCTTTGGTGAATCCCATGGCTCTGCCATTGGGGTAGTATTAGAACAGGTTCCTGCGGGCCTGGAATTGAACATAGAAGAAATTGCCCGGGAAATGGCACGGCGAGCGCCGGGGAAAAATCCTCTGTCTACGGCGCGGAAGGAAGCGGATGTTCCTCACATCCTATCTGGTTTTTTCCAGGGAAAAACAACTGGAGCTCCGTTGTGTGCGATTATTGAAAACACGGATCAGCACTCTCGTGACTACGAAAAAAATAGGTACCTGGCCAGGCCGGGTCACGCGGACTATGCTGGCTATGTTCGGTACCGTGGCTGCAATGATTATCGGGGGGGCGGACATTTTTCCGGACGCCTGACTGCTCCCTTGGTCTTTGCCGGAGCAGTGGCAAAGCAGATTCTCGCCCTGAAAGGAATCTCAATCGGTGCACATATTCGACAAATTTCCAATGTGGGGGATACTCCCTTCACCAACGACGAGACACCATTGACGGCAGAATTGCTCCATGAGATTGGAACAAAGGCATTTCCGGTGCTGGATGATGATCGGGGCACAGAGATGCAGATGGAAATTTTGGCGGCCAAGGAGGCACAGGACTCCGTTGGCGGCATCATTGAGTGTGGCGTACTAGGACTGCCGGCAGGTATTGGCGCACCGGATTTTGGCTGCAACGTTGAGGGAATCTTTGCCCAGCATATGTTCGCCATACCCGCAGTAAAGGGGATTGCTTTTGGCGCAGGGTTTGGGTTTGTTGGAATGAAGGGAAGCCAGGCAAACGACCCGATTTATATGGAAGGCAGCCAGGTGAAAACGCGAACGAACTTTAATGGCGGTGTAAACGGTGGGATCAGTAATGGGATGCCCGTTCTGTTTGATGTGGCAATCCGTCCGACCCCTTCTATAGCACAGGAACAAGATACCATTGATTTGGCAGCGCAAGCGAATGCCAAGCTACGTATTGAGGGGCGGCATGATCCCTGCATTGTACACCGGGCGGTACCGGTGATTGAAGCGGCTGCCGCCTTGGCAACCTGTGAGTTATTAGGAATATAAGGGAAGTGGTGGGAGAAGTATGAGCAAACTGGATCAATTACGCGGCAATATAGATGAAATCGACCATCAGATTGTCCATCTTTTTGAGCGCCGCATGGCTGTCACAAGGGCCGTGGGAGAGTATAAACGGGAAATTGGGATGCCGGTTCTGGACGCGACTCGAGAGCGAGAAGTGATTGCACAGAAGCTGAAATTGCTGACGAATCGAGAGTTGCAGGCGGATGTGGTGTTGCTATACGAGGCGATCATGGGAATTAGCCGCCGTCAGCAACGGAATTTGGTGTCGGAAGGCAGGGAAAATACCTACTTTCGTAAAATCGAAACGGACATTGCACGGGCCGGAAAGCCGATTGCCAATCCCCGAGTCATTTATCAAGGGGAACCGGGAGCTTATAGCGAAATGGCGGTCATTCGCTTTTTTGGCGATTCCATAAAGTCCAAGGGGCTGGAGCAGTTTGAAGATGTATTCTTAGCACTAAAAAACGGGGAGGCAGATTACGGTGTGCTTCCGATTGAAAACAGCTCTACCGGTGCCATCCGCCAGATTTATGATCTGATGACCCAACACGATTGCTTTGTTGTAGGGGAGACCACGGTAGCGATTCAGCACTGTCTTATGGCATTGCCGGGTGCAACGCTGGATACGATTCGAACCGTCTATTCTCACGAACAGGGACTGTTTCAATGTGAACGATACTTGAATGAGCATCCAAATTGGAATTGCGTTCCCCAAGCGGATACGGCAGGGAGCGCAAATATAGTGGCGCAGAGTGGTGACCGGAGCAAAGCGGCTATTTGCAGCAAGCGATCTGCGGAGCTGTATGGCTTGGAGATTCTAGCGGAAGCCATCCATAGTAATTCCAACAATACCACGCGGTTTGTAGTGGTTTCTCAGAAAATGGAACTGCGGGAGGGTCGGGATAAGATCAGCACCTGTTTCTGCTTGCCCCATCAGAGTGGTTCCCTTCATGAGATTCTGACCATTTTTGCAGTCCACGGTTTAAATATGGTGCGGCTGGAATCTCGTCCCATTCAGGGCAGTAGTTGGGAATACATGTTCTTTTTGGAGTTTGCCGGTGATGTAACGGCTCCGGGGATGGAGGGCGTGTTTCTAGAACTGACCCAGTTGGCAGAACAGGTTCGCGTCTTGGGGAATTTCCCTTCGAATCTGTCCTGATGCGTGAAAAAGTAAAGCGGCAGCAGATTTTTCTGGCACCGCGGAAAGGAAGTCTTGTGATGAAGTTTTTGGTGATCAACGGACCGAATCTCAATCTATTGGGGAGCCGGGAACCTGACATTTATGGCAGTCATTCCTATCAAGAGCTGTGCAACAGGTTGACGGACTACGCGAAGCAACATAATAGTATGGTGGATTTTTGCCAATCCAATCATGAAGGAGCGCTGATTGATGCCATCCATAGTGCACCGGGGGTATATGATGCCATTGTAATGAATCCGGGGGCGTTGACTCATTACAGCATTGCCCTTTTAGACGCACTAAAAGCAATAGAAGTTCCCTGTATTGAGGTTCATATCTCCAATATTCACCAGCGGGAAGAGTTCCGCCGCCATTCTGTGACGGCAGCGGCCTGTGTAGGGCAAATTTGTGGGTTGGGGGTTTATGGATATGAGGCAGCTATGCAATATTTTCTGGTGCAGCAGGAGCAGTAAAGCTTAATGAAAGTGCGGAACAACATCGTTCACAACGGGCACTCCTTCCAAGCGAAGGAGCGCTCTTTTTATAGCAAGGCCACCGGTATAACCGGTTAGACTTCCGTTAGAGCCAATCACTCGATGACAGGGAATTAGAATGGGAATGGGATTGCGTCCCACAGCGCCCCCGACTGCCTGGGCGGACATACGCGGTTTCCCTAGTGCTGCTGCGACCTGTTTTGCAACTGCCCCATAAGAAACGAGTTCACCGTATGGAATTTTCAGTAGAAGCTTCCAAACAATCTGTTGAAATGGTGTGCCGGAGGGCAAAAGGGGCGGGAGTGCAGTAGGGATGCCACCGGAGAAGTAGGTTTTCAGCCAACGGAGGACATCCTGAAAGAGAGGCAAGGGCGGTTCCTCTTGGGAGAGTGCAGGAGTTTGCTGCGTACGAATGTTTAGGGCGGTGAGATGTGTGCCGTCACTACATAAAGTGAGGAGCCCCAGAGGGGAGGAGCAGTGAAATTCTGTCTGCATGGAAATTCCTTCTTTCTAGATCTTAATATCATTGTAAAAAAGATGGTGGGAAAGTCAAGAGATAGTGACAAGAAACGTAGAAAAATGTGTTTAAAGTAACAAAGACGACAGAGGGAAACGCACCACGCGAAGATACAGTTCGGCGAAGTTCAGTTATTTTCTGTAGGAACTTGACGATTTTTGTGGGGGAAAGAGGTTGCCGTTGGAATCAAAATAGGGTATATTATAGGTATCGTTGACGCAATGCTCTGTGTTGCGCGGATAAAATTTAACGATAACTGGAGGAAAAGAAAAAATGCAGAAAAAAATTCTCGCACTGGCCATAGCTTGTGCTATGGTCATCGGCTTGGCTGCCTGCGGAAAGTCCGTTACTGACAATGGTAGTGCCAATAGCTCTGCCGGAGCAGCGACCAGCCAGCCCGCAGCATCTGATGGCGACGTGACCAAGGTCGGCTTCGTCTACATCGGTGATGACAGCGAAGCGTACACTGCCAACTTTATTGCGGCTCAGACTGCAATCGAAAAGCAGTATGGCAGTTCCGTTAAGACCATCGCGAAGTACAACGTAGCGGAAGACGCTGTGGAAGATCCCCTGGTCGAGCTGTGCGAAGCAGGCTGCGACATCATCTTCACTACTAGCTTTGGCTATGGCGAAGTCGCAAAGGAACTGGCTGCTCAGTATCCTGACGTTCAGTTCTGCCAGGCAACCTGTGCAAACGCTGACAAAGAAACAGCCAACTATCATACCTACATGGGTACCATCTATCAGGGACGTTATGTCGCGGGTATCGTTGCGGGCATGAAAATGAAGGAACTGATTGATCAGGGTAAGATTACCGAAGATAAGGCTAAGATCGGCTATGTTGCTGCTTATCCCTATGCGGAAGTCATTTCTGGCTACACTGCATTCTTCCTGGGCGTTCGCTCTGTGGTTCCCACTGCTACTATGGAAGTAAACTACACGAATTCTTGGGGTAACTACGACACCGAAAAGACCATGGCAACCGCTATGATCGAAGATGGATGCGTTATCATTTCCCAGCACTCCGACACCGAAGGCCCTGCAGAGGCTTGTGAAGATGCCTACAAAAAGGGCGGCGTGGTGTTCCACGTGGGTTACAACCAGAGCATGATTGACATCGCACCCAATACAAGCCGGGTCTCCAGCCGTTTGGACTATGCTCCTTACGAAGTCGCCGCAGTGCAGGCTGTCATGGACAACAATACCATTGATGTAGACTCTTGGGCTGGCTTTGACAAGGGCTGGGTCGCAATGACCGACCTGAACACCGAGATCGCAGCAGACGGCACTCAGGAAGCAATGGATACTGCTATCAACGAATTTAAAGATGGCACCAAGACTGCTACTGACGTCTTCAAGGGCGATTACAAGGCCACCAACCCCTCTGACAAGGCTGACGTGATTGATCTGAACGAAGGTTTTGCAGAGAACAGCACTCAGTCCGCACCTGCATTCTCCTATGTGCTGGATGATGTCATCACTGTGGTGAACGCCAACTAAATGTTGCACAGTTTCCGTGTGTTTCTGCGCGTATTATAATGAAAAATGGTTGGGCGGAGCCGGATTCCCGGCTCCGCCTGAACTGGTTTTGATGATTGTTGAAACCTGCTTCTAAGCAATTTGGCGGTAGGTTTCAGCAATGAGAAAATCATGAAAAAGAAAGTAGCAATAAAGAAGATCCGAGAGAAAGTAGGGGAGCGCTATGGAACGAGAAGTTGCAATCCGACTGGAGGATATCACCAAAGTGTTTGGTGAGGTCGTTGCAAATTCCCATATAAATCTGGAAGTGTACCGGGGAGAAATTCTATCCCTTCTGGGCGAAAATGGCAGCGGTAAAACAACGCTGGTGAATATGCTCTCCGGCATCTATTTTCCAGATGGAGGGAGAATCTATATCAATGGGGAAGAGGTTATGATTCGCTCTCCCAAGGACGCCTTTGATCTGGGAATTGGGATGATTCATCAGCACTTTAAATTGGTGGACATTTTGACTGCGGCGGAGAATGTTGCCCTTGGATTAAAAGAAACGGGCAGATATGATATTCGAGCAGTGGCAAAACGGGTAAAAGAAATTGGGGACAAGTATGGCTTCCAAGTTGATCCAAACAAGAAGATCTATGAGATGTCTGTGTCAGAAAAACAGACAGTGGAGATTATTAAAGTATTGTATCGGGGTGCAGATATCCTGATTCTGGATGAACCTACGGCTGTGTTAACGCCTCAGGAAACAGAGCGGTTGTTTGAGGTGCTTCGTGCTATGCGTGGGGACAATAAAGCGATCATTATTATTACCCACAAGTTACAGGAAGTCCTCGCGATCTCCGATAAGGTTGCGGTACTGCGGAAAGGTAAGTACATTGGAACCGTGAAAACCTGTGACGCGATGCCCCAATCGTTGACGGACATGATGGTGGGGCAGGCAACCACACTGCACATCAATCGTACAGAGCCGGTGAACCCCGTGAAGCTGCTGGAAGTCAAGGGTATGTCGGTTGTGGATCACAACCATGTATCCAAACTAAATGATGTGTCTTTTACTGCCTATGGTGGAGAGATATTGGGAATTGCCGGTATTTCTGGCTGCGGACAAAAGGAGTTGCTAGAGGCCATTGCGGGACTGCAGCCGGTGACGGAAGGCAGTGTACTCTATTATGATGTGGACGGATCGGAAGAGGAGCTAATCGGGAAGACGCCGATTCAGATTCAGGATCTTGGAATTCACCTTTCTTTTGTGCCGGAGGATCGTCTGGGCATGGGATTGGTAGGCAATATGGGAATGATCGGGAACATGATGCTGCGCTCCTTTAAGAAAGGTCGCTTCGGATTTTCTGATCGAAAATCTCCGGCAAAGCTGGCGGAGCAGATCAAAGAAGATTTAGAGGTTGTCACTCCGGACATTTCAGTGCCCGTTCGTCAAATGTCGGGCGGAAACGTGCAAAAGGTGTTGGTAGGCCGTGAAATCTGTGCCAATCCACGGGTTTTACTGACGGCCTATGCAGTGCGCGGCTTGGATATCAATACTGCCTACACCATTTTTAAATTGCTCAACGACCAGAAAGAGAAAGGCGTTGCAGTCATTTATGTCGGCGAAGATTTAGACGTACTGGTGGAGCTGTGTGACCGTATTCTAGTGCTCTGCGGGGGCGAGGTATCCGGTTTAGTGGATGGAAAAACGGCTACCAAAGAGCAAATTGGTCTGTTGATGACAAAACGAGGAGAGGGGGTAGCAGAGTAATGGCCCTTATAAAACGTGAAAAGAAAGAACCATTGCTGCGGATGACGAAACGGGACGATATGGGGATTGGGAAAAGGTGGGCAATTCGGATTGCCTCTATCTTTGTTGCCCTCCTAATTGGTGCAGCGCTGTTTATGAGCCTGGGCTATCGTCCGTTTTCTATTTATGGAGCGATGTTTAAAGGAAGCTTGGGCGGAAAACTGGCGATTCAGCAGACCATCAAGCTTGCAATCCCGTTGTTAGGCGCATCCCTGGCGATTGCACCGGCGTTCCGCATGAAATTCTGGAACATTGGCGTAGAGGGACAGATTACTATGGGCGCTATTTTCTCAACCTTTTTTGCCCTTTACTTTCATGACGTCTGGTCCTCTTGGCTGCTGATTTTAGTAATGTGTATTGCAGGTGCAGTTGGCGGCGCGCTGTGGGGACTAATCCCGGCGGTGTTCCGTGCCAAATGGGGTACTAACGAAACGCTGTTTACCCTGATGATGAACTATATTGCCATTGGGGTTGTGAAATAGTTGCAGGGTGGTCCCTGGGAGAAACAACCGCGCGGTACTCAGCAGATTGGGCTATTTACAAGTGCAGCCAGGATGCCCACGGTTTGGAATGTGACCATTGGCCTGTTTTTAATTTTGCTGCTTGTTTTCTTCATGTTTTGCTATCTGAAATATACAAAACAAGGCTACGAAATTGCAGTCGTTGGAGAAAGTGAACCCACTGCCCGATATGCAGGGATTGACGTTGGCAAAGTAATTGTTCGCACGATGGGGGTTTCTGGTGCCATTGCCGGTATCGTTGGCTTTGTGCTGGTCTCGGGGATTAAGTACACCCTATCTGACTCGGTTGCCGGTGGGGTTGGATTTACTGGCATTACTGTTGCCTGGTTAGCGCAGCTGAATTCCTTTGGCATGGTAATTATCTCCTTGTTCCTGGCGGTACTGGAGAAGGGCGCAAGTACAATCAATACGGTTACCAACAACGCCATTCCGGAGTCAATGTCCGATATGCTAACGGGATTGATTCTGTTCTGTATGTTGGCCAGCGAATTCTTTATTCGTTATCGGTTGATTTTCCGCGCGAAGCATAAGACAGAGAAGATGAAAAAGGAGGGAAAGTAACATGAATGGTATTGGAAATGCAATTGTAAACTTTATTGTTGCTTCTGTCCTCATGGGAACTACCTTGATGTTTGGTACGCTGGGCGAGATTATTACCGAAAAGTCCGGCAATATAAATCTGGGGGTAGAAGGTCTCGTCTATATGGGCGGTGCAGCGGGAATTGTAGCTCCTTTTATTTATGAGCAGGCAATGGGTGCAAATGCAATTCCGGTGGTGGGAATGCTCATTGCGTTAGCCGCCGGATTTCTGGTTGCTACCTTTGGTAGTCTGATTTTTTCCTTCTTGACCATTACACTGCGTGCGAATCAAAATGTTACTGGATTAGCGTTAACAATTTTCGGCGTGGGATTTGGTAAATTTTTTGGTGAGTTTTATCGTGTTAAAGCAGGTGGCCGGCTGGTGATTAGTTCTTCTTTAGACGGTCTCTTTACAGGTAAGGTATTTCCTGACTTTTTGGCCGATATTCCTGTGATTGGCCCCCTGCTTTTCTCCTACAATTTTATGATCTACCTCAGTGTGGCTATTGCAATCGTCATGGCGTTTGTTCTGAATCGAACGAGAGTTGGATTGAATCTTCGTGCCTTGGGTGAGGACCCTGCTACCGCTGATGCAGCAGGGGTCAACGTCATTCGATACAAGTACGTTGTTACCTGTATTGGCGGCGGAATCTGCGGCCTGGGTGGGCTGTATTTCACGATGGTTTCTGGCAGCGGAAACTGGGCAGCTGATGCGATGGATGGAAAGGGCTGGCTGGCAGTTGCACTGGTTATTTTTGCTCTCTGGCGTCCGATGCGCGCGGTTTGGGGTTCGGTGCTGTTCGGTGGGCTTATGATCATGTACATGCGTGTGACTTGGCTCCATATTCCAACGGAGATCTACAAGATTCTCCCCTATGCGGTTACACTGATTGTTTTGATCACGGTAAGTATCCATCAGAGAAGGGAAAACCAGCCGCCGGCCTCTCTCGGCAACGCTTATTTCAGAGAGGAACGGTAAGGTTTTTTACAATTAAGGAACAACGCGATGCAAATGGGGGTGCCTTTCTTCTGAGGGGTACCCCATTTTCTGATTTGTGCCGATATATGGAGGGTAGGCAAAAATGCCTTGAACATCGCAAACAAATGTGATATAATAAGCAAAAATTTCAGGGGAGCTTGTGAAGTAGGCTGAGAGGAAGTAATCAAACTTCGACCCTTTAACCTGATGCGGATAATGCCGCCGGAGGGAGTAAGGAAATACTTGCTTTTTTGCGGAGTGCTACCGGACAGGTGGTGCTCTGCTTTTTTGTATCGCTAACCCCAAGAAAGAAGGTATCTATGAGAGATAAGAAAACGTCTGTTTTTGCAAATGAACTCATTTGGTTTGGTGCAGCGGTTTCCATTGCGGAAATTCTAACGGGTACGCTTTTTGCACCCCTTGGATTTAAAAAGGGTCTTGCTGCAATTCTGATTGGACATGTAATTGGCTGTGCGTTATTATTCTTGGCTGGATTGATCGGCGGAAAAACTGGAAAAAGTGCAATGGAGACCGTGAAAATGTCATTTGGGCAAAAAGGTTCCCTGCTTTTTTCATCATTAAATGTATTGCAGCTTGTTGGTTGGACGGCGGTTATGATTGCCAGTGGTGCAACTGCCGCCGGAGCAGTTCTGGTGCTTGGCGGCGATTGGGTGTGGAGCCTCATAATCGGAGCGCTGATTGTGTTGTGGATTTTGATCGGCATTAAAAACTTGAGCAAACTGAATGTAGTTGCAATGAGTGCATTGTTTATTCTGACCGCTATCATGAGCACGGTTATTTTTCAAGGTGGCGCCGCAGTCACAGCGGTCCAATCCATTAGTTTTGGCGCAGCCGTTGAACTTTCTGTAGCAATGCCTCTTTCCTGGCTTCCACTTATTTCGGACTATACGCGTGTGGCGCAAAAACCATTTGCTGCAACCGCTGGAAGTGCAACAGTATACTTTTTCGTTAGCGTGTGGATGTATATCATCGGTATGGGCGCTGCACTGTATACTGGTGAAGGTGATGTTGCTACCATCCTGGTGAAGGCTGGATTCGGAAGTGTAGCTTTGCTGGTTATTTTATTTTCTACCGTTACCACTACGTTTCTGGATGCTTATTCGGCAGGGGTCAGCGCTGTCAGCATTTCATCAAAAGTCAAAGAAAAACCTGCCGCTGTTATTGTCTGCATACTTGGTGTGCTGCTGGCGATTTTTACACCCATTACACAGTTTGAGAGGTTTCTCTATTTGATTGGCTCAGTATTTGCTCCAATGATTGCGATTCAGATTGTGGACTTCTTTATACTAAAAAAGGACACTTCGGATCAAAACATTCAGTGGCATAATCTGATCCTGTGGCTGGTTGGATTTCTCATCTATCGCGTACTGATGCGCGTTGATATTCCGGTAGGAAACACGTTACCGGATATGGTGGTAACCGCTGTGTTGTGTATGATTACAAATAAAGTTTTGGGAGGGAAAAAAGATGTTTCTAGAGATGCTTAAAAATGTAAGAGAGAAGACCCCGTTGATTCATAACATAACCAATTATGTGACGGTCAATGACTGCGCCAATATCCTGCTTGCCTGTGGCGCCTCTCCCATTATGTCTGATGATATAGGCGAGGTGGAGGAGATTACCTCTATTTGTAATGGGCTCAATATCAATATTGGAACCCTGAATAAAAACACCATTGCGTCTATGTTTGCAGCAGGAAAAAAAGCAAACGAACTGGGACATCCAGTCTTATTGGATCCTGTAGGTGTAGGAGCGTCCAAGCTTCGTACTGAAACAGCCTTTCAGCTGTTAGAAGAGGTTCAGTTCTTTGTGATACGGGGGAACAGTTCGGAGATTAAAACCCTTGCCCTTGGAACGGGGACCACAAAAGGGGTTGATGCGGATGTGGCAGACCAGGTTACAGATGAAACACTGGACCGCACGATTTCTGCTGCGAAATTGCTCTCCGCTAAAACAGGCGCAGTCATTGCAATTACTGGCGCCATTGATATTGTGGCTGACGAGAAACGAGCCTTTTGTATTCGGAATGGACATCCGATGATGAGCCGCATTACAGGTACTGGATGCCAGTTGTCTGCCATGACAGCTGCTTATGTTGCCGCAAATCAAGGGTGGATGCTGGAAGCCGTTGCCGCGGCTGTATGTGCTATGGGGCTTTGTGGAGAGAAGGCCTTTGCCCGTATGACAGAGCAGGATGGCAACGCGTCTTACCGAACCTATATTATTGATGCAATTTACCGGCTGACTCCGGAAGACTTGGAAAGTGGGGCTAAATATGAGGTGCGATAAAACCATGATGCTCCTGTATGGCGTGACAGATCGTGCTTGGGTGGGGGAGCAAACCCTTTATGAGCAGGTAAAAAGTGCATTAAAAGGTGGTTTGACCTGCCTTCAGTTGAGAGAAAAACAGCTTAACGATTCTGCTTTTCTTACCGAAGCAACGCAGCTCAAAGAATTATGCAAGCAATACGGCGTTCCGTTTATCGTAAATGATAACGTAGAAATTGCGGTTAAATGTGGTGCGGATGGAGTCCATGTAGGACAACAAGATATGTTGGCACAGGATGTGAGGAAACGGGTTGGGGAGGAAATGATACTGGGTGTGTCAGCTCAGACCGTAGAACAGGCAATCGAAGCAGAGGAAGCAGGTGCAGATTACCTTGGCGTAGGCGCAGTCTTTTCCAGCACGACGAAGTTGGATGCAGCTGATGTATCATACGAAACCCTTCAGGCAATTTGTAGCGCTGTGACGATTCCGGTTGTTGCAATAGGTGGGATCAACAGGACAAATCTCTTGAAGCTCTCTGGCAGTGGGGTGGATGGTGCCGCATTAGTGTCAGCTATATTTTCATCGGCTGACATTGAACAGGAATGTAAATGTCTCCGATCCCTGTCTGAAAGAATGGTGACTCCATGCGAATAAAGGGGGCGATATTTGATCTCGATGGTACACTTCTAAATTCCATGTTTATCTGGGATACCATTGGGGAGGATTATCTGCGTTCCTTGGGAATAACACCGCGTGCTGGGTTGAATGAGACGCTCAAAAACATGAGTTTATATCAGGCAGCTTGCCATTATCAAAAGGAATATGGTGTTGCGGCGACAACGGATGAAATTATGTGCGGTGTGAATGGGATGATTGAACACTACTATCAACATGAAGTATGTGTCAAAGAGGGTGTACTCGAATTTCTTGCGCGATTACAGCAGCGGGGAATTAAAATGTGTATTGCGACAGCCACAGA
>CALLZZ010000122.1 GCA_937858235.1 uncultured Clostridia bacterium
CCGCCGGATTCACTGGTACAACCGAGGCAAAAAGTCGATTGTCTGGCGGTGCATTAGCCGGCTGGAGAACACCGGCCTGTACTGCGATGCCCGCACCGTACCGGAGAGTCAGCTGGAGCAGGTGCTGGTCAAGGCCATCAACCGGACGCTCTGTGACAAGGACGATTTTCTCGAAATCCTGCAGAAAAACATTGAAACCGTCCTGCTCCACGAAAACGATACGACCCTTGCCGATATCGACAAGCGATTGTCAGAACTGCAAGTCGAGCTTTTGAAGCTGGCCAGCTCCAAGGCTGACTACGAGAAGGTCGGCAACGAAATTTACCGCCTGCGTGATGAAAAGCAGAAAGTCTTACTGCAATGCGCCAATCATGATGAACTCAAAAAACGCATCGACGATATGGGCGCCTTTCTGCGGGAACAGCCCACCGCCCTGACCGAATATGACGAGCCGCTTGTTCGAAGACTGATTGAAAAAATCACCATCTACGAGGACAAATTTACCGTGGAATTCAAATCAGGTGTGACGGTGGATGTGAATGAATAAGCCTGAAAATGAGCAAGGCACTCTACGAAAAACACATCGTAGGGTGCCTTGTCTTATCACAAAAGAAAATTATTATACCCTAAGGTTAATACCGTTAAATGCCATGAGCCCGACAATTTTGAGCACTTTGTTTTGTACTCCCAGAAGCTCACCACTACAAATTATCATCAACCCGGTCCTTTTTTCAGTCCACTTGCGGTTTCATTGTTACTTTGTCATAGCGTCGTGTCAGAAGGCGGCAGAGAATAGCATCTGCCATCAGCACAACACCTGACCAGAAAAACCATGTGTTTACACCTATAACCTCAACAACCGGACCTGCAACAAGTAAGCCTATCGGCATAGAAAGAGTCATGGCGGTCATCAAAAGGGAAAACACCTTGCCCATCATTTCAGGTGCAATACTTTCTTGAACATAGGCCATAACAGGAACATTCATAAATGTGCCAGAGGCACCCAAGAAGAAGCAGCATATAGCAAATATCCAAAAACCGCTTGTCGGTAACGCTCCGCTAATCAGTGTAGCCAGACCCATTAAGCCAATAGCTAAGGATGCCATGAAAAACCTCCTTTTCATGCCGCCCCATACACCAATAACCAAAGATGAAAGAAGTAATCCACCTGCAAAGACAAATTCCACAATGCTATTGTGCCATGCTTCGCCCATAAAGTGGTTGCGTACCAGCAGAGGGAACAGAGAACCTAAGGGCATATAAAGTATGGTCATCAGCAGCATGGGGGAAAACACAGCCATTAAAGGTTTATTTGCTTTCATTGCGATAAAGCCCTGCTTCATGTCAGACAATACACTCATCTTCTCATTGGTTTGCGGAATGTCCGGAATTATAACAAATAGGAGGCAAACTATCGCAAAAGCGGCTCCCAGTATATCCACAATCATAATGGAGGAAATAGGTAGAAATGACATAAGCGCAGCACCAAGCACAGGCCCCATCATGTTGGATATTGATTGGATCATATTTCCCCAGCCCCCTGCTTTGGTCAACATATCTGCTGGCACAAACATGGGTATCGCCGCTTGCATAGCTGGACCGTGAAAGGTATTCCCCAATCCACGCAAAAATAAAACAATGTAGATAAACCAAATAGGGGGTGTTTCCACAAGTAAAAATGCTGTGCCAAGGATGATGCTGGACACAGCTACCAGACCGTCAGCTAAAATCATTACTGTTCGGCGGTTGTATCGGTCGATCCACACACCGGCAAAGGGTCCGATTAACATATTGGGGAGAAAGGCAACTAAGGATGCAATCGTCAAGGTGATTGCGGATTCAGTCTGGATGGTCAGCCACCAGATAACAGCGAACTGCACTGCGGCAGAACCCAAGATTGAAAAAGCCTGTCCTGTGTATATTACAGCAAATTGTTTCTTCCAATTTTTTATTCTGTTCATTATAGAAATCTCCTTATATAAAATTAAAAACGAACAACTGCTTAAGCGTTGTTCGTGCAGAAAGACATAATTTTACAAGGAGATCTTCAAAAGCGAGGATATACTCATGTAAATATGTCTTTAAGCACAACAAATAAACCCTAAAAAGGGCAGTGCTTAAAAACTAAATTACATGAATATCAAATACATATTTCTACCCCACTTTCACTTTAAAATTATTATACTATATTTTAACTGCAATCTCAAGACATGAAACAGGATTATGTTCTACTCAATTTTTGAATAGCGTCTTCTTCGGAAGACACAAAGAAGATATCTCTTCCTCTATTGCTTTCATATATAAAATCTTTCAGCGGTTTGCTTGTATATACTGAAAAGTCTCCAACAATCGCAAACTTAAACTGATAATTGATAAATTTTTGCAAAATTTCACCCGCAATCCTCGTACTCAAAACAAAAAAGTCCGGGGTCACCGCATCTTTGTTCAATATAATGGAATGGCTTCCTGTTTCATAATTTACAGACATCATGAAATCCAGTGCGGACTGCACGTCTGAAATGCAAACCGCATCGCTGCTTACAATAGCTATTTCTTTGCCGTTTGCCGTAATCTTCTTTATATCCATGATTTAATTTACCTCCCTCAGTGCTTATGATTAGAAGTTGCATTAAACTATTTTTTCTTTGCGATATAAAATACATAACTGTAATAATCCTTAAACCTATTATACAAATCAGCCTCAACCTTACCTGCTTCAACGAATTCTTTAACCTCATCAGCATAATTATACTTTTTCAGGAATGCTTCCGCGTTTTCCAAAAGCGGCTGATAATAATTATCTATCCAGCACTTATCATCCAGCGCAAAATGGGCGACGGAAGTATATCCGCATTTCTCAATAACTGATAGCTTATTTTCGATTGTATCTATCTCCGAATAGGCATTAACCCAATACTGCTCGATTTCCTCCGGTCTTGTATCGGTCAGCCATGAGATTTCGGAGACAGCGATATATCCGTTAGCCTTCAAATACTTTCTCCACAGAGACAACCCCTTTTCAAAACCGATGTTGTAGATAGCCCCCTCCGACCATATTACATCGAAATAATTTTCATCAAAGGTTAAGCCATCCATCAGCATCTCTTTTGTTGTTATACGGTTAATAAGGTTATTCTCTTTTGCATTATTCTGCAGCTGATCCAAAAATTGCGGCAGCATATCGACAGCTGTTATTTGTGCAGCTGTGTTTTTTGCAAGGGTTATTGTCTGACCTCCAGATCCACATCCAATGTCCAATACTTTCGATTTTTCATTTAACTGCGGAATATAGCTTAGCGCTTTTAATGTCGCTTCTTCACTGCCCGGCCCCTGCCGTTCGTTATCCTTGTGATACTCTATGATTAATTCTAATAAATCCATTTTAATTTTCCTTGTAAAATATCTATTTTTTCTATCTCCCTTAAATTGGGGTTTATCGCGCTCCTTGCTTCAGTGATTTAATTAGCAACATCATCGGTCGCCGCATTTCATCTGACATACCCGGAATCCCCATCATATCGACACTCGGCGTCGCTTCTTCAACAGCTTCCAGCCGGAATCCGGCGTTGATGAGTCCCGAAAGAATTTGAGTCAGTGTGTGGTGCTGTTTCGTGACATCCTGTCCAAGAAAATGGGTAACTCGCTCTCCGGGATAAAAGTAATCATCAACAGGCCAATACTGAGGCTTGCCGTTTGCATTATAAATCCAGTCCTGGTTCACACCCGCCGTAAAGACAGGGTGTTCGATGTTAAGAAGAAAAATGCCATCCGCCTTTAGCGTCAGATATACTTTCCTAAAAATTTCGTCAATATCTGCAATATAATGAAGTACCAGATTGGAAATCACGCAATCGTATGAATCGGCGGGATAATCATATTCTTCCAGTCCGCAGACCCGATAGGTAATTTTAGGATCGGCATTTTTTTCTTTTGCCTCATGTATCATTTTCTCGCTTAAGTCGATACCCAGCACCTGCTTTGCACCGCACTCAACCGCATATTTGCAGTGCCAGCCGTAACCGCATCCAAGATCGAGTACGCTTTTGCCGCCTAAGTCAGGAAATAAGGCCTTGAACTGATGCCATTCGCCCGCTCCGGATAAGCCTTGTTGACTGCGTGACATTTTTGCATATTGGTCAAAAAATTGTTTTTTATCATAAATGTTGTTCATATTCTCACCTAATTCGTGCAGTTAATATCTTCCAGAATGAATGTTCATCAATCATTCGGAAGAATATCTTTCACTTCGTTAATCAATTGCTTTAGCTGCACACAGGCATTTACCCCATCTGTTCCGGCTACCGCAAAAATTGAATTTACTTTATCTTTGTATCCAAGTGGGTGAATGTTAAAATGATCTATCATGCCGACTGCCTTTTTTTCGTTTAGGCAGTATTCTTCATTTACTGCAAACAACACCTGGTTGAGCGCTGAAATTACCCGTACAATATGGGCAGTAACATAATAAACATCGTTTTTCTCGGCGTTACTTTCCGCAAACATTAAAGAAAACTCTGCTTCAAACGCAAAGAAACCAATAATAGCTCTTTTCAATTTTTGCGGGTATTTTTCCGCTACTTGCTTCAAGGTTGATATATTGCCCTCTTTATCCCACAACACTTTACAAACTGCCAGTTCTCCCATATACATCACATTCATATAGGCATGAGGATGTCCCGTTTGATAATGCGCGGAAATAGCCCCTTGCTGACATTCGGCAATCACATTTTTTACTCTATCCGCGTCACGCAGAATAAAGTCAACATGGTATCCGTTAATAACGAGCCAACCCCCGCCATTCACCCATTTACCCCATTCACCGGGAGGAACAACCAGATTATCCCGATGTTTATCATCTATTAGTTGAGCTGCCTTGTTTAAAGATACAAGGTCAAGTGTGGCTTTATCGTAATAGATACCGATATCAATATCCGATTCAGAGGAATGAGTGCCCCTAGCACGCGAGCCACCAAGCACAATAGCTTGGATGCCTGAAACATCCGCCAATGCATATACAACTTTATCTAATATTGTTTTAATTTCATTCATGTAACTCACCTCATCATTTTAATGCGTACTTCAAATCCGATTTATTGCTTTAAAAACAGCTCGTTTTTATTGTAACATCCAACTCGACCACACAACCCTGTAAAAATCAAAAAACATCTAAATCGACCACTCGCCAGGCCCCAAAAAGCCGAAACATCTAAATCGACCACTCGTTAAGCACCGACATCTAAATCGCTCTCTCACGGGCAAAATCGTGTCTTTGGACTTATTCCCATGAACCGATATTTTTGCGATTTTCACACATCGGAATTTTACTTTCAAACCCCGAAAGCACCAGTATTGCTGGACTTTTTACACACCCGTCAATTTACCCTCGACATCAATACCACGCACTCCACGTGC
>CALLZZ010000123.1 GCA_937858235.1 uncultured Clostridia bacterium
CCCAAGGTGGGATAGAAGCCGTCACCGTTGAAGT
Source organism: uncultured Clostridia bacterium (assembly GCA_937858235.1). Lineage (GTDB taxonomy): Bacteria > Bacillota > Clostridia > Oscillospirales > Oscillospiraceae > Onthomonas. Next base: position 35 of record CALLZZ010000123.1, read on the forward strand.
AGCGGGAGGTGAAGCCGGTGTGGCTGAACACCCCGTCCAGAAGAATGTGAATGCCTCGGGCGTGGGCATGTTGGCAGAGCAGCTTGAAATCTGCCTCGGTGCCTAGAAGGGGGTCGATGGTTCGGTAGTCAGCGGTGCTGTAGCGGTGGTTTTCTGCCGACGCAAAGATGGGGCACAGGTAGAGGGTTTCCACTCCCAAATCGGCGAGGAAATCCAACTTTTCCGTGATTCCAGCCAGGGTTCCACCGAAAAAGTCTCGGTTGTATAACACCTGTCCCTCCGGAGTTGTCTCCAACGGGCCATCCCAGGGGTCTTCCGCCCAGTTTTTATGGAGCCACCGGTGCCCTGGCATTTTAGCCGGATCGGGCAGGGGAATTTGGTCAGAGCGGGCAAAACGATCTGGGAAGATCTGATAGCACAGCCCGGCGCCGAACCAATCCGGTACGGCATCGGAGCCGTCGTAGACGGTGAGCTGATAGGGACCCAGTTCCCGCTGGTGACCCAGCAGGGTTTCCAGACGGAAGGAATACCAGATCAATCCCACATAGTCCCCGGTGTCCAGGGTACAGGAGAAGGCGTCCCGCCCCAGAGCGGTATCCACCCAGGGCATGGGCAGCTCCAGGGTGCGATTGTCATCCTGCTCCAGCCGGGCAGTGAGGAAGGCACAGGAAAAACCCTCTGCCCGGTTGGGGCGGAGGGTAAAATGAACCTGTGTACCGGCAGCAACTGCGCCGTAGGGTGATTTATAACGGGGGTTCCGTGGGTTGTACAGAAGGGAATCGGTCACAGAATCATCCTTTCCGGTAGGCGATAAATGTGTACAAAGGGGGATCGTAAGGGATCAACTCAGCATCTGATTTTCCGCTTCCACCCGCTCCAACGTGGCGTCCTCACTGAAGTAGTAGTCCATGATGGTGGCGGTGATGGCAGCGGTAGAGGCACCGGACAGAGCCTTTTCCACCACGGTGCAGACGGCAATCTGAGGGTTGTCATAGGGGGCGAAGGAGACAAACAGACCGTTGTTTAAACCGGTTTTGCCGATCTGTGCGGTACCGGTTTTACAGCCAACCTTGATCCCACTGTCCTCCAGCTCCTGGAAGTCGGTGATGCGATCCGCTTCGATGACCTCACCCATGCCTTTCTTGATGGCTGCCCAGGCGTTTTGATTCAGCTCCACGGTGTTCATCACTTCCGGTTTGTACTGATAGAGGATCTTGCTGTTGTCGTTGCTCTTGACGGTTTTCAGCAGATGTGCCTTATAATGGGTGCCGCCGTTGATAAGGGTGGCGATATAGTTGGCCAGCTGCAAGGGGGAGAACTGGTTGTCACTCTGGCCGATGGCGGCGGAGAGGACGTTACCCTGATGCCAAATGCTGCCCAGCTTCTCCGAGTAGGCGGGGCCGGCGTTGACACCGACGGATTCGGTCAGCTCGATTCCGGTGGCCTGGCCTAAGCCGTAGGCCTGAGCGGTTTTGGTCAGTGCGTCGATGCCGGCGTTGATGCCCACATTGTAGAAGTAGATGTTACAGGAGTCTCGGACTGCTTCCGCTAGATCATCGGTGCCGTGACCGCTGAGACGCCAGCAGTGGAAGGTGGTGCCGTAGTAGTCCATGGCGCCGGAGCATTTATAGGTGGTACTGGGGGAGATGACTCCGGCGTTGATTCCGGCGGTGGCGGTACACATCTTGTAGGTGGAGCCAGGGGCGTAGGTACCCAAAAAGGCGCGATTATAAAGGGGCTTGTGCCCATCGCTGACCAGCTCTTCGTAGTCATCGTTGTAGGTGACGGCGCTGAAGGTGGGGTAGGAGGCGGCTGCCAGAACGCTGCCGTCCGAGATGTCGATGACCACGGCTGCCGCACCGCCATTTCCGTTGTTGATGGAGGGAACCAGGTCGTTTAACGCCTTTTCCGTGGCCTCCTGCAGCTTGATGTCGATGGTTAACGCTACGTTGCCGCCAATTAGGGGTTCGTCAATATAGGTCTCTGTGAGGGAGTCCCCGTCGTTGCCGGCGGTGACTTTTTTGATGCCAGAGGTGCCCCGCAGGTACGTTTCAAAGGCGGACTCCGAACCGGACAGACCGATAGTGGCGTCCATGGTGTAGTCGTTTTTCTCGTAGTAGTCTTTTTTCGTCTCCCAGCTCTCAGCTGAGATAGCACCGACCTGTCCCAGCAGGATTGCAGCGTAATCGGTTTCGTACTCCCGGGTGGCCATGGGGCCGATTTCCACCCCGGGAAGATCCTTCTCCTTGATGACGGAGATCAGATCAATGTCCACGTCCTCTGCGAACAGGTAGGTGGTGAACAGAACCTCTTCCTCCCGCAGGTAGCAGGAGTACAGCACGCCTAACAGTTCCCGAATTTGGGGCTCGCTATACTTGGAGTTGTCCAGATGGAAGGATTCCTTCATCTGATTTACCAGATCCGCTGCCGTGGTAGAACTGGAATTGGACCAGTCCATGGCTTTGCACAGCTTGCCCAGACGGGTTTGAGTCCACTTGCCGCTGTCGCTCCGGTAGAGGAAGGGGGCGTCGTTGGTGAAGGTGTAAGGGGTGGTGGTAGAGAGGGGCAGATCGCTGTCGGTCCACTCCACATTTTGTTCCCGGCAGATATCCAGGAGGGCGGTGATGGTCTTCAGCTGGTCGTCAATGTCCCCCATGGCGCCTACGAAATGTGGAGTGGACCGAC
>CALLZZ010000124.1 GCA_937858235.1 uncultured Clostridia bacterium
CAAAAACAAAAGGTAAAAAAGATTTATTGCTTACAAAGCCAGTAAATCCAAGCCTTTCAAGAGCTTCCACGATGAAAAGTGGAAGCTCTTTTTTCGTAGATTTATTGGGGTAAAAGCTTCACTCTGACAGGACTCAAACCTACAAGTAAAAACATTCATGAGCAGCGCCCTTTTTAGTACAGAGCGAAATGAAAAAGGGCGCCACTCAAAATACAATCAGATGAACAAGCTGAAATCAAAAAGGGCTCCGATTTTTAAGGCTGAATGAAAGCCGATAAAGTTAGCGCCCTTTTTTTATATATACACCAAAATCACATTAAATTTGAAAGCATTAGAAGGCCGGAGAATCGGAGTGCAGGAATGCACTTTTATTCTCCGGCTTTTTTGTTTTCTGGAAAGGAAAGGTCATGCTGGTACACTATAAAAGAAATAAACAAACCGCCTGCTACGATTCAAACAATCTCTCCACTGTAGGTAGAATACCCCCGGCTGAACGGCCATGCGGTCCATTTCAAAGCTGTGGCGGCTGCCCATACCCGTCCCACGGCTTCATCTGCTACAGCGCTGAGGGAGATTGCCTTAGAACGGATATGCAAAAAACTGCAAAACGCAGAAAGGAAGGTGCAAGATGAAACATGGAAACTGATTTAACAAAGAGGTATCCGATCAAATCAAGGTACTACTGCTATATAACGCCATGAAAAAGTGGTGCGACGGAGCTGTTTTTGTGTAATCACAAACCAATATTTACAGGGAGGTATTCAAATGAGCGTTAACGCCAGAAAAGAAGAATATGAACACATAGAATTGTTTGGAAAGCCAGCACTTTTCACCAATTCCCGCATCGACCGAACCACGGTGCCGGTGGGCTTTTACTGCTACGATTTGCGCGGCTCCGACTATGATCCAGGCAGGCCGGTGAGCATAGAAAATAAGGTTACCGTTAACCACGCCGGAGCCGTTTTGACACCGGAGCCGGTCACTATCTCCAAGGAGGGTTTCCGCAGGCTGCGGGACAACATCAATTTCCTCGGTGAGTCCCTGACTCTCGCAGACTTCTGTGATGAGCACAAAATCACTCTCGCATCCGAATTATCCAATCCAGATGAGTCAGGCGTGAAGATGGGAGGAATGACACTTGGATAAAGGAAAAATCTTTGAAGTAGAACTCAGCCGGTGGAACCCTTCCGGTGCAAATCCGTCGGCACAAATCGCACTCCCCGCCACACCCTATGAGCTGGCGGATGCGTTGGAAAAAGCAAGAATTACCGGAGATACCGTCTATTCCGCGGAGGTTTTAAGCTGCAAGCTGGACTATCTGCCGCAATTTATCGCCCCCGATATCAATCTGTATGAGCTGAATCACCTCGCCCAGCGGCTGTCTTCCCTAAGTGCATGGGAACTGGACTGCTTCGAGGGCATGGTGATGATGGATGCCGTTCAGACTCAATACGCTCCCATATCAGTGGAGCGGCTCATCAATATGACACACAGCACCGAGCATTGCCAGATTGCCTATGAAGCCCATGACGATCCGTCTCTCGGAAAATTTTATGCGGATAATGATTTTGTACCGGCACTGGAAAGGGTATCGGATGAAGTCTACGAATATCTGGACTTCGCCAAAATCGGCAGAGAGATGCGCGAGGGTGAGGGCGGCGTGTTCACGCCCCATGGCTATGTAGTGCAGAACGGCGAGATTGCCTCCGAATACCACAGCGTCGATACCAGAACCCTTGACAAGCCGGATTATGCCGTGCTTCTCCAAGTAACCAAGGGGCATTTTAATGATCCCGCCTATGACAACGAAACGGTTGTCTTCCTCAAGCTCCCTGCCGGGGATGCGGCGCTTTTGCAGGCGGTTGATGCTGTCGGAGCGGCCTCCCCGGAGGAATGTGCATTTTCGGCGGAGGACTGCATGGCGCCAAGCCTCACTGAAAAAATCAGCGACGTTCTGTATGCATCTGAGGGCGACTGCTATGGGCTGGTGAATGAGCTGGCAGAGCAGCTCCGGCAGCTTGAAACGGACAACCATCTGCTGACCTACAAGGCAATGCTGGCGGAAGCTCCCGGTGATATATCTTTGGAAGAAGCCCTTGACCTTGCGTTTATGACAGAGGAATTTGAGCTTTTGACTGATACTGCCTCTCCCGCTGAGTACGCAAAAGTGGAAATCCAGCGAATGCTTTCTTTGGCAGGTGATAACGGACTGAGCCTGTTCTGTAATCTGGATAACTACGGGCGGTATCTTTTGGAGCAGCGTGCCACTGCCGAAACCGAATACGGGCTGCTGGAGCCGCAGAACGGCATGACGGTGGACCAATGCCTCAACCGCCCCGGACAGAGTCTTGGCATGGAAATGAAATAGCAAATCTTTGTTGGGTTTTGGTATAGCTATTCTCATGAAGCTGTGGCATTGTGTTGTGCTGAAGGGAGGCGAAGAAGATGGACGAGAAGCTCATGGACTTGCTGGATATGGCTCTGGCGGAGCGGTTTCAGCTTGTATATTCCGCCCTGCGTGAATCAGACCCTCAGGCGGAGAAACTGGCACAGGAACTAATTTCGCTCAGTGACAGCATCCAGAACAGCTTTGAAATCAGTCAAGGTATAAAAGACAGAATTGAGTATTATCTGAGTCAAAATTCGGATTTAGAGGTAACGTTTCAAAAGCATCTGTACATTCAGGGCGCCAAGGACTGCGTGGCAGTGTTAAGAGAGCTTGGCGTAATCAAGTAGCGCAGGCAGAGATGCCTGTGCTTTTTTAGACCCCTATCAAAACAGGGCCGTTTCCCCAACAGGAGGCGGCCCTGTTTTTTTTGCGTCCTTTTTGCCTTTCTTTCCGGGGAAGCGGCCGGAAAGGAGGACCCATGCAGAAAGAACAGCTTGCAGAGCATCTGCGCCGGTATCACCGCGGTGCGGAAAACGCGGTCATCAGCCGTGAGCTGGAATGTACCTTCCACGTTTCCGGCAAGGAGCTGCGGGATCAGGTCAATGCCCTGCGCCGGGAGGGTGTTCCCATTGCCAGCGACCAGAACGGGTACTTTTA
>CALLZZ010000125.1 GCA_937858235.1 uncultured Clostridia bacterium
TTTTATATATTTCTTGGGCTTTTTAGCCTGTTTCTCTGGTCAGAAAGTTGAGTAAATGAAATACAAAAAATTAAATCCTTCGTGGTAGGTCGTTTTAAATTAATCGGTTATCTGAAAATATAATTGCTCAAGACGCTCATCTCTGGATGCCTTTTTCAGTTCACATTCCCAGACGATAAGCACATTCCATCCACTATTTCTGAGAATAGCATAGTTTTTTTCATCGCGTTTGCGGTTTTTTTCGAGCTTCGGCACCCAGTAATCTTGATTGGACTTTGGAATAACAAAATCAGAGCATCCCTCATGGCAGTGCCAGAAACAACCATTAATAAAAATTATTGTTCTGTACTTAGGCAGAACTATGTCGGGGCATCCAGGGTATCGCCTGTCATTTTTTCTATATCTAAATCCCTTTGAAAACAGAAATTTTCTGACGATTTCTTCGGGTTTAGTGTCCTTGCTTCTTATGCGGGACATGTTATAACTTCTTACTTCCTTAGAATGAGCGTAGTTTGCCATATCGACCTTCCTAATAACCTCAATTCCGGTTCTTTAATACTATTTTAGAAACACAACATCGTTATGATATTCAATGAATTCACTGCTCGGAAGAAATTTCTCAGGTCTTTTTATTTTCTTGCCACTTAAGGATTTCAGCCATTCACGACAGAATTTATTGTTGAGATAAGTCTCAATTTTTGAGGAGACTACTATTTCAAACCTGTTGTTGATTGTGAAATAACCGAAATCAAATGCTTTGTCATGAAACACATTTAACAATAGGCCATTTCGCGGATTCGTCTTTTCGGATTCATTGCAAACGCTCCAAGGCTTAATATGGCTTGCAATAAGCAAATCAGGAACCTGTATTTTTGTAATGCAACATGTATTGTTGAATGAAGACAATAATACTCTTCGGAAAAATGTTTGGTTGATGCGTGCTCTTACAATCTGATTTCTGGTATCTCCTAATGGGATATCAGGCAGATCTGTTAAATCCACAAAGGAATCTACTCCTTGTTTTTTGAGATTAGACAAGATGGCAGTTGCCTCATACGATAACAGACTGAAATCTGAAGAAAATTCCATCCAGATTTCTTCATCCATTTGATAGCCCTGAAACGCCTCGGCTTTGCAACTCTGGATCGAAATGTGCAAAATTACACATTTTCAACGTTAATGCGTCGGGCGACCTGCCAATTAACTCAGCAGTTTTTGTAATCTGTTTGTTTGTTGAATGTATATGTCCAAAAGGAATCTGGCAATACAAATAAAGGGCCAGAATGCTTTGTTCTCTTGTCCAGTTTTGTCTTGCCACTATTTATTCCTCCTGCGATAATCATTTAGTTAGACTCAAACTCTGGCTAAATAATTGTAAATATGTTCTGCCAGAGCCTTCGCCAGCATCGGTGGGACCGCATTGCCTACCTGCTGGTATTGTGAATCCTTAGTGCCACAGAAGACGAAACTATCGGGAAAAGTCTGCAAGCGTGCTGCTTCTCGTATACTGAGGGCGCGGTGCTTCACGGGATGAATCCACATAGATTTTCGGACATTTACAACTGTGCCGGACGGTTCATCATATTTCAAGCGCAGATAGATGGTTTTCTGTGTGCGCCCCGTATCAGAGTAAGTAGTTTTGAGTTCCGGCGGCAAGCTGTGAAAATTATCTCCTTGCTTAATCGCCTTAAACCGCTCCAATGCTTTCGGGGTTGTTGCTGTAGAAACATGATTGCAGAGATTTTTGGAATCACGCAACAATTCTCCAAGCTCACTTATATCTTTAGGAGCATCAGGCAACTGTACTCCTTGGTCGCCATCAGATACTTCCGTCGCCGCTTCAATTTCCTCTAAATCCTTAATCGCATCTTTAACTGTACGATAGTTTGCTTCTGAAAATGTACCAATTGGAAGCTTAACATCATCACATATGGATTTTTTTACGCCAATAAGAACAAAACGCATCCGTTTCTGAGGCGCACCAAAATCCGCAGATGATAAAACACCGCTATTTATACTGTACCCGGTGCTCGAAGCTTCCAAAATTGATTTAACATAGTCAATAACCGCCATAGAAGTGACATGGGCAACAAGCCCATTATCGATTGAATAGTTATCAACCACGATGCAGTTATCCAATATTTCCTTAGCTTTTGAGAACATACGCTGCAACATAATTGCCGGCATTATTGCTTTACAGAGTTCTTCTGCGGCCTCTTGGGTTTCAGCAACATTATAATAACTCCGTATTGCGGCTCCTGCGGCATGATTATGCCTCAAGACAGGGTCATTTTCATCCAAGGATGCAATGAGGTTTTTCGCAAGAGCAAGAAGTCTTTTCTTGTGCTTTGTCAGCGAAGCACACAGCTTTTTGGAATTATTACGGGTTTTGAATACCACATTGAGCGCTAAATAGTCGTTTTCGTTCCAAAGATAATTTGAAATCCGCCCCATATTTTTTGCAATGTCAGCAATACCCGGAAACAAAAACTCTGCATCAAGAAGCGGAATTTCCGATGGGCTGGTTTTAATGCCGTATTTTTTTATGGTTTCCTCATCGGTTTCATCCACATAAAAACGGTGAATATCTGACTGGAGCATGCTTACATTCTCCATCACAAAAGCCATCGGGTTCAGATGAAGCACGGTCTGAACAAACTTTTTTACGAGTGAGTTATTCTGGCTGATGGCATGATTTTTCTGCCGGTTTGCATTAGAGAACCCTTGACATGGCGGTCCTCCAATGACAACGTCAACTTGACCGAGTTTCGCTCTAATTTCGTCACTAAGGGCATCGCTAACATCATTATAAATCTCAGCACTTCCATGGTTGCGCTTATAAGTTTTCTGAGCATTGAGATTGTTTTCAAAGGCTGCCTTTATGTAAAATTTGCCTGTTTGAAGAAACCCATAGCTAAGGCCACCTGCGCCAGCAAATAAATCCACAATACTATACTTCGATTCAGTGTCAGAACTCATAATTTAAACCCCTCCTCTTGTAACCGTTCCAGTACAGCTAGAAGTCTTTTGCATTGAACTGGAGTCGGCATTTTTTGGGGTATCTGACATGCAATTCGCAGGGCCGTATGTTCATCTGGTGTAATCACCCGCTTGTTCATAGCAAAATTCAGGGCATTTTGCCATTGCCCCTGAGAAAGCTCTATAATCTTAGTCATAATTTCTGTATCCGAATCTATACGCTGGTCATACTTAGCTTCCCTTTCAGCGACTTTTAGCTCTTCTCGCCCGATAAGACATGCCTCAATTTCAGGTGATAATTTGTAATCAATACCTTGAACGCTTTCCCAGCATCCTTCTTGTTTGCACCACTGGGTGACGTTTTCAACTCCTCTTTTCGGATCGGTCAGTTTATCATAAACAATTTCTGATAATTCGGTCAAGGCATTGGCAATAGCATCTGGGACTTTTTGACGTGTCCAGATATTCATCAAATCCAAGTCCATTCCCAGATACTGTTTCTGTATAAGCATATGAAAAAGAGCAATGGTATAGGTCACTATATTGGCACGATAGCCTTTGGAATACCACTGCTGATGTGTCACCATCAGTTCGCTGTACCTAAATATCAGAACTAAAGCAACGCTTTCTTGAAAATACTTTTCGTTAAAAACAAGTCCATCATCAGATGCTTCCCATTCGTCACTTGTAGTTTTCGCAAATTCAGCAAAGTTCGTTTGCGCTCCGCGGCTTACTGTATGGGGCAACCCCTTCCAAGTATTCCGAACCTTTGCAAGGTCAGTTTTCGTTATAAGCTGATTTTTCGGATTCTGGAGCAGAAACTTCTTTTTCTCACCAGCAGTCATTCGCATCTGCTTCTGCAGATACTGCCCGCGCGCCCGCTCATAAAACCACTTCGTTTCGTGCTGAAGTCCGCCTACCGCTCTTGCGTACAGACGCTGAGAGAATCTCTCCATACGAACATGGAACGGATGGGTTGAGAAAAAATCAGCATCACTGACTTTATTCTGACTGTTAGAGGAACGTGAAATGTTCTGAACAAGCTCGGTTGCCCCCTCTTCAAGCGTACTCTCAATTACCGTCAGCTTCATTTGTACAAAGATGATGCTTAGGTCGGCTTTATCGCGGAACCTCGCATTTGAAAGCGACGCAGTAGTCTGCCCGCCGTTAATTATCTGAAAGTCCCTCGCAGAAACAAGAAATTGCCCCTGTGGAGTGGACTCGATTTGAATATCCATTGAGGTAGCAGAAATGCCGTTATTATACGCAAAGAACCTTTCAGGGCATTGCAGGATAGTAGCGCGGATCTTTTTGTTTACAGCTACTTTTGTTGACAGGAACGACCGTACGTTTCCTTCCAGTAAACCGCTACCATATTTATCATAAATATCTGCCAGAAGAGTTCCAGGAATAATGCACAGATAACTTTTAAAGTATTTTGTCTCAGTGCCGCTTGCTTCCATGCATGGAATGCCGTGCTCGGAATACTCTTTGAAATCAATCTCAATGATGTGTCTTCCCGCGTCTGAACCGCAGACCTTGAATAAGCGGTTAATGTCCCATATTTGGCACTCGGACGGAACCCCATCGATATCAGCGGACTCGAGTATGCTTATTGTCGTGCTGATGGAAGCGGTCGTAAAAATCAAAAGCTGGTATTTGCGGATTTCTGTGCGTTTTTCTCGCAGCAAATCCATTAAATCAGAGCAGGGTCTGCTCATCTCAACTTCACGGTAAAGAGTAGAGTTCAGTGCATGGTCTACAAAAGCACTTAACCGTTGCTGCAATTGTCCGGCCTGAGTTCTGGCAAGCACCCTCTCGCTTTCAGAAGCATCATAGTCGGCGATTATCAGGCTCATGGTTTTGTCAAACTCATCGTAAGAATATCCGTCAACACGTAACTTTCGGTTGTGCTTTCCTGTCCCCTCAAAGTAGGCAACGGTAAAGTCCATCAGGAATTCTGCTTCCTGCAGATACTGAGCAAAAGCGCTCACAAATGATGCGCTGGAACCCTCGCCTGTAGCTGCAGCCTCGGCTTTAACTCCCTCTATGAAATCTTTTCGGAATTCCTGTACGTCCATATTGTTACCCTTTCAGCCAGTCTGCCAACGAGGAGAGGCTTAATTCGTAATGCAAAGATTCAATTTGTGTTGGAACGTTTCGTCTAATGAGCCTTGGAAATGTGTCATTCACGTCATACCGTTGCGAACCGGAGCAATAATATTTCTGCCTAGAATATTCCTCTAAATCGATGTAACCGTATGCACTCAGTTTTGAGCGAAATAAATCCAGCACATCTGAGGCATCAGTTAAATTGCTGCTGATCTGCCTTACTGCATCGTTAAGGGATAATGCATACGCCTTATTAGGGGCGGCCTTATCAATACGCATTATCACAAGCTCACCTTCACCGGCACAGTCAAGCTGCTCAAGTGAAGAAATAGTCACGCTCGCAACAGAGGCGCCAACGCTTTTTACTTCGTGCCAGCCATCTTTATATATAAAGTCTTGGTCAGCACCATCTGCACCTACCCAGCCCTGTATCGCAGTCAAGGCAGAATCACCTTCTTCAATTCGTTCCTGTAAAAACAAAAGTTCTCCAAGCAATCCTTTGCGGCTGTTCTCATCCATCAATCCGCTTCTTTGTGATTCCAGCAACCGGCTCCATTGTTTGTAGCGGCTGATAACCAATGCCAATGCTTCTTTTTCATTTGACGCCAAACGTGAGTGCTCAATAATATCAGAACAAAGGATAGCAAATACGCTTTCTTGTTCGTTACGGAGAAGCTCAAACGAAAGCGTCCAGCGGTTATCGGTCTCCCTCTTGCGACGGTTTACCGCCATAGATTTTGAGGATTCGATTGTTCCAATATCCGTAGTAGAAACAAGTAAGAGGGTTTTTTGGCTTATTGACTGATAACCAATGTGCCATTCAAGCGGATGCTGGGTATCAATCTGTAAGAATCCGCCGTCCTTGTAGTCGATGCTGTTCCATTGTCTTTGGAGGATTTCAGGTGTTGTTCTCATTCGTCGCTATCCTCCTCGGGATCATAGTAATTGCTCAGTTCAACCATATTAACCATATAACTTGCTGTTTCTTCGTGCACCCCCGTAAATGGGAAGCCCGCACCCAGTGCAAAAAGAAAATCCGGCACTTGGCAACCTTCTTCGATTTGTGTCCTCACCTTGCCATTTTTATCAGTGCTGTTCCGGTCAACAGCTATAACGTGCAACATCAAAATGGGCGAACGCCCTTTAATTAGGTAAGCGCTATCGGAAACATAAGGTTTGCCGGGGTGTTCCCGCCTGAATGCTGTTTCAGCTTCCTTCCGCTGTTCTTTCGTTAATCCCAGCTTTGTTGCTCCACCGGCACCTACACGGACCTTGGTTCCACTAATACTAATTTGCTCTCGCGTCGCAATAATGGTGCGCTTTTCTGGTTTCATCGGTAACTGTTCAGTGCCGCAATATAATTTTGTATAGGAATTTTCTGCGGAACCTTCGGCGATAACAACATCCCATGAGGCATTGCTCATTTTGTCTTTAATAAAATCTGCAAGTGCTTGCCCCTGAAACGAGAGATGCCATGGATGAGTTTTGAAATCACGGAGAAGCTGCTCGATTTCGTCTTTATTAACGCCCTCCCAGAAATAACGTGCATCTTCTCGAGCAGTCCGCTGCCCTATGGTATCCAACCGACGGACAAAGTCCTTGAATACATCCTCATTTGCCTTCAAAGATGTAACATCGGCTTTTAGCCGCGGAGTTTCCAGTAAGCGCCCGGAAACAGTGACGGGGCGTCTAACCATAGTTCCTGCCCGCATCTTGTTTCTTGCTGTGACGATTAGGGAAGCAGGGTCTTGTCGAACCTTCAGCCCGAACTCCAGCGGTGTGAGGTTGGCGTTCTTCATCCTTGCAATTTCGAGCTTGAGCTCTTCAGCTGCTGCAGTTATATATCCATACCAGTCGATAGCCTCCACGCTTATCCAAATCTTGAACAGGTCATCGTATCCGGGACGGTAGCCGAACCAACGCCCCATTTGCAATAATGTATCGTACATTTGTGATTTCCGGTAGAAATAGCTGACGGACAGCCCTTCAAGTGTTAACCCCCTGGAAAGACTGTTGCCGCCCACTGCGATAACACGCAGACCATCTTCGCGATGATTGAAGTAATCGAGACTTGTAGCGCCGCTATCCTTATTGACTGCCCTCACATCTATCGGTGCTACAGCCTTAAACAAATACTCCGAAAGGAACTTGTGCCATGGCATTGGATTGCCAGGTGCGCCAGCTTTTACATTCAGTAAATATTTGTCCCATACAGCTTTCAAGTAGGCAATGCCTGGTATTTTACTGCTTTCTGTTTCAGACAAACGCGAGTAATTTTGTAAATCAGAACGCATCTGCAAAATCCACGCAGTCGCCAGATCACGGATTTGATTTTGAACGTCCGTAAATCTGCTGACATGAATCATCATGGAGCGATGAGCCTTGTAATCTCCGCGCACATTACGGATGCCGTTTATAAGCAGGAAATACGCCATAGCTTCTTTCATACTCGGAGGCAACTCAGTGACCAGATACCCTTTTTTATGGCTGAACGGAAAAAAGGCATTCATTTCTTGCGGGTGAAGTTCTTCAAGTGCATCTCTGAAAGGTGCTTCCACGCCAAAGATACTATCTGCCCCAATATAGTTTGACGGTGGTGCCAGTGAGTATATGAAATCCCGCGGGAACAGATCATCTCCACGCATGTCGTCAGTGGTTTCAGGGTTAATAAAAATATTCGCATACGGCGTCGCGGTTATACCTAAATATGACGCTTGCCGAAACAACGCCAAAAGTGTCCGAACAGCGTCGTTGATAGTCGACGGGTCTTGATCTTCCGGTTTGATGTTGACGGAAGCGTTATCAGCTTCATCATCAATCAGGAGCATAGGCAAATTAATCTTTTGCCCTGCAACTGTATTGTTATTGCGTAGCCAACGAATGAGGTTATTGAGGATACTCTTATTTTTCTTAACAACAAATATGACAGGATCGCTGACACTAAGCAACGACAGATCATTGCTTTTCAATACATTTATATCAAAATCTTTGACCACAGATGTGAACGAAGCAATGCGTTTATTCGCTCCATATCTCCCAACACCGACAGGTTCATTCCTGATTTCCTTTTTAGTTGGGTCAAGGAAATATTCGCTTTTCCTGCCAGAAAACTCCGCATCTAGCCGTTCCTGCGTCTGTTGACGAAGATTTTCCATCATACCCGCAAGCACAATGATAACACGATAGCCTGTATCTGCCGCTTTGTTGCAGATGGCTGTGTAATTTGCGGTTTTTCCTGATTGCACATCACCCAGTACAAGACCGCGTCGTTGAAAATCATATTCCGATTTCGGGTCACCCAAAAGGTCGACAACCTCATCAGAAACTCGCCCAAGATTTCCAGTTACCCTCGGGTTCCAGTGTTTTATCTCCTCAAGATACTTTTTATATCTGTTCCAAAAGAAAAAATCAAGTTCAGAACGCCGTGACGGGAGCCATGATTGATGTGGCCGTTTGTCATCTTTAATTACCACGCCAATATCCATGACGACAACTATGTTGGCTTTGAGCCTTCGTTTTAAGTCCTCAAACTCATCGTTCGTCACAGGGCAGAACGAGGCAAGTGACTGTCTTAGCATATCAGCAATATTGTCAAATTCCGCTTCATTGGGGGGAACATCCTTGAATTGCGTATTTATATTTGAGGAAATCATGCCCTCCAATTGCTCTGCATTAGTTACACCCACTATAAAGCGCCTCCTCTTTGATACCTTTCAATGATTTTAGGATAATTTACAAATGGCTCTGACACGGCTAGCCTGTCCAGCAACTCTTTTTTTGCTGCAACTGAAGGCATCTGGCCAAGAAGCAATTTCAGCATATTTTCCACTTCATTTGCCATAGTATCGGTCTCGTTCTCAAGGGGTTTTTCTGATGTTAGGTCGATATATAGCTGATTAAGTGGAATACCGTTTTCAATTGCCTTTAATAAGGCTCTGACATTCCTCTTTATTTGCGGTTGTTCTTCCGAGAATATCTCTACTAAAGGATGATCACGGTTAATGCCATAGAAAAAGCCACCTTTTTTCCCCTTAAACCGCTGCCAAATGTGGACAACAGAATCACTTGTTTCTTTTTTCCCTCTGAATACCCACGTCTGCTTGCTGCGTTCTGCCAACCGTTCAATAACTGATTCCAGATTATTTCTGACAATTTCAGGGGGAATAGCCGTTGATTTTTTTATGTCGAGTGTCCAAAGGCTGTCCAAATCATTTGGTATGTCAACCTGAATTCGAGCCAGCTTTGAAAGCTCACCTTGCCGCATCATACGAAACCATGTCCCCCAAACCAAAAGACGTTTATTTCTGTATACATAAAACCCTTGGCTTTTACGCAATCCTTCCCTGCCCCCAAGTTTTTCAATCTCCTCTGCTGATAATTTTGAAATGTGAGGGAGTATGTAGGGACGGACAACAACTTTTACGCTATCCATAAATAACTCTTCATCAGCCATTACCTGTGTATTCCTGTGTGTAAGAAAAGGGTCAATATAATCAATACCGGTTCCGTTCATTTTAATCTGCAATTTTCTCAACCCGGCTTCTCCGCTGAGGTATCGATGGAACACCAGAGAAAGATGGGCACGGACATCATCCATTTTCCTGCCCATGGAACAGTCAAAATTCAATTCACCAACTTTGAGCCTGTCAAGATTCTGCCAAACAACCAGTGTACCGCTTTCAAATTCACGCAGGTTATCAATGCGGGGTATTGCGTTAATCTCTTCTTCGGTCTCAAGCACGATGAGCGACCATTCCCCAGTCTTGATTACATGATCTATATCCCATCGGCGGACTTCAATGATGCCGTCTTTTTTGCTGGCGACTGTTAATGTACGGCATTGTGACAAAGAAGCGGTCTTTAACCCCAGCCCGAAACGCCCTAAGTCTGTTGATGCCCGTTTATCATTTGGATTTTGGCTGCCATAGCGCATAGCAGTTTCAAGCTCACCAGCATCCATTCCATAACCGTTGTCCAGTATTGCTATGTATGAATCCCCAATCGGGAAAAAGAATATTTCTGCGGACGAAGCCGTTGCCGAGACACTGTTATCCACAATGTCGGCAATTGCCGATTCTAACGTATAGCCGATAGCACGAGTAGACTCAATAAGCGTTGGTGCGTACGGCGGCAAGGAAATAGTCTTCAATATTTGCCCCCTCTTTCTGGAGATTCTAATTAATAGTTTTATCCACTAATAAGGCACCGAGGACATCATCCTTACAGTGATTACAGCCTATTCTGTTCGTCAAGAATGATTTCTATGATATCTCCAATATCGCATTGCAGAACTGCGCATATTTTCATAAGCACTGTCGTTATTACAGGCTCATCATGCCCAAGTTTTGGGATAAGGCTAGAGCTAATACCTGTTGCAGACTGTAAATCTTTCTTCTTCATTTTTTTGTCGATAAGTAGCTTTCAGAACTTATTATAACTTACCGCCACGCCATTCACCTCAACACTATATTCAAGACATATTTATTGTAAGTGTATCACATAAATAAATTAAAATTCGCTTTGTTATGTTATTTCTGATAGCTATCTCCAAGAAATAAAGCTATTGTAATGTCTCTTGCTGAAAGAAGATTGCCTATATAAAGAAGCAAATTACTTTTGGAATAAGCATTAGCTTCTGTGTGTGCCGCTATGTGGTCTCGGAACGCCAAGATGGAAGATTTCCAATAAAAGTCGCTGTAATTACCGAAATTAAGGCTCACTCAGAAGAATGGTCGCCAAATATTCTTTCTGTCAATGCTCATAATCCGGGAGTTAAGGTTGTCGCAAAAAGCGAACCGTCGAAAACTGATATAACGGCAGAGAAAAAAACAAAATTGGTATCACAAGCGGAAATAGCCCCTCGAGTTGTATCAAAATCTGCACCAGCCTCCACTAAACCCACGTCGGGCAATAGAGCTGTAATAGACGGGAGGCCTTAAATCAGACCAACTTCAGTTTGAGAACATTTATGAGCCACTTGTTACAAAGGAAACATTGGACATCGTTCAGAACATCCGTAAGAGAAAAAGACGCAGGGCGAATATGGGGGGCAAAATATGTTCTCCGGACTGGCCTTCTGTGCAGATTGCCGACAGACGATGATTCTCCATCGCGCGCACACCATGGACGCCTTGAAAGATAACTTCACGTATTCTACTTACAAGAAACGCCTTAAGGATGAATACAATGCCTACTTACGTGGGTTCATCTGGCGGCAATTGTTCTTACGATTTGCTCGGAGTAACAATGTGTTTGGTAAGGTGACCAACGAGCAGTTCGGTATGCTGTCAGGTTATTACAATGCAGGGCAGTATGCTCTCAAAGAACTTATTCCAAAAGTTACGGAGTAGATCGAAAAGCTGCAATCCTCCATCATCATGTCATACGGTTTGTCGACAGGCCAACCGTTATACCGAAATCAACGAGCTGACCGAAAAAACCAAACCTCTTGATCGAGAGGTCTGAGGTCACGAGCGAGAGGAAAGGTACTCCAGAACGGCAGAGCATAAGATTATACTTCACTACCGGACATCGGTGGCGTCTGCGCTTTCGCCGAAGAAGCCCAAGAAAATAACGGAACAACAGACAAAGGCAGGTAGCTTAATTGCTATCTGACTCGCCAAACTCCCCACTGTTCACATTATATTCTTATTAGCACGGACATAACTGCCCGATTGTGTGTTGCTTAGGTATCATTTAATTGCCGTAAGAGACTCCGTTCTCATCTCAATTTTGATAAGTAAGCATTTGCATATGATTATCAGGTTCAACATGTATAAGTACATTAGAATGAGGTATTTCCTTTTTTAT
>CALLZZ010000126.1 GCA_937858235.1 uncultured Clostridia bacterium
CTGCGCTCCTTTCTATAAGAAAACCACCTTGCCGTAGCTTGGTGGTCTCTATACAATATTGATGTCGATCATATGAACTAAATCCTCAAGGGATTTCCCGCTATAAAACCTGTCTTTCATCACATCGTCTACGTTTCCATATATTTTTGTGTCATCTCCGTGCCACGCTTGAAAAGTTGGGACATAATTTTTGACCATCGCAGTCACACCAGAATCTTTTCCGTTATAGGAAAATGTAATATCGTTGCAGCAGTCAGCAATAATCTGCTTTAAAGCGACATTTTTCATAAGATACCATCATTCTCCTTTCGTTCGTCTTCTGTTAGCTTACGCGTTGTTTTGTTCCACAGATTCTTTTCAGTATCCAATCGTAGTCATGAACGTGTTCTCCATGCTTCCCGTAAGTGTGCCATTTTGAGTTGCCATGATTTGTTGTGTGAACGTCCTTCCCTTTTAACCCCTCTTCGTTGTAAAAGATCCTAACGTCAACCTCTCCGGCGGCGTTCATATGGTCTATCACAGAACCAGGACTTGCTTCTTTGGGCGTTGCATCTTGCCCACTTATTGTCTTATCTGGTTTCATTATACCATTTTTCATACTGTTTGCAACGGGTTTATTCAGCTTTTGTGGCTGATCAACCGCATCCATCCGCCCATGCATTCTCTGGTTCTCTTCTTCGAGCCACTTGTCAACCTCATCCTGATCCCAGTACGGTGCCGTCGTGCAGTGGCATCTAGGGTGCATGGGCGGAGCGTTTTCACCAGGCATCATATCCTTGGAGCGCAATGAACAAAGTTCATGAAAAAATACAGATAAAAAGAAAAAACCGGTCAGAAACTGAATGTTTCCAACCGGTTCTATGGCGGAGAAGAAGGGATTCGAACCCTTGTTACGCTATTAACGTAAACACGATTTCCAATCGTGCGCCTTCGTCCACTCAGCCACTTCTCCACACAAGTAGCAATAAAATGTCGAAACTGCACGTTCGAAGGCGTAATTACCCGTGCAACGTTGATCATTATACCATACTTTCAAAATTCGTCAAGAGAAAATTCGCATTTTTTAGGATTTATTTTTTATATTCTAAAATCTCATGATGAAGCGCTGCTTTTTTGACTAACACATCTGGGAACGTCTTTGCAATTTGATTGCCTAAAACCGCCATGGAGGGGTCTTCTGTAGGATAGTGTCCCGCATCAATCAGATTCATTCCTAACATTCTTGCATCCAGAAAGTGATCATATTTCAAATCGCCAGTGATAAAGGTATCGCACCCACCGTCCACAGCCAGCCCTATCAGGCTACCGCAGGAGCCGCCACCTACTGCCACCTTGTAGACATGCTTTCCAGCATCGACAAATCGCATCCCATTGGGTTCCAGGCTGCCCTTCAGCATATCTAAGTAGTCATTCAAGGGCATCGGCATAGATAGCGTTCCGATTCGGCCAATGCCGTAGGGCGTCCCTTGTGCATCGGTTCCACAAGGCTCTAAAATCTGAAGTTTCTCTAACCCGCAGAGCTTTGCGAGGACGTAATTCACGCCACCCTGTGCACTGTCCCAGTTGGTGTGACAGCAAATGGCTGCGATCCCACGTTCTGCCAGAGCCAGAATGCGCTGGCCTACCAAGTCCGTATGCCCGTCAGTCAACTGTTTCGCAGGGTTAAACAACAAGGGATGATGGGATACAATCAATTCTGCACCAATCTTCCCCGCCTCGTGAATAACCTCTGATGTAATATCTAAGGTCACCAAAACACGGCTGACTGGCTGATTCCAATGTCCCACCAGCATGCCAGAATTGTCCCAGGCTTCTTGAATGGAAAAGGGGGCGATTTTGTCGATTAGCTGATAGATATCTCGCACTGTTGTCATATTGGCCACACTCCTTTTTCTAAACTATGGCGCCAAATTGCCAGCTCTGCTAACGCAGCCTGTAAATATGCCATGCGGTTTTGATCCGGCGTCTTTTCCGACCGTTCCAGTCCTTTTTTTTGTCGTTCCAGCCGTTCCACGGCATAGTTCAAGTAATTTAGTCGGTTTTCCTCTCTGCACCAGCGATTTGGAATTCCAACTTCCTCCATCCCTGGTGTCAGAACTGTCTCATCATTTTTGCCTACGACAGAAAGTAACGTATACCAATGCCCCTCTTCCCAGATTACGCGCTCCTGTTCGATGCAGTAACCGTGTTGAGACAGCCATTTCCGCAGTTCCCCTAGAGACTTCATAGGCTGTAAGATCAACCTGACTTCATTTTGGGTCCAAGGGGCAGCTTCTAAAATAGCCATCATCATTTTTCCGCCCATGCCGCAGATAGAAGCCGTGTCCACTTCCGGCGCTGTTACCCCAGACAAGCCATCACATAGCCGCAGTTGAATTTTACCAGAAAATCCATACCGCTCTACATTTTTCCGGGCGCGTTCCAAGGGGCCTGTTCGAATATCTGTAGCGATTGCGCTATGTATTCTCCCCTGCTGCATCAGCCAGATAGGCAACGCTGCATGATCGGTTCCTACGTCGCAAAGCCGGGCATACTGGGGCACCCACTGTGCGGCAGCACTCAGTCGAAGGGATAAATTCAAATTACTCACATCCGTTATTTCTCAGGATAGCGGAAGAACGGCCTTCTTTGGGCCGCTCTTCTCATACGCTTTGTTTTTAACATTCAGACGCTGTCAGCTCACGTTCTGCGTTGAGCTCATCAATCAGGGTGTCACAATCCAGACCATGAACCATACAAGCTTCTTCAATGCTCTCGTTTAAAGAAGCTGGGCAATACACACAGTGCATTCCGCAGTTCATCAGAACGGAAGCGGACTGAGGCATCATTTTCAACAGATCACCAATGATCATATCTTTTGTAATTTCGGGCATATCTAAAAATACCTCCTAGTGATATGCTGTTATTATAACCACAATTTCACTAGTTTTCAACCAAAATAGGCCGGTTGGACAAAAAAAGAGAGTGCAAACTGCACTCTCTTTCCGAATCATGTTTACAATGGAATCTGTAGGCTTATTCTCCGCGCATCTGAGCAAAACAATTGCTGCAATAAACAGGGCGGTCACTCTTCGGTTCAAACGGAACACGGGCTTCACCGCCGCAGTTAGCGCAGGTAGCGGTAAAGAACTGTCTGGGGCCACGCGCCGCGTTTTTGCGAGCGTCACGGCAGGGCTTGCAGCGCTGCGGCTCATTCTGGAACCCGTGCTCTGCGTAGAATTCCTGTTCACCAGCGGTGAATACGAACTCGTTGCCACAATCTTTGCATACAAGTGTCTTGTCTTCGAACATTTTAGAACCCTCTCTTTTTTGAGTATACTTTTGTCCCTTAGGACTATATTGCGTTCAGCGTAAGCTGAAATCGCCGGGAAATAGATGGCGGCAAAGATGATTCTGTCCTATTATAGATGAGAGAACTTCCGCCGGATGCGTTGGACAGCGTTATCCACCGATTTCGGTGAACGATTCACTTGATCTGCGATCTCCGAATAAGAAAGGCCGTTGAGATACAAGTCAAGCACCTTTGCCTCGAAACCAGACAGCTTACTGTAGAATTGATTCAACTGTTCGCTGCAAATCTCCTGATCGATATAAAGTGTCTCAGGGTCACTCACTGCCAACTGATCATTTCTTTCAAAAAGAAGGGTCTCGAATGGAACGGAATCGTTAAGGGGAATATGATGTTTCCCTGCAGCAGTTTTGATGGCGGAGATCATACTATTTTTCACGCAGGTCTGAGCAAAAGTCCGAAAAGAAGCGCCACGATCCGGGACGTAATTCCTTACCGCCTTCCATAGCCCCAGCATCCCCTCCTGAATGAGGTCTTCACTGTCCCCACCCATGAGAAACAACGGCCTAGACAGCATTCGCACCATGCGGATATACCGTCCGATCAATGTTTCCTCTGCCATATGGTCACCGGCAGCAGTCAAGACACAAAGATCTTCATCCGATTGCATATCGTAGGTTGTTTGAAAAACAGTCATTCTGGTCTCCTATTAAAATAAGTATAACAGGTCTGAAATGGATGGTCAAGCAGAACAAACCGTTAAAATACCTAGTTACCCAGACAAAACACCCGGATATACAGTTTCTCACCCTTCAATATAGTTTTTCCTGTTGTTCCGGAAAGCATACGCCCAAATGCTCATATGCTTTCTGGGTCGCACAGCGACCTCGAGGCGTTCGAGTCAGAAATCCCTGCTGCATCAAGTAGGGTTCGTACATATCTTCTAACGTTACCGTATCCTCATTGATGGTTGCCGCCAGTGTGTCTAACCCCACCGGCCCGCCACCATAGTATTCAATTACAGCCTGCAACATGCGCCGGTCAATGGCGTCTAACCCCAGGTTTGCGCCGGTGGCGATCTACCTCTAGAGCCGTAAGTGCCCGATCTGCTACTGCTTTTGTGATCACGCCACCGGCGCAAACCTGTGCAAAATCTCGCACTCGGCGTAGCATACGGTTGGCAATTCTAGGCGTGCCACGGCTGCGTCTTGCAATCTCTATAGCACCGTCGCTTTCAATGGGTACATCCAGTATATCGGCGCTGCGCACTACAATCATCGACAGTTCCTCAGGGGTATAAAGCTCCAGTCGCAGTGTCACCCCAAACCGATCTCGCAACGGCGCTGACAGGCTGCCTGCCCGGGTTGTCGCACCGATCAAAGTAAAGCGAGGGAGATCTAACCGGATGGAGTTCGCACTGGGGCCTTTTCCGATGATGATATCAATGGCATAGTCTTCCATGGCAGGATAGAGAATTTCTTCAACAGAGCGATTCATTCGGTGAATCTCGTCGATGAACAGAATATCATCTTCCTGTAAATTGGTCAGCAACGCAGCCAAATCTCCAGGCTTCTCAATGGCTGGTCCTGAGGTCGTTCGAATGTTGACATTCATCTCGTTGGCAATAATCCTTGACAGCGTCGTTTTCCCCAGTCCCGGGGGACCGTGGAGCAGCACATGATCCAACGGCTCCTGCCGCAGCTTCGCAGCCTGAATAAAAACCTCTAAGTTGCCCTTTGCCTTTTCCTGTCCGATATACTCGTTGAGCCGACTGGGGCGGAGCGAGTATTCCCCTTCATCTTCCCAAGTACACTCCGCCCTTACCAGAGATTCTCCTTTTCCATTTTCTTCATAAGTAGGTTCCACATAATCAATTGCCATATCTGCACTCCTGCAAAGGGATTATTTTGTCATCATATTCTTTAGTGCAGCCTTGACGATCTCTTCCCTGGAAAGATCGTTCAACGCCACGCCCTTCAGCGCCTGCTGGATTTCCATCTGGCTGTATCCCAGAACGGCTAGTGCCGCTCCAGCTTCCGCTACCTTATCTTCCGGAATCATTAGATGAGCGCCAGACGAAACCATATTACTGGTTCCACTCTCCATCTTCTGTTCCTTGGCTAATTTATCCTTCAGCTCCAGTACAATGCGCTGAGCAATTTTCTTCCCGATCCCAGGTGCCATTGTTAGGGTTTTTACATCCTCCATTATGATGGAAAGGATTAACTGAGGGGGGGGAGCGGTGGAGAGAATGGAAAGCGCCGCTTTTGGCCCCACACCAGAAACAGAAATCAACAGCAGAAACAGTCGTTTTTCTTCCTTCGTAGCGAAGCCATAGAGATCAATTCCGTCCTCCCGGACAGAGAGATGGGTATATAACGTAGCGGTTTTCCCCTTCTGAATGGCTCCCAGTGTGTAGTTGGTCGTTTTACAGGCGTATCCAACGCCGCCGCAATCAAGAACTGCCATCCCAGGTTCGACGAGCGCAACGGTTCCAGTTAGAAAAAATAGCATAGCATAGCCTCGCAATTATCGCGTATTATATTTGTGAGCGTCAAACTCACGATCTGTGTTGATCAGACTGGTAGCCGATCGATTGTGGCAGAGGGCAATCGCCAATGCATCCGCCGCATCATCTGGCCGAGGCAGCGATTTCAGGCGCAATAACCGCTGCGTCATCTGCATGACCTGCTTTTTATCAGCTTTCCCATAACCGGTCACTGCCAGCTTTACCTGCATGGGGGTATATTCAAAAATGGGTACTCCCAGCTGCTCTGCTGCCATCAAAATCACGCCCCGCCCATGGGCAACGGAAATTCCTGTTGTCAGGTTTGTATTAAAGAAGAGCTCCTCCACCGCCATCTCATCTGGGTGGAAGGTATGGATCAGTTCCTCCATGTCACGATAGATCATGGACAATCGGTTGGATAAGGGCAGGCCCGCAGGAGTCGTAACGACACCGTATCGGATTGCCTGGCACTGTCCCCTTTTTGCCTCTATCACACCAAAGCCAACAGTAGCGATACCGGGATCAATCCCTAAAATAGTCACAGCCCAGCCTCCTACAAATCGAATTTTTGTACTATTATAACATACACAAGATTTTGTTGCAAAGAAAAGTTTGCACTCTGGAGTGGGTATGCTAGAATAAGAATCAGAATTTCAAAAAGAAAGGAACTGATTCTAATTATGTCAACAATTGTCACTTCTTCCAATGCGCCAGCTGCCCTGGGTCCCTATTCCCACGCTGTACTGGATGGAACTACGCTTTACACTTCAGGCCAAATTGGTCTGATTCCGGAAACCGGCACGCTGGCCGGTGAGACCATCGAGGCCCAGGCAACCCAGGTATTTCAGAACCTGGAGGCAGTTTTGGCATCCGCCGGAATGACATTCCAAAATGTAGTTAAAACTACCGTATTTTTAACCGACCTGACCGATTTTTCCGCCATGAACGCAATTTACGCCACAAAATTTCCTCAAAATGCTCCTGCCCGTTCTTGCGTGCAAGTAGCAAAACTACCTGCTGGCGCAAAAATAGAGATGGAACTGATTGCTTCTAAATAAAACGATATTATATCCAAAAAATCGTATGTAACCTTGCCCAAAACAGGCACTGCGAACAAATAAAATAGCGGTGTCTGCTTTTTTAACAATTTGTAAAAATTATTTGGTTGAAAGCCATTTTCCACTATGCTAGAATGATTTTTATCGAATTGCATATCATGAAGTCGAAATACGTCGCTCGGAAGGGGGATGAACCGATTTGGTTTTCTCCAGTTTACTGTTTGTTTATGCGTTTTTCCCACTAAACTTACTCTGTTATCGCCTGATGCCGGATTTGAAGTGGCGAAACCGTATCATGCTCATTTTTTCACTGATCTTTTACGCTTGGGCAGGTCCAGTCTATCTCTTACTTTTAGTTGGCATGACACTGGCTGATTGGCTGGTTACAAAGGAAATGTCCAAATGCATGGAGCAAAAGCTACGCAAACGGTGCCTGATCATCGGTTGCACGATCAATATTGGCCTGCTCTGCTTTTTCAAATATCTTTCCTTTTTCCTGCAAAACTTCCACAATTGGTTTGGAGTGCCGGAGAATGTCCTTGCTATCACACTTCCCATCGGCATCAGTTTTTATACCTTCCAGCTTTTGAGCTATGTGGTAGATGTTTACCGACGAGAGGTGCAGGCACAAGAAAATTTTTTTACGTTGCTTCTCTATGTCAGTATGTTCCATCAGTGCATTGCAGGCCCTATTGTTCGCTATGAGCACGTAGAAAAAGAACTGACCAATCGTAAAATCCTAAGAGCCGATGTGGCTTATGGCATTCGCCGTTTCACCATTGGACTGGCAAAAAAAGCACTGCTGGCTAATACCTGCGGCAGTTTTGCCGATTCTTTCCTTGCCGCCACATCCTCCGATTCCATCTATACCACGCTGATCTCTCAACCAGTTTTGTCGGTCTGGTTGGGTATGTTCGCCTATACTATGCAGATCTACCTGGATTTCTCCGCCTACTCTGACATGGCAATCGGTATGGGGCGCATGATTGGATTCCATTATCATGAGAACTTTAACTACCCCTACATTTCCAAATCCATCACTGAGTTCTGGCGCAGATGGCACATTTCTCTGAGTACGTTTTTCCGAGATTACGTATACATCCCTCTAGGCGGGAACCGCTGCAGCAAGTTGCGCCATATCTTTAACCTCTTGGTTGTCTGGGCGCTGACCGGTTTCTGGCATGGTGCTAGTTGGAACTTCCTACTATGGGGGCTGTACTACTTCCTATTCCTCGTAACAGAAAAAGCAATCTTAGCTAGAAGCGAATTTCATATCCCTCGTGCCCTGTCACGGATCTACACCATCTTAATCGTTTCCTTTGGCTGGATGATCTTCCGGTTCGAAGCACCTTCCCAGATTCTTTCCATTTTGAAGGGCTTGTTCGGGCTAAACGGAAATTCCTTTACCAATTACGAAACAACGGTTGCTTTCAAGGGCAGCTTCCTGTTCTTTATCATCGCAATTCTAGCATGCACTCCCATTGCCAAAGTCCTTGGTGAGAGACTCCAAAAAAGGGCGCTCGTGGAGCCCAATGCTCAGGTTGCACTGCAAGTGGTACAGATTGCCGTTCCGATTGTACTATTGATTCTGTCAACAGCGGCGTTGGTCGGCGACAGCTATAATCCCTTCCTCTACTTTAGATTTTAACCACCATGACAAAAACTGCACATATCTAGAAAGGATGTGAATGGATTTGAGGAATCAAAACTGCAAACCAAAACTAACAGAAACGCTTCTGCGCAAAATCAAGAAAATACAACTGAGGTGTTATGTGTTCTTTCACCACAAAGAGGATCGAGATGACTTTGTAGTTGCAAAGAGATCGACTCATTCACCTGAAGACCCCAAACTTCAGAAACGCAAATTCACGCAACGAGCAAATTCAATCTTTTTTGCGTTTTTGTTCCTCTTTTCGATTTTCTCCTTTATCATTCCGCTTCGTCCCTCTTATTCTGATATGGAGCAGCGTAATTTGACCGCATTCCCGATTCCTACCGCTGCCACTGTGGCCAACGGCGAGTTTTTCAATCAAATGAACACTTGGTTTGCAGATACGTTCCCCTTCCGTGAGGCATTCCTGAAACTGGAAACCGGTATCACGCAACTCTATGGAGTTCAAACTACTCAGGTGGTTGGCAAAGTAGACAAGGCAGATGATATTCCAGACAAGCCTCTCGCAACCAGCTCCGAACCGGAAGAAATAACCTCACCTGATAACGCCCCCGCATCCTCTGCAGGCAAAACGGACGCTTCCGCTCAACAGCCAGAGGATGATCCTACGATCCCGGAACTGGACAAAGATGCCAAAGTGGAAAAACTCGGGGCCGTGCTAGTCATTGATGATGCTGCCTATGAATACTACAACTTTGATCAGGCAGCCGCAGACAGTTATATTAAAATGATCAGCAGCGCCGGCTCTAAACTAAATGGTGCCGCTCATGTGTACAACATGATCGTCCCCACTAGCATAGATATCTGTGTGCCTCAAACAGTACGTGATGGAATTAACACCTCCAGCCAGCAGAAGGCGCTCAACTACCTGTATACCAGCATGGCGGATAACGTAAGCAAGGTAGATATTTTTAACACCCTGCTAAAGCACAGCGTGGACGGCGACTATCTCTATTTCCGTACTGACCACCACTGGACCGCTCTGGGTGCTTATTACGCCTATGAACAGTTCTGCACTGACTCGGGACAGAGTGCTGTAGCACTGGATCAATTTGAAGAGGTCAAATATGACAACTTTAGGGGCAGTTTCTACAGGGATACCAAAGCCTCATCCCTGAGGAATCATCCTGATACAGTTTACGCCTATATTCCGCCCTCCACTAATACCATCACCATTACAGACGATAAGAACTCCACTTGGGATTGGACGGTTGTTACCAATGTGAGCGATTGGGCTTCCAGCTCAAAGTATAACACATTCATTGGTGGCGACAATCCGCTCAGCCACATCGAAAATCCAAACAAGAAGGATGGCAGCTCTATTTTGCTGATCAAGGAATCCTTCGGCAACAGTTTCGCGCCTTTCTTGGTAGAAAATTATCAGCATGTCTATATTCTAGACTACCGCTATTTCCCCGATGTTGACAATCGTTCCCTGTCGGAAGTTGTAAAAGATCTGAACATTAACGATGTTTTGTTCCTGAATAACATCAGCGCTGTCCGAAATAAAAGCGCCGTAAAGCTCATGGCTAATCTTGTCGGCTGACACAGTTTTTTGCCTCCTTCATAGTATGTCATGGAGAGACTATTCTCTTCTCAGACCTATGAAGGAGGTATTTTTATGCCTGAAAAAGCAGCAACAACCCCGGCTGCCAACCACCACGAGATCCGGGAATCCACCTGCATTCATACAAGGAAGATTTATGACTCCTGCCAGGCAAAAGATTGTGTGGAAGATCTGCGCCTGTACCCTGTCTGTTCCTCTCAACCCATCATTGATGGTGCGATGTCACTGAGAGCCGGACGCGCAACGTTACTCTACGTTTACATGGACGTCCAACCTGTGGGCCTTGGACGTGGCTTCTATACGGTAGACATGAGATTTTTCTATAAGATCACTGCAGAAGCTACCGCCGGCTGCGCAAAAACCGCTCCGATTACCGGGCTGGCGATCTTTGACAAGCGCTCCATCCTATTCGGCAGCGAAGGACGATCCAAACGCTTTACCAGTGAGGACTCCTGCAAGAAGCTGGATAATGATATTCTGCCCTATGATGAAAATCTCCCCACCGCTATTTGCGAAGCAGTTGACCCGCTGATTCTTTCCATGCGCCTGGTAGACTGCTGCACCCGTCCTCAGTGCTGCTGTGACCTCCCTATTTCCGAAATTCCAAAGGGGATCTTATCTGCCTTTGATGAGGAAATTAACTTCTGTGACAGCGGAGCAAAGCGAATTTACTGCACACTGGGTCAATTCTCTATTCTGTACATGGAACGTGACTCCCAGTTGCTGATCCCCATGTACGACTACTGTATGCCTGGCAAAGAATGCAACAGCGAACCCTGCGATGACGACCCCTGTGATGTATTCCAGCAGGTTGATTTCCCCGTTAGTGATTTCTTCCCGCCTAACACATCAGATAGCATCACTCCTATCAATCGTTTCTGCAACCAAACATAGTTGCCTCACACTTGTTCTAAGGCGTCCGGTTTTCCGGGCGCCTTTTCCTCCTGACTTACCTCAAGGTCTCGGATCAACGCGTATTCTAATCCCTCTTAAGCCTGATTTTGATGCTGGCTTCTATTTGGAAAAAGTAATTTGTGTTTTTTGCTGACGGCGTTTTGTACAGAATTGGCTGCAATGCCTTGAAACGTTTGCAAAAATGTGATAAAGTAGTCAAATACCGTAGAAAACGATCCTGGAGGAACATAAACTATGATTCACGAATCGGCTGAAAATTATCTGGAAACGATTTTGAGAATAAGGAACGAACAAGGAAAAGTACGTTCCATTGATATCGCCCGGGCCCTGAATTTTTCCAAGCCCAGCATCAGCAGAGCTATGCGGCTGCTTCGCCAGAACGAATGTATTACGATGAATGAAGAGGGTTGGATTGAACTGCTGCCCAAGGGAGAGCGTATCGCTAACGAGATCTTAGAGCGACATCAGCTCCTTAGTAAGTGGCTCATAATGCTGGGCGTTGACCCGGAAATCGCCACTCAGGACGCCTGCAAAATGGAGCACGATCTAAGCAAAGAGACCTTTGAAAAACTGAAACTGCACATTGCATCAGAACACCCGGAATTGTGAGATAGTTGTCTCACTTCCCGAGTCTTTCTTTTCCCCTTCCACCAACTCCAGCGCATGGAAAACTTTGAAAAAGCACTTGACTCTCCCGTCGGGGCAGGCTTTATACTCCCTTATAGATTCGAATCAACGTTGCAGGAGGCAGAATATACTATGTTGAGTATCGGCCAATTTTCAAATATATGTAAAGTAGGTATTAAAACACTGCGCTACTATGACAAAATTCGCTTGCTGATTCCAGCAAAAACCGATCCCGATACCGGATATCGTTATT
>CALLZZ010000127.1 GCA_937858235.1 uncultured Clostridia bacterium
CCTATACTTTTCATGATGAGGAAGTCTGTCCTACCTACATCAATTTCTTCTTCGGGAAAAACGGAGCCGGGAAAAGCAGCATCGCTGATGCTTTCAGACATCCAGAGTGCCTTGAATGGAAAGCAGGCACCAGCCCTGCTAATTATTCTGTTCTGATTTATGACAAAACTTTTGTCAGCCAGAACTTTGCGGATTATGGCAATCTGAAAGGCGTTTTTACATTAAGCCAGGAGAATGTCGAGACGAGGCAGAAGGCCGAGGCTGCCGCAGAAGAACGGACGCAGGTCACGCAGGATGGCAAGAAAGCCGCTGAGGAACGAGACAAGAAACATGCAGAGCTTGCTCTTCTTCTGGAAAATTTCCAAAATGTCTGCTGGGAAGGTGCACGCGAATATCGCAAGGACTACGACCAGACTCAGGATAAAAAGAAGTCCCGCGAGCGTTTTACAGATGAGGTACTCACAGGTGGTTATTCGCCAGTTGACCATGACGATAAGGCTATAAGGGAACTCTATGATGTTGCTTTTGATCCGGATGCCAGAAGGTATGCTTTATTCAAGTTGTCATCAGGCCTTTCCGGCGTTTATGACCTGTCAGGCCTGTCGCTGCTCGGCGAGGCAATTACCAGCAGCGGCGGGACGGAATTTGCTCGATTCATGAAGGTGCTGAACGCCTCAGAATGGGTTCGCCGCGGGCATGACGCCTATATTCATAAGTCAGATGGAAAATGCCCGTTTTGCCAGCAGAAGCTGCCGGATGATTTTGAATCATCAATGGCAAGTGCATTTGATGAAAGCTATCAGGAGTCGCTGAATGCGCTGCGTATTTTGCAGTCGAATTATGATGCCAAAATGCAGGCGCTTGTTGCTCTGTATAAGAGTAATCTTGAAGACGCTTATCCAAAGGCGGAGGAGCTTGCTGCGTATGAGACAAAGCTGGCTGAGCTTCAATCGTGCATTCTGGAAAACAATCAGCTGATTGCGGACAAGATTTCCTCGCCGGTAAAGGCGATAGCACTGAAAGATGCTGATACGATTATTGCTGAACTGGATGAGCTGGTTTCGCAGATCAACAAACAGATTCAGAATAACAACGACATCGTCGCAGCGAAGTCCAGCAAGCAGAATGAATGCAATCGCATGGTTTGGGAAAAGATAGCCTTTCTTCTGAAGGACTACGTTGCGGATTATGTAGCCTCAAAAAAGAAGATCGAAGACGAGGAAGCAGAACTGCAGGAAAAGGTCAAGGACCTCCAGACGCAGTATCTTTCTCTGACGCAGAAAATAAACGATCTGAACGCGGGCCTCATCAATACAGCTGATACTGTCCGGAGCATGAACGGCTATTTGAAGGACTCTGGATTTGAAGGATTCAGCCTGAATGAAAAGGAAGGCGTCAAAGGTGGTTATGAAGTCATCCGCGACGACGGTAAGGTCGCTATGAACCTGAGCGAAGGCGAGCGCAACTTCATAGCGTTCCTCTATTTCTATCATGTCGTTCGTGGCATGCGGTCACAAACCGACTCCGGTAAGAACAAGATTGTCGTAATCGATGATCCAGTATCGAGTATGGACAGCAGTGCACTGTTCATAGTAGGCTCGCTCGTCCGGGAAATGATAGGAATCTGCGCTAATGTCGCAGATCCTGTAGAAAACGTGAATCCGATATTCGTCGGGAGGTACATCGAGCAGATCTTCATCCTGACGCATAACGCCTACTTCCACCAGCAGGTCGCATATGATCAGGTGGGCCGATACAGATACGTATCGCTGTACAAGATCAACAAGAAGAACAATGTGTCGACAGTTGAGCTCTGTGTCACTCCGGCAGGCAGAATTAGCGAGAGGGACAGGAATTTCGATCCGGTGCAAGGTCCCTATCATGCGCTTTGGCGCGAGTACGAGTTGCTGGATTCGCCAATTCCGCTGATGAATGTTATCCGCCGGATTCTGGAACATTACTTCATACAGCTTTGCGGATACGATAGCGCCGCAATGAGTTCAAAGGTGCTGGAAGCCGTAAAGAAAAAGGTAGATGAGGAATCCGGGGATGCTGTACCAGACTACACAAAATACCATCTTGCTGGTGCGATGCTCTCCTACATCCGTCATTCGGATTCATTCAACGAAGGACTGTACTTCGTTGATGAAAGCATCGACTGCGATCAGTACCGCGAAGTATTCCATACGATCTTTGTGGTGATGGATCAGGAGCAGCATTACAAGCGGATGATGGAAGAAGTCGGATAAAGCATTAAGACAAGGCAACTTTGAGTGATATTAACCTGCCGTGTGCGACGGCAGGCTGTATCTCTCTAATGAAACTTTTGTAAGGAGAAGAAATGGCTACAAATAACTTGACAGTGACATTTTCGAATGAGGGGACTCGGAATGAGGTCAGGATGCGAGTTGTTAACGCATTTTCTAAAGAAGATCCTGGTGAAGGAAATGGAGATAAATCATCGCGATATATCTACTATGTGGAAAATTTGTCCTCAGGTGACAGAGTTTATTTGCAACGACCTGCAAATTTGCACAATGGTTTTGATTTTCTTGTATGTGTTGAAAATGCTAACTATGCTCCGCAAGGAAAAAGAAAAAGGAATTACCCAAAACATGAGGATATTGCTTCTGACTTGAAAAACAAGAAACAAGAAAACCCAGAAATGTATGCCCGGTTATATGTCCTAATTAAAAAGGTGTTTGAGTGCCACGATGTCGCAGATGAAGAATTTGATAGTATTTCTTTTTCGAATGGCCTGCCAGTTGACCATGTTCTAAAAGTGCTGAAATGGCTCTTCATCGAACAAGATATCAGGTACTGGAATTATTCAGGGAGAAACATGACTTGGAATGTTGTTCCTGAGCCAAACAAAGAATAACGAGGTGACACTAATGAGACTTGATGAAGCTAATGAACGGTTTAACGAAATAGCCGGTATAAGGTTTAGAAGACCTTTTTACTTCGAGGGATTTAAACTCAATTATTGTAAATAAAGGAAAAACGGGACAATTACTTGAGCTTGCATTGGGCCTCCATTTGTCAAGTACAAACCTTGACTTTGAAGATGGAGAACTGAAAAGCAATAAATGCGACCGCTTTGGAAATCCAAGGGAGACCGTTTTTATCACGCAGATAAGCAGCATTATCGATGAACTGATTGAAAAGGAGACTTTTGAGTATACACATCTGTTTGAAAAAATCAGCAATATTCTCTATGTTCCTGTCTGTAAAGACGGTTCACCAGAAGATTGGATGTTTTTACCAAGCATTCATATTAATTTGAATTCACCCAGATATGCTGGGCTCAAACAAATATGGAGAAATGATTATTATTCGATTTGTGATCAACTTCGTTGGCACATTGAACATTCTGCAGATGGATTTATACACACTTCAAATGGAAGACATCTCCAAGTTCGCAGTAAAGACGCGCGAGATAGTCGTGGATGCTACCATCCAATTTATTCAGAAGTGTACAAACGCTATGTTTCCAACAAAAACCACGCCTTTTATTTCAAGAAGGAATTTGTTTATGACATCAAGAATATGTAGACAAGAAAAGTTTGCAAATACTCCTTATGAAGTGACTTGATATTCTCCTGGAGTTATGACATGAATACGATGGTTACTTAAATAAAGTGGAGGAAAAGACAATGGAACTAAAAACACAGCCTTTTGTAAAATGGGCAGGCGGAAAGAGACAGCTGCTCGAGAAGCTTGAAGCTCGGATGCCAGAGAGTTACGGAAAATACTATGAACCCTTTATCGGCGGCGGTGCACTGCTTCTTGATGTGCACCCACAGAAGGCGGTCATTAACGACAATAATGAACAGCTCTTAAATGCTTACCGTCAGATTAAGGAGAACAGCGAACAAGTTATACAGGAAGTATGTATTCTCGATGAAGTTCCTTGCGACAAAGAACGATACTATGAGCAGAGGGATAAATACAATAAGAAAATTGCTGCAAATCAGTTAGATGCTGAATGCGCCGCGTTAATGATATGGATTAACAAGCATTGTTTTAATGGCCTTTACAGAGTTAATTCTAAAGGCGCTTTCAATGTGCCCTACAACAACAAAAAAACTGGTCTATCAATTGACATAGACAACATTCGGAATATAGCCGAGTATCTAAAGAAAGGCGACATAGAGATTCGACAAGGGGATTTTGAAGAAGCATGCGCTGACGTTAAGAAAGGAGATTTCGTTTATTTTGATTCTCCATATGTACCTATTAGCGAAACTGCTAATTTTACAGACTATACAAAAGATGGCTTTTCGCTTGACGATCATAAACGGTTAGCGGTTCTTTTCAAGAAACTTGCTGACGCGGGAGCATTTATAATGTTAAGCAATCACAATGTACCCCTGGTCCATGAATTATATTCTGGTTACAACATAGAAGAAGTTGATGTTAGACGGGCAATTAACAGTGATGCTTCAAAACGATCTGGGAAAGAAGTAATAATTACAAACTACTGAGGAACAACACAAATTATGGAAGAATTGTTAAAACGGGAAATCCAGCCTTTTTACAGTACAGAATCAGAACTGTTACTGTTGGGGGATACTTTTTCCCTACTTAAAGAAATAAAGGAAGGAACTGTAGATATGATATTTGCAGATCCACCTTATTTCTTAAGCAATGACGGAATAACTTGTAAAGGCGGAAGAATGGTCTCAGTCAACAAAGGTGAGTGGGATAAGATCTCAGGGCTATCTGATAAGCATCAATTTAATCGTGAATGGATTAGACTGTGCAAGCCTTTACTTACGAATAACGGAACCATATGGATTAGCGGAACACTACACAATATCTATAGTATAGGAATGGCCCTTGAAGAAGAAGGCTTTAAAATTATAAATAATATTACATGGCAGAAAACAAATCCTCCGCCTAACTTGGCATGCCGATGTTTTACGCATAGCACGGAAACAATTCTATGGGCTCAAAAGAATGATACGAAGTCAAAGCATTTATTTAACTATGCACTTATGAAAGAGCAAAATGGTGGTAAGCAAATGAAAGATGTCTGGACCGGACCGCTCACACCTCAGAGGGAAAAAAAGCTTGGGAAACATCCGACGCAAAAGCCGCTATATCTCTTGAAACGTATTATTGAAGCTTCTACGAATATTAATGACCTTGTACTTGATCCGTTTTGTGGTAGCTCTACTACTGGTGTCGCGGCGAAGATGCTGGGTCGTAGATATATCGGAATCGACAATAGTGAGGATTATTTAACTTTATCCATGCGAAGATTACAGGAGGATTTAGAACAATGAGAGATTTCAATACTTGGCTTGGAAAGATGCGTCCGAGTATTAACAACTATGGGTATTACGTTGATTTCCAAAAAGTGTACGATAACGTCGACTCAATTAAGGTCGAACTCAATATCATGAATTCGCTTATTGGCTCTGCTGATATAGAGAACGAGTTTCGTACCCTTCTTGTTAAATATCCTGAAATTCTTAAATGTATACCAAC
>CALLZZ010000128.1 GCA_937858235.1 uncultured Clostridia bacterium
TGCGTATTCTCCGGCATCCGGCCAAGGTTCGCATCTGATCCGGCCAGATGTCGCATGACATCCGGCCGGCAATGACCGCCGGTTTAGCATAGTGACGCTGTATTGTTTTTTGCAGTATAGCACGGTCAGTTGGCCGTGTCATCAGCGGAGTATAATTTTGCAGGATCGTCCCGCATGGTCGGACCGCCGAGCTCGAACCGGACAGAGCCGGTAACGAGTCGGTCCATAATGGCGTCGGCAATAGTCTTGTCGGCAAACGTGCCGTACCACATGCTGACTGGAAGCTGTGCCGAGATGGCGATTGCCTTTTTCTGAGCCCTTCGTTCATCCACGACTTCATACAAGTCCAGGCAGGCCAGGGGCTGCAGCGTTTCAAGCCCGAAATCGTCCAGGATCAGAAGATCGGGTTTCTTCAAATCGCCGATCAGCTTTTCATAGCTTCCGTCGCCGCGCCCGACAGACAGGTTCAGGAGCAGCCTGCTCATTTTGTAACAGCGGACGGTCATGCCCGCCCGGCAGGCTTCCCGCCCAAAGGCGCTGACCAGATAGGTCTTTCCCGTTCCGGTAGGTCCGGTAACCAACAGGTTCCGCCCTTCCCGTATCCATTGCAGATCCGAAAGCCGCGCCACTTTATTCTTATCCAGCATTCGCTCCGGCTTGTAGGAAAGGTCGGAGAGCGTCGCCGAAGTATCGCGGAGGTTCGCTGTGTGAAGCAGCCGTTTTAACCGGGCGTTCTGCCGGGACAGCCACTGCGCATCCACAATCATAGCGAGGCGTTCTTCGAAGCTCAGCTCATTCATCGCGCCGGTTTCGAGCTGGCGGCGGTATTCGGCAACCATAGCTGCCTGCTTCATGGCCTGAAGCTTCTCCAGAGTCTGATTGATCATTTTCTCACCCCCTCTCACTGCCACACGTTGCCGCGCAGATTTTCATGTTCGGGGGTTGGCTTTGCCGAGGGAACGCTGCCGGTATCCCGTCCGTTCTTCAGGATGTTCCGGATGGTGGTGTAGTTGGCGGCATGCATACCGAGCGCCATGGCACAGGCGGCTTCGAGACGCTCATTCCCGTAAGTTTGACTCATCTGGAGGATGCCCATACAGGAACGATACGCCTGTTCTTCGACGGCTTGCTGTTTCAGAAGCCTGTCTATGACGGCGGTGGTGTTTTCTCCGATCTTTTGGGCCCAGTCGGAATATCTACGACCGTCGAAACCGTTGAACTTGACCTGATGCTGGTGGTTGGGCGGCATATGTTCCAAGATGGTCACATAACGGCTTCCGGAATAGCGGTGCTCATGGGTGGCAACTCTGTCGCCGTTTTCATCGAGAATTTCAATGACATTGCCGGATATGCGCAGTGTCACCGTCTGCTTGTACAGGGTGTAGGGAACCGAGTAGTAGAAGCCGTCCCACGCCACGTGGTAGTTGTCCGGCACCCGCCGGTCAATGAACTCGGCGAACTCATAGGGCTGCGCCGGAAGAGGCCGAAGCGCCGGCTTGTCTATCTCAAGAAATACGCTCTCCCGGGAACCCTGTCTCTTTTGAAACGGTTTGGCAGCGAGCTGTCTGACCCGCTTCTTGATGGCTGCGTTGAGTTCCCGGAACGAATAGAACACCTGGCCGCGAAGCCATTCCAGCAGCCAGATCTCCAGCCAGCCCACGCCGGATTCAACAGAACCTTTGTCCCGCGGCTTGCGAATCCGGGCGGGGACGACGGCAACGGCATAGTGCTGTGCAAAACTCCAATATGCCTTGTTGATCTCCGGATCGTAATACCGGGCGCTGGTAACCGCCGTTTTGGTGTTGTCAGGGACAATAATCTTCGGCACGCCGCCATACCACCCCAAGGCATCTACATGGCCTTTGATCCACTTATCCGCCTTCTCATCCGGGAAGGCTTCCACAAACGGGTAGGAGCTGTCTCCAAGCGTCGTGATGAAGAAGTGGGCGGTAAGCAGCTCGCCCGTGGATTCATCCACTACGCAGTCCAGCGTGTCGCCGACCCAGTCCACGAAAAGCTCTCTGCCGGGCTCACGGTTGATGGACATAACCACATTCTTGCCGGCCTCATCCTTCCAGTCCTTGTATCGGCGGCAGAATTGACTGTAGCTCATGGAGCTGGCATAATCCTGCTCCCATATGTAGCGCATGTTTTTGCGGTTGTCTCGGCTTTGGAGGACTTTGTGGATGCCTTCCCACGGCGGGTCTGGTACGCTGGATTTCTTTCCGAAAGAATCCGGATACAGCAGTTCCCGGATTTCATTGTTGGTCATGGTTGTGGCATGGTCATAGTTCAGCCCTGCCTCCGTACAGCGGTGCTGGATCTCGCCCACGGTACTCTTCCCGCATTTAACGCTTTCTGCGATCTCCCGCTGCGTGAGTCCCATCTCCCACAGCCGCAAAATCTCCATAATTCTCATTTTCTCTGTACACCTCATTACCCTGCCCCCTGTACGTTGGTTTTGTCCATTGTACAAGGCGCGGTTTTGGGTGTCACTACGCTGGCCGGATGTCATGCGAACCTTGGCCCGATGTTATGCGATTCCTGGCCGGATCACGCAAAATTACTCA
>CALLZZ010000129.1 GCA_937858235.1 uncultured Clostridia bacterium
TCCATCCTCATGCCCGGCGCCACCGTTCGTGCCGGGGCAGTGGTAGAATACGCCATCGTTGCAGAAAATACCGTAATCGGCGCCGGTGCTCGCATCGGAAACCCACCCGACGGCTCTGATAACTGGGGTGTAGCAGTCGTCGCTCGACAGGTTGCACCCGGTGTAACTGTCCCTGCAAACACTATCTATTCTGGCGCGCCAAGGGAGGGGAACTGAGTAATGCTGCACAATGTACATGGTCTGATTTTCACCCACAATCGCACCTACAATCTGCGGGAGCTGACTGAACCGCGCTGCCTGTCCTCTGTCCCCTTTGGCGGGCGCTTCCGGCTGATTGACTTCACGGTTTCCAACTTGGTCAATGCCGGCATCTCCGACGTAGGGGTCATGCTGCAATCCAGGTATCAGTCTCTGCTGGACCATCTGGGTTCCGGTAAAGACTGGGACCTGGCACACCATACCGGCGGTCTGCGCCTGTTGCCGCCCTATTCTTTACCTAGTCAGGATAACCACTCCGAACTCCGAGGACAGATGGACGCACTGGCTCAAATCGAACCATATCTCCATGAAATCCGTCAGGATTATGTCTTTTTGGCCGATGGGGATATTGTAGCTAATCTCCCACTTCAGAAAGTTTACCAGCGGCACATCGACACCAACGCTGATATTACCTTGGTCTGTACCAAAAAATACACCGGTGATCCCAGTGCATCCGTCTATTTCGCCATCAACGACGCACAGGAAATCACTGACGTCATCAGCCGTCCGGAACAACCGGTGGGCATGGAATACTTAAACCTCTTCCTCCTCTCTAAGAATTTGCTGATCCACCTCACGCAGCATTGCGCCACCCACAGCCTCTATTCCATCCGTGACGATTTACTGGCGGGGATGCAGCATCAGCTCAAGCTGGTTCCCTATGTGTTCAACGGCTTCTCCACCCGCTGCACCTCTGTTCCATCCTACTTTGAAAACAGCATGGCGCTTCTCGACCCCAAAGTACAGCGAGATCTGTTCTGTCCGGAACGCCCCATCCGCACCCGGGATCGCAACGAACCCTCTACCTACTACGCTCCTGGCTCCAACTGCCATAACTCTTTGGTGGCTGGCGGCTGCACCATAGAAGGCTCTGTAGCGAATTCGGTTATTTTCCAGAACGTACATATCGAAAAGGGTGCCTGTGTCCAGAACTGCATTCTGTTCAATGGGACTCATATTCAGGCAAACGCCAACCTCAACCAGGTTATTACTGACAAAAAGGTTACCATCAGTCCCAGTTCCGTACTCTCCGGTGCCTCTCACTATCCCCTCGTCATTGCCAAAGGCAGTTACCTTTAACCCCCCTTCCGTACTCGTTATTTCTCGTCATCCAACTGAAAGAAGGCTGTTATCTATGAAAATTCTATTCGCAGCGTCTGAAGTCGCGCCTTTTGTGAAGACCGGAGGCCTAGCTGATGTAGCCGGTTCTC
This sequence comes from uncultured Clostridia bacterium, assembly GCA_937858235.1. Taxonomy (GTDB): domain Bacteria; phylum Bacillota; class Clostridia; order Oscillospirales; family Oscillospiraceae; genus Onthomonas. Next base: position 1,470 of record CALLZZ010000129.1, read on the forward strand.
TCCCCGCAGCGCTGGCTGCCCACGGACATGATGTTCGCGTGATTCTGCCTCTCTACTCCAATATTAACGAATCCTGGCGTGACCAAATGACCTTTGTCAAACACTTTCACTTTCCTTTGAGCTGGCGGAACTCCTACTGCGGACTGTTCCAACTCAAATTGGGAAACGTACTGTACTACTTCGTGGACAACGAGTATTACTTCAAGCGCCACAGCTTATATGGTCACTTTGATGACGGAGAACGGTTCGCTTACTTTTCCCGTGCCGTAATCGAAGTCCCCGATCAAGTAAGCTGGTCCCCGAACATCATTCACTGCAATGATTGGCAGACCGGACTGGTTCCCGTCTACCTTTTGGAGGCCAAACACCGGTTCCCTTGCCTGTCCAAGACCAAAAGTGTATTTACCATTCACAACATCGAATATCAAGGTCGCTATGACAAGACCATCCTGGGAGATGTATTTGGCCTGGACAGCAGCTACTTCCGAGAGGATATGCTTGCTTACTACGGTGACGTAAACCTCACTAAGGGTGCTATTTACGCCTCTGACTATGTTACAACAGTCTCTCCTACCTACGCAAAGGAGCTTCAGTACAGCTTTTATGCCCATGGTCTGGAAGGCGTCATCGCAGCCAACTACTACAAAATGTCCGGCATCCTCAACGGTCTGGACATTCAGCAGTATAATCCCAATCTCGATCCTGACCTGACCGCCACTTATTCTTCGGACGATCTTGCCGGCAAGGCCATCTGCAAAAACGCCCTCCAAAAAGAATGCGGTCTGGAACTGCTTCCCGACGTCCCCATTATCGCCTGCATCTCCCGTTTGGTCTCTCACAAAGGCTACGATCTCATCACCGCCGCTTTCCCCAAAATCATGGAGCACAACGTCCAGTTTGTCATTCTAGGAACGGGTGATTGGGGAATCGAGGCGTTCTTCCGCAGCGCAGCCAAGCGCTATCCTGAGCGCGTCTCCGCTAACCTCCTGTACTCCACAAAGTTGTCCGCTAAAATCTATGCCGGCGCCGACATCCTGCTCATGCCCTCTATTTCTGAGCCATGCGGCCTCACACAGATGATCGCCATGCGTTACGGCACCGTCCCCGTAGTACGCCTGACCGGCGGTTTGAAGGACAGCGTCCCCTCCTACAATCCTGCCACAGGTAAGGGACTCGGCTTTACCTTCGGCAATATTACCGCCGGTGACATGCTTTCTGCTGTCGATCGTGCACTGGAGCTGTACGATACAGAGCCACTCAAGTGGCGGCAGCTCATGCGGAATGAAATGGAAGTTGATCTCAGTTGGGATAAATCCGCCTTGGCCTACGAAGAAATTTATTGCAAGCTTTCTCACAATGACCTTGATCCGGATTAACCAGAGCAGCAGCCGTTTTCTTACGGCTGCTGCTTTTCTTTTCCGAATGCGTAGTTGACGTTCCACGGAACATAGCGATATACTAAGTGAAAACAGTTGATTTTGGGAGGTTCATACCATGAAACTATTTCCGGATCGCCTATTCCGCGACGTAATTCCACCTGCTGGCGTCGCCATGGCGGACTATGTGGGGGTACAGATCCCGATAGATAATACGTTCCTTTGTGCCTATGTAATGACGCCAGATGGTACTTACGATCACCCACGTCCCTGTGTAATTCTCTGCCACGGCTTCCCCGGATTCTACAAAAGCGACGACATTGCCCAGGCGCTTTGCCGGATGGGCTGCGTTGTAATTGTACCCAACTGCCGGGGCGGCTGGGGCAGCGGCGGATACTATTCCTTTACCAACTACATCACGGATCTCATAACCGCCGCCCGTTGGGCTCAGAGCCCCTGGACCGTGCAGACCTACGCCATTGATCCTGACAGCATTTTTCTGGTCGGCCACAGCATGGGCGCCAGCAGCGCGTTAAATGCTGCCCGTCAGCTGCCTTGGTTGAGGGGCGTCATTGGGATTGCCCCCTATGATCTTTCCTTCGTCTTTGACGAAACCCCTTATGGAATTGACTTTCTCCTGGAAATGGGTGCACCTGTCCTGCACGAAGAAACACCAGATGCTATTCGCCGCAACGCCATACAGTATCACAAAGATCTGGCCCTCGTTCTCTCCTTCGACACCCTGAAGGATCAGAACCTCCTGCTGATCAGCGGAACCCTAGACGAAATCGCTCCGCCGGAAAAAACGATAGCTCCTCTATGGGATCGGCTCAAAAAGCACAACACCACTGCTGTGCAAAACCATATTCAGTTCCCATCTGACCACGACTTCTGTAGTTTTCGCATCGCTCTGATTGAGCAGATCGGTTACTGGATCGCCTCCCTGTTTCAACCATAACAGCGACTCCCTGGTTGCTGAACACGGCAATCGGAGGCATCTTGTGACTCATATCGGCACAATGTCCAATCATTCGGATTATTATCGTTACCTTTAGCATTGCATTACTTCGTTATCCCATAATTAACCCTAGGAATAATCCCCACTTATCGTCAACATCCAACATAAGGAGGTAACCCCAAAAATGAAAAAGCAAACCCGTATAAGCGCCCTATTGCTGGCCTTTGCGATGGCATTTACCCTGCTATCCAGCTCCGCATTGGCAACAGAGCCCTCTACCTTAGCCGCCCAGTCTACAGTAGTAACCATAGCAGCTGATACAGCTGAATCCCCCGTAACAGCATCGGTATCGAAACCGAAAGCCACAACACTCTCTAGTGTCAAACGGGTTTCCAGCACAAAAATTAAAGTTACCTGGAAGAAAGTATCCTCTGTTACTGGGTACAAAATTCAGTATTCCACGTCCAGCAGCTTTAAGAAAGCCAAAACCGTCACAATCAAATCCTGTAAGACCACCAGCAAAACAATTTCCAGTCTGGCCAAGAACAAAAAATATTACGTTCGCGTCAGAACCTATAAAACGGTCAGCAAAAAGAATTACTACAGCTCCTGGAGCAAATCCAAATCAGCCAAAACTTCTACCAGCACTTCCTCCAGATCCAATTCCAACAATACGGTCTACATTACAGCCTCAGGTAATGGAAAATGTTATCACAAAAGAAAAAGCTGTCCCTCTTTAAAACGGAGCAAAAAAATTGTTTCCCTTTCAAAATCCAAAGCGAAGGCAAAGGGTTATAAAGCCTGCAAAAATTGCAAACCCTAAAGAAGTATCCCGCTGTGTGGTACCACACAGCGGGATACTTTCTTTATCTTTACGCAGCAGGTTCTGTCACAATACAAAGAAGCACTACAAGGCAAGTATAAAATAAAATATTCCCTCCGCTGATCAACCATTTGTCTACAATCAACAGAGGGAATGAATTGTTTTCGTCTAAATTCATTAATCTCCCACTCAAATATTAGATTTGCAATTCTTGACTTGTTTGCTTTTGAGTTCAGAACTTCCTGTGCCGAAATGCTTCCTACTTCATAATACCTTAGCGCTGTTTTTGCTGAAGCTGCAGCCGATCCGCTATCATTGCGATAAACTCGCTGTTGGTAGGCTTGCCCTTGGAGTTACTGACCGTATAGCCGAAATATTTCTGCAGCGTTTCAATGTCCCCCCGATCCCAAGCAACTTCAATTGCGTGGCGAATCGCCCGCTCTACGCGAGAGGCAGTTGTGCCAAACCGCTGTGCAACTTCAGGGTATAGTACTTTTGTCACGGCATTGATCACATCCATATCGTTCACAGCGATCATAATTGCTTCCCGCAGATACTGATATCCTTTGATATGTGCTGGCACTCCAATTTCGTGAATCACTGCGGTCACCAGAGTTTCAAGGCTCTGGTGTCTCACTGGTTGCATTGGACCCCCCAACTGGAGTTGACGCACCCGTTCAATAACTGCATCGATCCGACAGGGCTTCATCATGAAGTAGTCTGCACCCAGTTCTGCCGCCTGATTCACCACCCCTCCGCGAATAAATCCAGAGAGCACGAGAATAGTCGGTCGTTTACCCTCACGGCCATTGATGCGCCGCAGCAACTCTAATCCATCAATTCGAGATGTAACCAGATCCATCAGCAACACATCAGGTTGTAGTTCATCCACCAGGCGAAATGCCTCTTCACCATCGCCAGTATTTCCACAAACCTCCAGATCATTCTCACGTGCAATTGTTTCTGCCAGTAGTGAGCGGAAATCATCATCCGCATCGGCTAACATAATTTTCAATGTATCCAAAATTCCTGTCTCCTTTTCGATCCAGATATCAATGCAGTTCGACACATTTGGGTCGTTCTCTCTCTCTGTGAATAATTTAACATAAAATCACTGGATTTTCAACCTATAATTACCAAATTTTGTGAATTTTTTTGCGATCTAATTCGACGTCTTTCGACGGTTTCTGACAGCATCCATCTTTTCCCCGCTGGTTCCTCCTTTTTTAGCGCGCTATTCCATTGCAAATTAAAGTGATATAGGCTGCGTAACCAGCCAGCAAAAGTGCCCCCTGAGCCCGATTAGTACGCTTGGTAATCAGAATTGGAACCACTGCAATCAACGCAAACAAGAGGCAAAATGGAAACTCTAAATAGATTGCTTGGCGTGAAACCGTTAATGCTTTCCCAGCGATCAATGATGTTGCCAGCTGACAGCACAGGCTGCCGCTTAATTAGCGCCATAATCGCTGTTACCAGTTTCGGCAACGATGTGCCTACTGCAACCATTGTACCTGCAACTACACTTTCCAGAGCTCCCAGCATGGCCGCGATAAAACCACCCTTGTCCACCAATAAATCGGCTCTGACTGCGGTTCCCGCTGCGCCTCTACATAAAACCATCACGTTACTTATCACCGTTTTGCGGTCCTTTTTTGCGCCTGTCACGGGACTCTCTTTGGGGTTACCTTTCTGTCACCCATATGTTCTGTCCCAAAAAGAGCACAAACAAAACAACCAACACCACGATCCCCCACTCTTAATAATCAATAGCAGCCCCACTAAAAACTGACATCTTATGAAAAAAGCATTTTCAATTCCCCTTTCCTTTTTCCTTATCCTTCTTTACATCTAGCGCACATTCCAGTACAATAAAACGAAAGAAGAACCATTTATTGATGCAAAAAGGAGAGTTCCATGGCAGATTACATTCAGACAAGAAACCAACTTCGTGGAATGCAATTGGTGGACGCATTGAAAAAACGCAATATTCAGGCCTGCTATGTTAACACAAAGGAAGACGCACTGGCTCAGGCTCTGGCCTGGATTCCCGAGGGTAGCAGTGTAGGCTGGGGCGGTTCAGTCAGCATTGAAGAAATTGGTCTAAAGGATGCCATCCGGATGGGCAACTACGTGGCGCTGGATCGGGAGGCTGCTGCTACTCCGGCGGAAAAGGATCAAATTATGCATAATATTCTCAGTAGCGATTACTTTATTACCAGCGCCAACGCCATTGCCGAGGACGGTACTATGGTCAATATAGACGGCATGTCCAACCGGCTGGCCGCCATGTGCTACGGTCCAGAACATGTGCTCTATATCATCGGTATGAACAAAGTCGTCAGCACTCCTGAGGACGCTTATCATCGAGCCAGAACCGAAGCTGCTCCCATCAACGCGATGCGCTTCGATTTGCAAACCCCCTGCCGCCAAACCGGATGCTGTTATGACTGTCAGTCCCCTGATACCATCTGCTGCCAGATTCTCATTACCCGACACAGTCGGATTCCCGGCCGCGCAATGGTCATTTTAGTCGAAGCCCCTCTCGGCTTCTAATTCTCCTACCATAAGAATAAAAACGGCTCCCTGATCTACGTCTGGGAGCTATTTTCTGTTTTCACAGCCCTTTTATCAGGGTTTTCAACACATCCACCGCCGGCTCCAGTAGCGCATCTGGAACCACATACTTATCCGTATGGAGTCCACCGCAATGGTTTGGATCGTTTGCCGCTCCTGCTCAGACCGCTCCGGCATCCCATGGATTGTCTCACGCAGGACGTGAACGGAATTCGGTATCATTTCTCTCGCCTTTTCCTTCTATCGACTTTCTTTCTCCTATGATAGTACAAGCATTCATATGCTGCAAATCTTATTTCAACCTTGAAATCACATTTTACTTTTTGCAAAAAACAGACTACAATGGTAACCATAATTTTACCGCTAAAAGAGGGTTTATTTATGAAGCAAAAACAGAGCTACCCGTTCGTATTATTGACTGCGTTCGCCTTCGGAACGATGGAAATCGCGCTTAAAATTGCTGGAGATGCCTTTACTTCCTTGCAATTAACCTTTCTTCGCTTCCTCATTGGCGGTCTCATCCTGCTTCCCTTCGCCCTGAACAATCTGCACCACCGCAGCTATCGCCTGACCTTGGGCGATTGGGGGTACCTGTTGCTACTGGGTGTGGTTAACATCTGTTTCAGCATGACTCTGTTTCAAATCGGGGTCATGATGACCAACGCCAGCCTGGCTGCCATTATCATCTCCATTAACCCTGTGTTTACGATGCTCTTTGCTCACTTCTTGGTCTATGACCACTTTACCAAGCAAAAGGCTGTGGTGCTGATTTTAAGTCTGATGGGGTTGATTATCGTTTCCAATCCAGAAAATCTCATCCATGGAACTGGCATACATGGCGTTCTTATCGTGCTGCTCGCATCCATCGGATTCGGGTTCTATACCGCGCTCGGGAAAAAACGCATCGACAAAATTGGCGGTCTAACTCAGAACAGCCTTAGCTTTCTGCTTGGTTCTGGGGTGGAATTCCTGATCCTTCTCGGAAAAGGCGAGCCGATTTTTTCCGGCATTACCATCCACACCGTTGGTGTACTTCTTTATGTAGGCATTGTTGTCACCGGTTTGGGTTATGTTTGTTACATGAAGGCCATCGAATTATCCAATCCCTCCACCGCCTCAATTGCTTTTTTCATAAAGCCTGTTGTAGCCATTACCCTTTCTGCTGTCATCCTGTCGGAATCCATCACCTGGAATGTGATCGTCGGCACACTGCTGATTTTAATCGGCTGTGCCTATAATCTCACAAAAGCCTCAACCCACCACACCGCCGCTCAGGTCGAACGTGATCCCTAGCGATGCACCTATCGCTGTTTTTTTATTTGTTCACTTCTTTCAGGTCTTTTTAAGATGCCTCTCTATTTTAGCCGCCAAACATAACAAACAAACGGAGTGCTTTCGCACTCCGTTTGTTTGTTATCGTTCTGTATCTAGCATGGTTTCCGCAAAGATGCCGTATCCTCTTGTTGGGTCGTTGACTAGTACGTGAGTGACTGCCCCTACTAACTCTCCGTCCTGTAAGATCGGCGAGCCAGACATGCCTTGGACAATGCCGCCGGTGATACTCAGCAACCTTTCATCGTTGACCTGGAGCAAGAGATTGCGGGTATTGTCTCCCAACTCGGGATAAATACGCAAAATCTCCACCGTATACTCCTCGACCTTTTCCCCTTCTACATTGCATCGAATGACTGCTGCGCCAGTGCGCACCTCACTCCGCTTGGCAACCGGAACTGCCTCGCCATCAAACGCATGAGATTCGGTGTGGCCAAATACCCCGCCGCTTCCGTTAGCAAACAAAGTGCCGATGTCCTTCGTCAGATCAAAGGTTCCGTGGAGCTGACCCGGTTCCGACTTCTTCCCTGGGACAACCGCAGTAACAGAAGAGGACATAATCCCGCCGGACCGAACTGGAATCAGCAGTCCTGTATCCACATCGTTAATGCCATGCCCCAGGGCTGCAAAGGTCTTAGTCACAGGATCAAAATAGGTGACCGTACCGATGCCAGCCATGGAATCCCGCAGCCAGGCACCCAGCTTATACGTCCCGTCCGCCAGACAGGGAGCTGCCTCCGCAGTGACCTCCATTTTTCTGCCTTTTCGCAACGCCTGAATCTCTATCGCCTTGCCTCCGGCATTTCGCACCAGCGCCTCAACTTCTTCAATGGAATTCACCGATGCGTGATCCACTTGGGTAATAATATCTCCTACTTCCAGTCCACTGTCTTTGGCAGGCCAGATGCAACCATCCCGTGTGCTGATTTCCGACAGCGCTACCACCATAACGCCTTTGGAAAACAGTTTAATTCCAACCGTCTTGCCCACCGGAACCAGACTCTTTGGCCGTTCCGCTTCTGCCGTACAGACCACTGCCGGCTGATCTGCCCCAGTGTAAATTTTGCCAGCCAGAACGGCACAGCTGACCATCCCGAGCAGGACACAGACGGCAATGGTAAACCAACCCCATACGCTCTTTCCCTCTTTCAAATTGAATTCCCCCGCTTCCACTTCTGCTTGCGCTTTTTGGCGCACCTTTAATATGACCGAAGCAGCCGAAAAAAAGCGCTGGAAAACTGGCAATGTGCGGTGCCTTTGGTTAACCCATTTTTGCCATCCCTCTGGCCCAGTCACTTTGCCGATTTGTCAGGAAAAAATTTTGAAAACTGTACGGGTTTTCCCCTTTGTTTCATGGAGATGAAACTGATCTCAATCATGTAACAAGCAAAAAATAATGCTTTCTGTTGCCTTAGTTTTGTTACAATTTGAAGCGACTATTCCTTTTTTTCATTGTTATCGCAAAAATACAAATTTAAATCAACTTTACCGTTAACTCCATCCAATGTAGCAGAATCGGAATACTGCCACATTCGAATCTGATAGGCAAAATTTGGACTGCTGCTGTTATAGTCCGCATACCAAATGTCAATGCCTGGTAACTGTGCCAGGTCATAGCTCAAATATCCCAGCATTCCATTGCAGTAAATTGCAGGTTCATATCCAGCCTCTCGAATCACTGCGCAAAAGGCCGCTGCACACTGGGTTACCGTATCCTCTGTTACCGTTTCCGTTCGTGCTGTTCCAGGCTCTACGTTATCAATGTACTCCCAGTCATAGGCCACATTCATGGTTACATCGTAGTCTTTTATGAGGGTAAGAAGATAGTTCGCCTCTTCTTTTGCCTCTTCCGGAGTGATAGCCTGGGAGAAAAAGTACACGCCTACCTTCACGCCATTTTTTACGGCATGTTTCAAATTATATGCAAACATACTGTCCTTGACCAGCACACCTTCTTTATAGCCACGATAACCCATGCGAATCATCGCAAAATCCACTTTTTTTGCAACCTTTTTCCAGTTGATTTTCCCCTGGTGGGCCGATGCGTCTATACCAGCCAAATACTTGCCGCCGGCATAGGTAATCGTACCGTCCTTCTGGATGGAAAAATCTGCTGCGTTCAGCGTGCTGCCGGGAATGCTGCTATCCACCACTACGGTCCGTCCGCCTACTGTTACGGTCTCCTGATTCAGCCAGGCACATCCGCTTTGCAGACCCAAAATTGCCAGGGCCAGACAAAAACACCACAGTTTCTTTCTCACGTTCCTCTCACCTCCAGCGTTATCGGTTACAGGATAACACAAAATTCGACTCACTGTATCAAAAAACCGTGAAGTTTTTCAAACAACTTCACGGTTTTGAACGCTTTCCAATCAAGGGCAGTCCAGAGGATCAATGATCCGCCGTTTCATCCGCAGGAAGAAGTACAGAGATAAGGTCACAGACATCAGCTCTGCGATCAGGAATGACCACCAGACGGCAGACAGTCCGCCCACTTTTGACAGAATATACGCCGCCGGCAACAGAACCAGCAACTGCCGCCCCATGGAAACCAACATGCTGTAGAAAGCATGTCCCAAAGCCTGCAGGGACGTAATCAACACAATACTGATGGCTGCAATGGGGAAATGGAATCCAATGATGCGCAGAGCCGGAATGCCGATGTCCAGCATCTGATCCGATGCGCTGAAGAACCCCAATAATACATTCGGAATCGTCTCAAAGAGAATCAATCCCACCACCATGAAGCATAGGGCATAACAAATACCCAGCTTTAGCGTTTTCATCATGCGGCTTTTTTTGCGGGCACCATAGTTATACGCCATGATCGGTACTAACGCATTATTCATTCCAAAGACCGGCATGAAGAAGAAGGACTGGAGTTTAAAGTATACCCCAAACACCGCCACCGCAGTGGTGGTGAATGTCACCAAAATTAAGTCCATACAGAAGGTCATGACGCTGCCAATGGCTGACATAATGATGGATGGAATACCTACGCTGTAGATTCGACCAATGATCTTTCTATCCGGGTGAAAAACTTGGGACAAGCTAACACTGATGCCATGGTTCTTTTTTTGATTCAGAATGATTCCGACCACACAGGCGACACACTGCCCGATGCAGGTTGCAACCGCAGCACCGGCAACCCCTAATTGGGGGAAAAATCCAACGCCAAAAATAAATATGGGATCCAAAATGATATTGATTATGGCGCCGGTCATCTGGGTCACCATGGTGAAGACCGTCATACCGGTTCCCTGCATCACTCGCTCAAAGGCAATCTGCAAATACAGCCCGATACTGCAACAGCAGCAGATACGGAGATATATCACACCGTCCTCAACAATTTTCATGTTCTGACTGACCTGAACCATGTAAAAGGGACGCACTGCAACAATGCCGATTATCACAAACACAAGAAAACTGCACAGCGCCAGAAATATTCCGTTGTTTGCAGCCTTATTGGCCAGCGCCTGGTTCTTCTCTCCCAGGGATTTAGACAGCAACGCGTTTATGCCTACGCCTGTCCCGACGCCAACCGAAATCATAACCGTCTGCATGGGAAACGCCAAGGAGACGGCGGTCAGCGCATCCTCACTGAGCATAGCTACAAAAATGCTGTCCACAATATTATAACAAGCCTGAACCAGCATGGATAAAATCAGAGGCAATGCCATTGTAAACAACAGCTTATTCTCGGGCATAACCCCCATTTTGTTCTCTCTGTTCAGAGATGTATTTTGTTCCATCCTTCTCTTCATCCCTTTCATAACGGCATTGTTCGACAGTATAGCATTATACTACAGTTTTCCCATGACAGCAACAAGCGACTCAACATTCTCTGTTTCGCCTATGATCGCCGCATTTCCCCACCTGATTCCGAATACCTGCACAAAATAAGGAGCCGGTTTCCTGGTCTGAAACCGACTCCTGCTGTACTTCAATCTGTCAGTCCTGTGCGGACAATACTGCCTGAATCTCCGGAATGATCCGTCTCGCAAAGGTGCCGTGTCCGGCGGAACTAAAGTGCGCTCCGTCCTCATCCAACTTCACTCCCCAGGTTCCCGCATCCAAGAATCCAATCCCCAGCTTGTGAGCCAAAACCTCGTAATACCGCCCAAGCTCTCTTGTCACCTGAACTGACGCCTCGTCATAATCGTAGTATTCCATTGCCCGTGCGTCTACCGGAACCGGGGCAATCAACAGATAGCGGGTAGGAATTCCCTCAAAACAGGTGTGCGCCTGAATATCCACCAACATCCGCTCCAGATTGGCTGTAATTTCTTCTGCACTCTTTCCCCCATAGCACAGCCGTGCATCATTGATCCCCAGCATCACCGTCATCAAGGCCAAGGGCTTGTGGGTTTCCATAAACCCTTTCACAAACTCCATCCCATTGCGTCCCGGTACATCCGGATCCTGAAAGCAGATGGTTCTGCCGTTTAAACCCGCCTCACAAATCAATGCCTCCGGCCCCATGGCCTCATTCAATCGCCCTGTCCATCTGACCTCGTAGTCAAACCGTCCAGTGTACAGAGAGTAACCGCGAGTATTCGAGTCGCCAAAGCATAAAACCTGTTTCATCGTTTCGTTTCCTTCCTCGTTCTCTCTACAGCAGCGCCAGCAGCTCGTCCATTGTATTTGCAAACTGCTTCGCACCCTTTGCCTCTAATAATTCCCGATCTCGGAATCCCCAGGTTACAGAAATGCAGTCTAATTCCGCATTGGAGGCCGTTTCCAGATCCACTTCCGAATCCCCTACATAAACTGCGCTGCCCGTTTCCCCTCCCAGCAATTGCAGGGCATAGTCTACCATGTCCCGCTCCGGTTTCCGGCGCAATCCCGCTTTTTCGCCAACGCCAACAGTGATTTCTGGAAACCACTGCTTCATCAAGATTTGCACAGAGGAATCCGGTTTGTTGGACACCACGGCCATGGGAATTCCTCGGTTCTTCAGCGTTCGAATCAGCTCCTGCACACCGTCATACGGTGCGGTTTTGATCTGATTATGTGCCTTGTACCAGCTCTGCATGGTGGTATAGGCTGCCTCAAACTGAGGATTTTGGGCACCGTCTGGCACCGCCTGCTCCATCAGGTTGAGAATCCCGTTACCCACAAACCGGCGAATCTCCAACCGGGTTCGCGGCGGCGCGCCAATGGTAGAAAGCGCATAGTTACAGCTGTCCATCAGATCGTCCAGGGTATCCAGCAGGGTACCATCCAAATCGAATATGACCATATCATAGCTCATAAAAAATTGCCTCCAATCACTATTGAAGGCATTATATCAAACTCTGTCTTTTCTCGCAATGGCAACCGGCCACTACGCCAATTTCTCTCTTAGATGCTGTACCGCTTTCCGTTCAATACGGCTGATCTGTACCTGGCTGACTCCGATCACCTTGGCCGTTCGCTCCTGGGTAAAACCACGGAAGTAGCGCAGCATAATGACCATCTGCTCCCGCTCCGGTAAGCTGGAAATGGCATCCCGCAGGGCAATATGCTCTACCAACGACTCTTCCATTCCCGTGTCTCCCAGCGCGGACTCCAACGTTAATCCCTCTGCCGTCTCGCTCTGGAGGGAGGTCACTTGGGCTGTAGCGGTTTCGATGGAGGCAATGGTTTCAATTTCCATCCCCGTCTCCTCCGCCAACTCACTCACTGCTGGTTCCCGCCCCAGCCTCGTTCGCAGCCGTTCTCGGGCTGAGTATAACTTTCCCGCCTGCTCCTTTATGCTGCGGCTGACCTTGACTGCTCCGTCATCCCGGAGAAACCGGCGAATTTCTCCGGCGATCTTCGGCACCGCGTAGGTAGAAAAGCAGGTGCCGTATTCCGGATCAAAGCCCTGGATTGCCTTTAAAAATCCGATGCACCCCAATTGAAAAAGGTCTTCCAGTTCTACGCCCCGTCCCGAATACCGCTGCACTATGCTCCAGATCAGCCGGTCATTGGTGCGAATGATCTCCTGACACGCCTCCCGATCCCCTTCTCTGGCCGATGCCAGCAGGTCCTTCTGTTCCGAAATCATTCGCTGTGGGACAGACGGCGGGAAATTCGTCTGCGCAGGGTCAGGGTTGTCCCCTTTCCCACCTGAGACCGCACGCGCATGGTATCCATAAAGCTCTCCATGATGGTGAATCCCATTCCGCTGCGATCTGCTCCTCCGGTGGTGTACATGGGCTCCTTGGCTTGTTCAATATTCGAGATTCCAATGCCCCAGTCCCGAATCACAATTTCCAGTATGTGCTCCGGAAAAATTCGCATCCGAACCATAACCTTTCCAATTTCGTTGGGATACGCATGGATGATAGCGTTGGTGACGCCTTCCGATACGGCAGTCTTAATGTCCCCCAATTCTTCCAGCGTAGGGTCCATTTGCGCCGCAAAGCATGCCGCGGCCGCCCGGGCAAAGCCCTCGTTAGAGCTGCGGCTTAAAAATTCCATTTTCACTTCGTTCACCGGTTTCATATGTATCTCATTCCTCCTCTCCACTGAACGTAATCGACATCATCTTTTGCAGTCCTGCCGTCCGCAGCACTCTGCCTGCCTGGTGCGGAACTTGGGTCACACGGAACTGACCTTCTACCTCCCGCATCCGCCGACAGGTGCGCAGCAGTACCGCGATTCCAGAGGAATCCATAAAGGTCACCCCCGACAGATCTAAAATTAACTCTTTTGGGTAGCTGATTTCAATCTTTCGCTCCAGATCCAACATCAGCTGCTTTGCCCGGTGATGATCCACCTCGCCGGCGATCAGTGCCGTCATTTTTCGTCCGTCCATCTTGCAGCTTAATGGCATTTGGTTCGCCTCTTTTCCTTCGTGCATAAAAAATCATCTTGCACCGATTTTCCGATACAAGATGATTATAAATGATAATGCTGCTAAAGTTTGTCAAACTGGGGATGGTGCTAAAAATTCAGTTCTATTTTGCAACGTAAATTATCCCAGTGCCGCCAAAGAGCTTTCCAGCTGTTCGATTTCCTTCTGTGCCTTCATCAGATTTTCTTTCTCCCGCTGCACCACTTCTGCCGGTGCCTTGGAAGTAAATTTCTTATTGGACAATTTCTTTTCAATGCTGTCCTGATATTTTCTCTTCTTTTCCAGTTCCTTACTCAGACGTTTTTTCTCCGCCTCCAGATCCACTAGCTCCGCCATGGGAATATACAGCTTGGCATCTGCGGTAATCACGCTGACCAGTCCGGATAAACTTGCCGGTGCCCCAGTGGTAATGGTCACCTCACTGGCAAAGGCCAAACGCTGAAGGAAGGGGATTCCCGTCTGGAACACATCGTTCTCATCGGTGGTAATCCGCAGCTCTGCCTTCCGTGAGGGCGGTACGTTCATCTCCGCACGGCGGGCACGAATCCCCTTAATTGCTGCCATGATCTTCTCCATAGCAGTTTCATCCGCAGCGTAGTCAAATTCTGGACGCTCTACCGGCCAATCCTGGAGCATCAGGAAATCGCCTTCATGAGGCAGTACCTGCCAAATCTCCTCGGTGATGAAGGGCATAAAGGGGTGAAGCATCTTCATAATGTCGGTCAGTACATAGCAAAGTACCTGCTGGGCCTGTTCCTTGGCCTCCTGATCTGCACCAGACAGGCGGGACTTAGTCAGCTCGATATACCAGTCACAATAGGTGTCCCAGATGAAGTCGTAGAGCTTTTGCGCAGCCACACCCAACTCATAATGCTCCATGTTGATCGTAACTTCTCTGATCACATTATTCAGCTTGGAGAGAATCCACTTATCCTCCAGCTCTAGTGTTTCCGGAAGCTGGCACTTGTCGATGGTCATGTTCATCATCAAGAAGCGGGAGGCGATCCAAATCTTATTGCAGAAGTTCCGCATGGCCTCACACTTTTCCGTGAAGAAACGCATATCGTTGCCAGGGCTGTTGCCGGTGATCAGGTTGTAGCGCAGAGCATCGCAGCCGTACTGGTCGATCATCTCCAGGGGATCAATGCCATTGCCCAAGCTCTTGGACATCTTTCTACCCTGGCTGTCCCGCACCAGACCGTGGATAAAGACGGTGTGGAAGGGATACTTCCCTATGTGCTCACAACCGGAGAAGATCATTCGAGCCACCCAGAAGAAGATAATGTCGTAACCAGTGACCAACACATCGGTGGGATAGAAATACTTCATGTCCTCAGTGTCGTCCGGCCATCCCAACGTGGAGAAGGGCCACAGTGCAGAGGAGAACCAGGTGTCCAGCACGTCCTCTTCCCGGGTGATGTTAGCGCTGCCGCAGTGTTTGCAGCAGGAGGGATCCTCTTGATCCACGGTGATCTCACCGCAGTCCTCGCAATACCAGGCAGGGATCTGGTGTCCCCACCACAGCTGACGGGAAATGCACCAGTCGTGGACATTCTCCATCCAGTTCAGGTACGTCTTTGAGAACCGCTCCGGAACGAATTTCACTTCGCCGTCCTTGACCACCCGCATTGCCTCTTCCGCCAGCGGCTGCATTTTCACAAACCACTGAGCAGAGATAATGGGTTCCACATCGTTGTGGCAGCGGTAGCAAGTGCCTACGTTATGGCCGTAGTCTTCTACCTTCTCCAGCAGTCCCAGTTCTTCCAGATCCTTTACCACGGCCTTCCGACACTCGTACCGATCCATGCCCTGGTATTTTCCGCCGTTTTCATTGACCTTGCCGTTGTCGTCCAGAACCCGGATTACTTCCAGATTATGACGCAGCCCCACTTCAAAGTCATTGGGGTCGTGGGCAGGGGTCATCTTCACGCAGCCGGTGCCGAAGTCCATCTCCACGTAATCGTCTGCCACAATGGGCATTTCACGATTCATGATGGGCAGGATGCAGGTTTTTCCGATCAGGTGCTGATAGCGCTCATCGTTGGGGTTCACCGCAACACCGGTATCGCCCATCATGGTTTCCGGGCGGGTGGTTGCAACCACCAGGTATCCACTGCCATCGGCCAGAGGGTAACGCATATGCCACAGGTGACCGGGCTTATCTACATATTCCACCTCTGCGTCGGACAGGGCGGTAACACAGTTCGGACACCAGTTAATAATCCGGCTGCCCCGATAAATCAGATCTTTTTCGTACAGGGACACAAACACTGCTCGGACAGCCTTGGAACAACCCTCGTCCATGGTAAATCTGGCCCGCTCCCAGTCACAGGAGGCACCCAGCTTTTTCTGCTGCTCTACAATGCGGTTGCCATACTTTTTTTTCCAGGCCCAAACCCGCTCCAGAAACTTGTCGCGACCCAAATCATATCGTGTTTTCCCTTCGTTGACACGCAGATCTTCCTCTACCTTGATCTGGGTAGCGATGCCTGCGTGATCCGTACCGGGAACCCACAGCGCCGCATAGCCCTGCATCCGTTTAAACCGGATCAGAATATCCTGTAGGGTAGCATCCATTGCATGGCCCATATGCAGCTGTCCAGTGACGTTGGGCGGGGGCATCACAATTGTAAACGGTTTTTTATCGGGATCGCGGTGACCCCGGAAACAGCCATTGGTCTCCCACTGTTCATAAATTCTGGATTCAACCTCTTTTGGGTCATAGACTTTCGGAAGTTCTCTTGCCATATTATCCACTCCATTTCATTCCTAACAAACATAAAAAAGCCCTGAGCGATCTAAACAACAGCTCAGGGCGAAAAGGACGTATTTCCGTGGTACCACCTGAATTCAGGCCATAAAGCGACCTACACTCAAACCCGTAACGTGGGATACTCCGCCGAAACTTATTGCCTGCCAAAAACAGAGTTCAGCCCCGGGACTCCAGGATGACCTTTCCATGTTATTCCACCAGAGCTTCCACCAACCGCTCCGTCTCTTGGCAGGAAAAACATGTACTTCCTTCCCTTCAATGTCCTTTTAGATATTAGTTTGCATTATAGAGAAACCCCAGCATTTTGTCAAGGTTTTCGCCTTATCCGTTCTTTTTGGGGTTCTTCCTCAAAAATGGATGAAAAGACAGGAAAATTTATTGTCTGCTTGGTTATAATATGATATAATAATAGCAAAAAGATTCTTGAAAAGGAGGCACTCACCATGTTTTTTTCCATCCTGTGGACCCTCATTTGCGGCT
>CALLZZ010000130.1 GCA_937858235.1 uncultured Clostridia bacterium
GGGAAATTCCTTTGCCTCCTATCAGCTTGGCAAGCTGTACTTGGGCGGTGAGGGTATCTTAAAAGATATCCCTGAGGCCTTGCGTTGGTTTAGTATTTCTGCCCAGCAGAAAAATCAGTTTGCAGAATATGCTCTCGGTTGCCTTTATCTAAAAGGTGAGGATGTTCCAAAGGATGTAGCAAAGGCAATTTCATATTTAAAAAGCGCAGCTATAAATGGGAACGAATTTGCCGAATACCGCCTTGGAAAGCTTTATCTTACAGGCGAGGATGTCTCAAAGAATGTGGAAACAGCTTTGCAATATTTGACCGCTTCCGCAAATCAAGGTAATCAATATGCCCAGTACACTCTTGGAAAGCTTTATCTGATGGGGAAAGATATTCTGAAAGATAAAGAAGAAGCCGTAAAGTGGTTCACACTCTCGGTAGCACAGGGTAATATCTATGCTCAGTTTTTTCTTGACCATATAGATGAGTTTAAAGAACCGTCTGTGATGCTGGCAGCTACAAGGTTACTACACCATATGAGCCGCATTATCGGTGACACCCCACCGGCAAGAATACCGCCGAACCAGCGTGCCGATCGGAAACTCTTGCAGAAGATAAGGGCTAAGAAGCAGGCGCAGGGTCAAAAGCAAGATGATCATGAACAGTCCATGCACACATTATAAAGATTGGAGGATCTGTATGAAGAAACGGAAAGAAAAAAATATTAAGTCGCACCTCAAAAAATTACTCATGCCAAAGCAGCACCGGAGCGTTAATCGCCCGGTGCTTTTTCATCGCATCGGCAATCGCCATAGATAGGAGGTACCAATGGGAAACTATATTCATTTTACGGAGGAACAGAAATATCGTGCCAATAATGTTGATCTTGTAGACTTTTTATACCGTCAAGGTGAAAAGCTTATTGCCAGTGGCAGAGAAAAACGGCTTGCGTCAGACCGCAGCATCACTGTCCGTGGTAACGAATGGTATGATCATTCAAAAGAGCGTGGCGGCTATGCCATAGATTTCGTTAAGAACTTTTATAACCTGTCTTTCCCTGATGCGGTAATTTTATTGTTAGGCGGTGAACAGGGTATTGAATATACCCCAGCGAAGAAAAAGAGGCAGGAAGAGCAAAAGCCCTTCAAACTGCCTGATGCGCATTCAGATATGCGCAGAGTTTACGCTTACCTTGTAAAAACAAGAAAAATAGACCGTGATGTAGTCAGTTTCTTTGCCAAAGAAAAATTACTTTATGAATCCTGCGAAAAATCGAAAGACGGCAGTAAAAAATATCACAATGCAGTGTTCGTTGGATTGGATGAATACGGGGTACCTTGTCATGCACACAAGCGAGGACTTTATACCGAAGGCGTAAGTTTCAAAGGGAATGTGGATGGATGCAATCCGGCATATAGTTTTCATTATATCGGCAGCAGTGCCCGTCTTTATGTTTTTGAGGCGCCCATTGATTTACTGTCTTATATCACACTGCATCCCCAAGACTGGCAAGCTCATAGCTATGTGGCTCTTTGCGGAGTAGGTAGCCAGTCCATGATGAAAATGCTCGAGCTAAATCCACACCTCAAAGAGATAGCCCTCTGTCTTGACAATGATGAGGCAGGGCATAAGGCATCGGAACGGCTGAAAAATCAGCTTACGAAAAGTGGATATAAATGCTGTTTGCTTATGTCCCAAGGCAAGGATTGGAATGATGATTTAATAAACAGTCAGCAAGTACAGAGCGGTTTTGAAATAAAAATGGCATAAGAAGAAAGGAGTTATCCATGATATCTCAAGTTTATATCCTCATAGCAGCGGCTGCCGTGATGTTCTCAGTCATCGGCGGCCTTTCACTTTTAGCCCATTACTATACTCTCAACGGAATCAAGTCTCGTACGGTGGGGGATGGACAACATGGCACAGCAAGATTTGCTACCAAGAATGAAATTAAAAGCACCTACAAACACATTCCATTTAAGCCAAAGGAATGGAGAAGAGGTATAGCACTACCTCAAGTTAATCAGCAGGGGTTAATCCTTGGAAGCACAGGCAAAAAAAATGAACTTACTGCACTGGTAGACACAGATGATGTCCATTGCCTGATGATTGGTGCATCCGGTGTGGGTAAGACTGCTTTTTTTCTTTATCCCAACCTTGAATATGCATGTGCCAGTGGTATGAGCTTTCTTACCACCGATACCAAAGGAGATCTCTATCGAAATTACGGAGCCATTGCCCGTGACCACTATGGTTACCATGTGGCGGTCATTGATTTGCGTAATCCCACCCGCTCGGATGGCAACAATATGCTACACCTTGTCAACAAATATATGGATGCACACCGAGCTGATGAAAATAATCTTGTTGCAAAAGCTAAGGCAGAAAAATATGCAAAGATTATTGCCAAAACCATAATCAATGCCGGCAGTGAAAATTACGGACAAAACCAGTTTTTCTATGATGCCGCCGAAGGGCTTCTTACTGCTGTTATTTTGTTAATTGCAGAATATCTTCCTCCGACAAAAAATGAGGATGGCTCAACCACCGATTGTCGTCATATTATAAGCGTATTCAAACTGGTACAGGATTTACTTGCTCCAAGCAAGGTGAAAGGTAAAAGCCAATTCCAGCTCTTAATGGATAAGCTCCCCAGCGATCATAAAGCTCGGTGGTTTGCAGGAGCGGCGCTCAATTCAGCAGAGCAGGCAATGATGTCTGTTCTCTCTACGGTGCTCTCACGATTAAACTCTTTTCTTGATTCCGAGATGGAGCAGATTTTATGTTTTGATACAGCCATTGATGCTGAGAAATTTGTAAATGAAAAATCGGCATTATTTATTGTGCTGCCGGAAGAAGATTTGACAAAATACTTTATGGTTAGCCTAATGATTCAACAGCTCTACCGTGAAATTTTAGCTGTAGCCGATGAAAATGAAGGTAAGCTGAAAAACAGAGTGGTTTTTTACTGTGATGAGCTTGGTACGCTTCCTGCCATTGACTCACTTGAGCTGATTTTTTCTGCCAGCCGTTCTCGCCGTTTGACCATGGTTCCAATTATTCAAAGTTTCGGACAGCTTGAAAAAAACTACGGAAAAGAAGGCTCCGAAATTATCGTAGATAACTGCCAGGATACTATCTTCGGTGGTTTTGCACCCAACAGCCAGACTGCCGAGGTGCTGTCCAAGGCGATGGGCAGCCGTACCGTCATGAGTGGTAGCATCAGCCGCGGCAAAAATGACCCCAGCCAATCCTTACAGATGATGGAGCGTCCTCTCATGACAGCAGATGAACTGAAGTCTATTCCAAAAGGTAATTTTGTTGTGATGAAAACAGGTACTCACCCGATGAAAACCAAGCTTCGCCTATTTTTAGATTGGGGCATTACCTTTGATAGTGTTTATACAGTAGCAGAACGTGCCCACCGAAAGGTTACCTATGCGGATAAACAAATACTAGAGGAAAATATTATGCGCCGTCATGCAGCATTTATCGCTATTGATACTGAAAGCGGTGAGCTATTGGAGGAAGTGAGTGGTACCGGTACTTTGCATACCCCTGTTACCGAACCGCAAACAAATACATCGAAACGCCGTACTCATGTACGGACATCTTAAAAGGAAGGGGGTAGAACATGGGATATTTTGATCATTTGTATAAGGCCTCTCCTGATGAGCTACCATCAAGAGCAAGGGTTGTTTATATGTATCTAAAGACCGTGCAGGTAAGGGGCAGGACTGCTGGCCGGCAGTAAAAACCATTGCCTCTGACTTAGATTTATCACGCAGTACTATCAAAAGGGCTCTTCATGATCTTACCAAAGCTGGATTGGTGGAAAAGGAGACTCGCTACCGGGATAACGGAAGCCACACTAGCAATAGATTAATTTTGAAATAAGTAGATGGGTCATTAAAAAGCACATAGTTTCCGCCAAGGGGGAACTGTGTGCTTTAGCTGAACCCAGTCCCGGTTCATGGTGAACCACCCAGAACCTCTCACTCTAAAAAATATTATTACAGAGAAAGAACAAGCTGTATCTTTACAACATAACAAATGCTATTTATAGCACTGGAGGTTATTCCTTAATTAAACCGCACTGCTTAATCATGGTGAAATATCTTATGCAGCCATCCCCAATTTTTACTTGTATTATACGCAATGGCGTATTATAATAAAATTATTGTAATTCATTTTGTATTTTTACAGATAGGAGCAGTACCGTATGGAATATATGACCGTACAGGAAGCAGCGGAAAAATGGGGTGTATCTGTGAGACGTGTACAATTTCTCTGTGAAAAAGAAATTATTCCAGGGGTTGTTCGGTTTGGTAAGGTCTGGGCCATTCCAAACGAAGCAGAGAAACCAAAAGACGGCAGATACAAAGCGCATAAGCGTATATAGGTGGTGTGGAAATAATGGGAGTACATAAGATTGATCTAAAAGGTTTTTTTCGACTTGCATTTCAGGTTACAAATAAGCTTAGCATCAAGGCTGTCACAAGGGAAAACTTGCCATATTTTTGGGGATGGATTGCTGTTTCTATATGGCTCTATGCATATTTTCTGCCAATGGGAGGCTTTACCCTTAAAGTAAGTCTATTTGAGGAAATTGTGGGCGATACAACCTTTTACTTTTATGTCATGCTGGTTTCCGGCAGTCTGATACCGCTTCTTTTTGATGGAAAGAAATTTGTTCCGGCCTCATTTTACAGCGTGATCGTTTCTTTGGTATGTTTTATATCAGTATTATTTCTTGGACCGGGCATCCCTTCCAAAATCATTATGCTGATTGCCGTACCCTGTATAGGGCACATTTTTATCGCTCATGTGTACGCTTTTTTTATGGTTCTCAATAATTCGGAAAAATTTTATTCCATGATTCTGGTTGTGCTGTTCCCAAGGGTATTAATGTATATAAAACCGATATTAAGCAGTACACAGATCAAGCCGCATCCGTTTGTCATTCTTATTTTTTTTATTATGATAACCTTGGCGTTTAGCACCTATTTTATTAAGTCTCGTGCTGATACGGTGCCTTCCTTTCAAAAAGTAAAAGCACCTATAAAGGCATATTCCTTAATGCCTGTGATTTTTATCGTATTTGCCTTAAATGATGTGATCGCACCAGCCGCCCTTCAGCAAATGAGCGGTTTTGCGAATAGTCAGATAGAAAGCTACTATTTCGGGGGGATTCTGGCGGGCCTTGCAGTGATCCTTTTTCTGCAAGTCCGTTTTTCCATGAATATCTGCATCATGCTGAATCTTTCTTTTGCATTTTTAGCCCTTGGGTTTGTGGTAGATATAGTTCGAATGCAGTACCCGGATGCGAGGCTTGTGTCAGCCGTTTGTTTCGGTGTTGCCTATTCGATAGGCATTGTCAACATCTATTATATCGCCGGATTTATGATAAAAAAATTCCGGAGCATATATTTTTATCTGGCTGGATTTCTGCTTTCTTCTCTATGTTATTTAGCCGTATCCATTTTTGTGAAGAGTTTTGGGCAGAGTGAAATGTTGGCATCGCCTATATTGATGGCTTTTGTTTCAATCTGCATTATCATCGTGTTTTTCATTCTATCTCCTTTCTTTATTAAGATGCTGTACTCTGGCGAATGGATGGACGATGCTTACCGCGGGGATATCAGTCAGTGTTCGAGGCTGGAGGCCAGACTGAAAGATTATAAGCTTACTCCCGCCGAAATGGAGGTATGTAGGCTTCTTCTTGATGGATATACGCTTCGGCAGATTTCAGGCATACAATCCAAAGCCTATTCGACTATCAATACCTACTGCACTTCTATCTATCGGAAACTAAATATCAACAGCCGTACCGAGTTATTGATACTGCTCCAAGAATACAAGAAATAGCGGATACCACAACCCATCTAACCCCCTCTCATTAGTTCTAATGAGAGGGGGTTTTTGCGTATATCACGTGAACTACTGAAGTGACACCGTGTATTTCTGAGGCTATAGTTTATGTATCCCCAGACGCTAGTTAGGAGGTGATCTACTTGGGGTTGATGGATAAGATCAAACTCTTGAAATCAAAATTCGAAACAGCGGAGTTGTATGAGAAGGAAACAACAATTTTTGGTTCTCAAACAAGTTATGGAAAAAAGCTGAATCTCAGCCCCGACGAAAAGTCAAAATTGGTGAAAAACCTGACACCCAGAGAAAAAGAGACATTTCTTATTTTGTTGGGAGGCTATAGCCTGAAAGAGGCTGCAAAACAACTTGGTATAAGCTATTCCACTGCCAATACCTATCAAACAGCAATTTACAAAAAGCTACATGTAAATTCACGGGCAGAATTGATTATCAATTTTCGAGATGTGTCTGAAACCGGGGATGGATGATACGACATCTTATAGCCATGCAAAATGCACTGCATGCAATGAGGAAAACACAAAAACTGTCCCAGATATGCCAATGTGGACTGTAAATATTAAAGATTTGGAGATGATTATGATGACAGAACAAAAAAACAAAAACCAAGAGTTGGGAGCGACTCAGGAAAACACCTATACCCCAGAAGACATCGAAAAAAATAAAACCATGGCAGGGCTTGCCTATCTGCTTTTCTTCCTGCCGCTGATTGCCTGTCCTGAATCCAGATATGCAAAATTTCATGCCAATCAAGCATTGCTGCTTTTAATCACAGGTATAGTAGGCAACGTGATACTGGGCATTATCCCGGTAATTGGATGGATGTTAATGCCAATCTTTGGAATCGGCGTTTTGATTCTGGGTATTATGGGGCTTGTCAACGGATTTGGGGGAAAGGCAAAGCAATTGCCTCTCATCGGTAAGTTTACCATCTTAAAATAAGGAATGGTTTAGAAAGGTGACCAATTGATATATGAGCTTTTATGGAGGGATATTGATGAAAAAAATATTTATAATTATTTTTAGTCTAATGCTGGTTTTTTCCCTTAGTGGATGTGGGTCAAAGTCAGCTAGTAGTCCAGATATTTTACTGGAAGATACCGATGATTTACTGGAAGATTTTGATGATTATACGGAACTTCCTTATGATGACCAACCTGATAGTTTTATGGATACAAAATCCACAAGCAATTTTAATAACTTTTCAGATGCCCAAGATGCCTTTGAAGACCATGTAAGTCAAGTAAGCAATAAGAATGAAACTGCCCTTATCAGTTCACATAACCTAGTAGTAAGTGATATGAAGGTTTTTGACTCTATGGTACCTCTTTACATGTGGGGTGAAACACTAGATGATAAAGAATTAGAAACCCAAGATATAGCCACTAGCATTTATGAAGGTGAGGATAGAAGCTATCAAAAATATGACCTTGAAAGAGAAAGCGAAACCAGGTATAAGGTCATAATGGAGACCCATGATGGTGAACTAATTACCACTCAAATAGATTATTATCCTGATATAGATGCTGTAAGGTTAGAGACCATAGATAAGGGTAATCTTGCCCTAATTTTTGAATATGTTAAGACAGACAAGGGGTACGCAGCTCAGTATTATTTTAATAGTCCAATTGCTAGCTCATATGGTGTGCAAAATAAAGCAATGTGTGTTTTTAGACAAATATTTTCTGGTCTAAATGGGTCCCTTGCCAGATTTGAAGATACAGAAGAGCCTCCTAGCATAATAGGAGATAACCCAAAAGAAGAAGATTTTATAAAAGGTGCAACTGATTGGCTTACGGTTACAGATGGTGATATCAAAGGTGTATTGAATGGAAAATCTTTTTAGACCTTAGTTAATTGAATAATTAAAGGAGGAAGAGGTTAATGAAAAATAAAACTTTTATCTTTTTCCTGTCGCTACTATTAATGATTGGCTTATTTCCAATAAGTGCCCTTTCAAAGAGTGATTATATAAAACTTGAAGCCCCAACTAATTTGAAAGTCGACCTGATGGAAGATTCAGAGGGGGTACCCTACTTTAGACTTACCTTGGATGTTCCTAAAAGTGTAAAAGATTTAAACCAAAAAATATTAGAAGATTCACATGAGCTGGAGGGAATAAATATCGCAGAAGTAGAGGTTCATTTCGAATATAAGTATGCAGATTATGACTGGAACCAAGGACCATCAAGATATTGGAACACATCCACTTACCTTGCTGGCTTTCTTGAAAATGGGTACTTTGAGTACCATCCATTTGACAGTTCCACCAAGTATGAGGAAATAGACATAAAGAGCGAGACCTATTACTTTAGGGCACGTTTTAATACCTTGTGGGGACATGAGGGAGGTTGGATGAATAATAATGTTTACTCCGACTACTCCAATATCGTTGAGATAGGCAATCCATCATATTGGAGTACTGCCAGTGATTGGGCAAGACCTGAACTGCAAAAAGCAGAAGACGAAGGACTTATACCTGAGATTCTCAAGGGTGCAGATATGACAAAACCAATTACTCGTGAGGAATTTGCAGAGGTTGCCCTCTTAATGTATCAGAAAGCGTCTGGTATAACGGGTACGCCCGCTGCCCCGAACCCTTTTACCGACACGCAAAACCCGCAGATTTTAAAAGCTTATCAATTAGGCATCGTCAAGGGCACCAGCGCGACAACATTCGCTCCTAAGACCCTTATCAATCGGGAGCAAGTGGCAGCAATGCTGGTTCGCACCATCAAGCTCATTGCTCCGAATGCCGACTACTCCACTGCGGGAGCACCAACCTTTACCGATCAGGTAGATATCTCCGGCTGGGCTTTAAACGACTGCCTTTATATTGCTAAGCTTGGTATTATCAAGGGCAGCGACGGGAAGTTCATGCCCCGTGCTGTGACGCAGGCCCAAGCCGCAGCGGGCTACGCCAACACATCCCGGGAGCAGGCCCTTGCCATGAGCGTGCGAACAGTTGAAAGAATAAATGAAGTGAAATAAAAAATTATTTAGGAGGTAATCATGATGATCAAATATCAACAAAGATGGTATAGTAAGGCTTTTGCCATGTTTCTGGCACTTACCATACTTATAGCCGCACCGTTTAGCACCGTGCAAGCTTATGCAATGGAAGGCGCCCAGTTGACTGAGTCAGTTAACCCGGGCGATACTTCCCCCGATACAATTTCGGAGATGGACGGTGGTGTTCCGAAAGAGGCACCCCTTGAAACAAGCGAGGCAATAGATAGCGGCAGGCCGCCAGAAGAGTCCGCTTCACCGACGGACGCCGCACCAGCTGGGATCGGGCTTTTTGGGGATGATACCACGCCGCCGGCCTTTGATGGTAATCCAATAATTAGCCCACAATCAAAAGGTTCTCGGCAGATATACATTTTGGTCAAAGCACAGGAAGAAGCATATTTTAATGCAGTTCTTTTGCCAGATGGAGCTAATTCACCTACCAAAGAACAGGTTATAGCTGGACAGGATGCAGATGGCAATCCAGCTTTAAGAGTTTATAAAAACAATAAAAAAGAGATTGATATGCATATAGTTGGTTTCGTGCCTCAGCATGGTACTGAATATGATGTCTATGTAGTTTTAAAGGATGATGCAGATAACACATCTGAGCCACTCAAGGTAGATTTTAAGTCTCCAGATGCTGCCGAGTACTTTGCACAAGATTTCCCTATGAATGGGGCTGTTCAGCCTGATGGTAGCAAACAGGTTGAGGTAAAGATAAAATTAGAAAATATCGACAGCAGTAAAAAAGGTAAAGTGTATTGGGTGTTATTGTCTAATGAAGCACATACCCCCAGTATTGAACAAATAGCTCAAGGTACGGACAGTAATAATGACCCTGCAATAAGTTCAGGTAGCCCCGAATTCGCGCCAGATATTAATGATAGTTTTCTAGTGACTGGCGCTGTGGGCGGAACAGATTATGACCTTTACATGGTGGTAGGTAACACTCATTATGCCAATCCGTTGGGTAGCTGCACTGATGTTGTCAAGCTAGATGTCACTACCCCGCCGGATATAGCAGGGGAAAAGCTCTGCGAAATCGGCGGCACGGAATATGCGACATTGCAGGAAGCTATGAAAGCAGCGGGTGTTACCGCAACTATTAAGCTGCTCAAAAGCTTCACAACCATTCAAGGTGTTAGCATCGACAGGAAACATATCACCTTTGACTTAAACGGCCAAACCCTCACCATTGACACAACCGCCAATGAAGGGCTCAAGGTGACAGAGGGAACCGTGGCGCTTACCGGCGAAGGCAAGCTCAACGCAACCGGCAAGCTCTACGGTGTGTGGGCGAACAAAGGTACTGTTACGGTTGACACCGCTGCCAGCGGCAACGACGGCATCGGCATTTACGCCATGGGCGGCTCTAAAGTAACGGTGCGTGGCAACGCCACCGGGCAGGACAACGGCGTTTACGCCACCGATTCTGGCACCATGGTCAAAGTAAACGGAAACGTCACCTCCACAGATGGGCAGATTCAAGGGGCAGCTCATGCCCAGAATCAGGCCGAGGTAATTGTAGGGGGCAATGTGTCTGCTATTTCTGGCTACGGTGCTCGTACCTCCAACAGCGGAGTCATCACCGTAGAGGGCGACGTCTACGGCCTCCGCGCTGGTGCATTCACCGAAGGCGCCGGCGGCAGCATCACCGTTAAAGGCGACCTTTCCTCCCACAACCACTGTGCCGTCATTACAAATGGTAGCAGTGGCAATATCACGGTGGAGGGTACTGTCACACCCCAAAGCTCGGCCAGCTATGTGCTCATCAACAATGTAAGGCTGGAAAAGGATGCGGGCGTATCCGACCCCGGGAAGTCCGGCTATCTCAAATACAGTGGTTCCGGTGCCACGGGCGTAGTCTGGGTCAAAGATCCACTGGCAGCTAAAGTTTGGGAAGTATCTGATGATGGAGGGCTAGAAAATGCCTTGGTTAGCTTTAGGGATGGAGATACCATCAAGCTTATGGCGAACATAGACTATGACAAAGGCATTGCTATTGACGGCAAAACCGTCACCTTTGATGTAGATGGTTATATCCTTAATGTTAAAAATTCTATTGAAAACGGTACAGGACTAAATGTAATGAATGGGGGAAAAGTTTTTCTTACGGGTTCCGGTGCACTTAATGTAGAAGGTTATCGGTACGGTGTCCAGGTTCATTCCAATAATGCAAATAGTGAGGCTACTGTTACCAAGGCTACGGCTATTGGACCGGAAGGCAAGGCTGCCCACACAAATAATAAAGCGAAGCTCACCGTTTTGGGAGACGTAACAGCGACAGGTAACAGGGGCTATGGCATCCATGCCCAACAAGGTTCCTTACTTGAAGTTAAGGGAAATATCAATGCCACCAATCAAGGGGTTAATGTATCTGGGGCTACTGCAAAGGTAACGGGTAATGTACAGGCAATCAGTCAAGATCCCCTCACCGGAAAGGACATCGGGATTGGTGTCAGTGTATATAATGGGGTTGCAGAAATCGGCGGAAATGTGACTGCAAACCGAGTAGGCGCGATGATACGTGCCGGCGGCAGCATTACCATCGACGGTATGATCACTGCTCCAGCCTATATCGAATTCAACGATAATGCTCCTACGACAATCGACGACTATTTGCCGGAAACCACCAAAGTCGGTTATCGTACCTATAGCGATGGCAAAAGTAATGTTTGGGTAAAGGGTGGGGAAGCAAGTGAAAATGTGTGCGAAATTGGCGATGTACAGTATGCCACACTGGGTGAGGCCCTGACGAAAGTTAAGAACGGCGAAACCATCAAGCTGCTGAAAGACACTACTTATACCGATTTCATTGAGGTTAGCGGGAAGACAATCAACTTCGATTTGGGGGACTATAATCTTTTCCTTGATATAAGCTCCGAATCCCCAAATAAACCTGCACTTACGGTAGAGGGCAGCGGCAAGGTAAATCTAATCGGTACGGGAACGGGTCAATTCAATGTGAAGGGCTCTTCTACTGCCATGTCTGCCATATCGATTCTCGGGGCAAACTCGGCAGCAACTGTTAATAATGTTGAGGGTGGTCGTATCGGAGTGTACATGTACGGTTCCGGCCCTGCTCTGGACGGCGGCTCGATCACGGTAAATGGCAATATCAAGGCGAACTCCGGCGTGACAGTTAACGCAAAAAACGGTCAAGTCCTTGTCAACGGTAATATAACGTCTAGTTCAACCGGTGTGTCAACATGGGCCAATCAGGATACTCAGGTTACTGTAAACGGTAATATCACTGTTATTGATCATACACCGGGTAGTGAGCCTGTAGGAATTCGAGCCTATAGCGGAAATACTGTTGAGGTTGTAGGTGATGTAACCGTTAATGGAGCCGACTGCACCGGTGTTCATGTTTCTGGTGGTATCATTAGAATAGACGGCAATTTGGTTTCATCCGGCCAGGGGGTGTACTGTGATAGTAGGGGCGAGGTAGGAATTACTCGCAGTCTTACAGCGGGAACTCCGTTTATTGTTGTGGGAAGTACCGAGATGACTGCCGAACAAGGTACAAAAACAGCGGACGGCTTTCTTGTGTATAGCGATGGCAAAAGCACTGTCTGGATCGGTAGTGTAGGCGATTCTGCACCCGCCTATCTTTTGACTGTCGTGAGCGGAACCGGGGGCGGAACCTATGCGGTGGGTGCACAAGTGCCCATTACGGCAAATCCCCCCGTGCAAGGAAAATTATTTGATAAGTGGACCACCAGTAATGGCGGCAGCTTCGAAGATGCAAACAGTGCCAGCACCACCTTCACCATGCCTTCCAATGAGGTAACCGTCACAGCAACCTACAAGGACGCTCCTGTGAAAATCTACACGCTGACAGTGAGCGGCAGCTATGCGGGAATCAGCGGCGCAGGTCAATACGCTCCTGGCACACAGGTCCCCATCCACGCCGGCAGCAGGAGCAATTACAGCTTTACCGGCTGGACCACTTCGGGCGACGGCACCTTCGCCGATGCCACCAGTGCAAGCACTACCTTCGACATGCCAAATGGCAACACGACCGTAACCGCAAACTGGACGTATGCCGGCGGTGGCTCGGGTAGCGGTTCCAGCGGCGATTCCTCCTCTGGCGGAAGCCCGACTACACTGGTCACAATATTGCCGGAAAAGAAACCCGACCAACCTGTAACAGTGGCAGCTCCTGTCACGGCTACAGCAGGGGCAAACGGTGCAGCCAGCACAGTCATTCCGGATAAGGTTATTACCGATGCTATAACCAAGGCGCAGGCTGAGGCCAAGGCACAGGGCAAAACGAAACATGGCATTTCAGTAGAATTGAATGTCACTATGCCCAAGAGCACAACCTCTCTGACGGCAGCCCTGACCCAAAGCTCGCTAAACAGCCTTGTGAACGCAGGCGTAACAAGCCTTAAAATCAATGGCTATCCTGCAACGATCAGTTTCGATAAAAAGGCATTGACAGAAATCCGGAAACAGAGCGACGGTAATGTGACCATCACGATAAAACCGTCACAAAACCTTACTACTGCAGCGAAGAAGCTCATCGGCTCAAGACCTGTGTATGACATCACGGTTAGCTGTGTTAAAAACAGCAAAACCCTTGTAATTTCAGCTTTTAACGGCGGCATTGCCACCATTTCTATCCTCTATAAACCAAGCAAAAATGAAGCTGTGGGCTACCTTCACGGCGTATATGAGGATGCAAAGGGCAATGCTACTCGGATTGATGGCTCGGTCTATGATACCAATGAGGGCGCAATTCTAATCTCCACCGATCACCTCTCCACGGTCTACGGTGTGAGCTATACAGAACCCAGTGCAAAGTTTACCGACATCAGAACCCATTGGGGCAAGGAGTCCATCGACTATGTGGTAGGCAGAGGACTGCTCTCAGGTACCTCGGAAACCATCTTCGCTCCCAACACCTCCATGACTCGGGGAATGCTGGTAACGGCCCTCGGCAGGCTGGCTGGTGTGGATGTGAAAGCCTATACCACAAACAGCTTCACCGATGTGAAAGCCGACAGTGCCTTCCGTCCCTATATTGAATGGGCATACAAAAAGGGCGTTGTGCAGGGCACCGGCAACAGCCAGTTTGCACCTGACCGGGCGATTACCCGTGAGGAAATTGCGGTCATCTTTGCAAATTACGCCAAAGCCATCGGCTACAAGCTACCTGTCACCCGCGAAGCGACCACCTATGCGGACGCTTTCAGCATCGGTAGCTACTATCAGACGGCTGTCACGGCCATGCAGCAGGCAGGCATTATGATGGGCGGCAACGGCAACAAGTTTAATCCGAAAGCCAGCGCCACCCGCGCGGAAGTTAGCTCCATGCTCCATCGCTATATCAAGCTGACCATTGACCCTAACACGGCGCAGGGCTGGGCATTGAATGACGCCGGACAGTATCTCTACTACAAGAACGGCAAAGTTCTCACCGGGATGCAGATCATCGACGGCGTGAAATACTTCTTCAACACCGATGGCACGCTGAAAACCAGCTGGGTCAAGGATGCCAACAACTGGAGGTATTACTCCGGTAATACCATGCTGGTGGGCTTTTGGGACATCGGCACCAACGGCAACAACAAAACCTATTACTTCACCAAGGATGGCATCATGGTAGCCGGAAAATGGCTGGAGATTGGCGACAAATGGTATTACTTCAATGCCGATGGCTCCCTTGCCAAAGGTACGAAGATCAACGGTTACGAGGTCGATGAAAACGGTGTGAGAAAAACAAAGTAGCGATGAATATTTAGAAAGCAGTGGAGGAAACCAGATGTTGGCTCCCTCCACTATTTTCCGTATTCAGTTTGCTTTTCTCAAAAGCCCAGTACGGATTTTTGATTTGTCAAATGTCTTTTTAATTGTGCACGGATGGTAGCGAGTCGATTTTTTGCAGTATATTTCCAGACAAAGTATGTGTCATACAGAAAGGTGTAAAACTCCTCAGTGCTCATTTGTGATACAATAGAGTACTCTAATATTTCTAATTCTTTTTCAAGTTTTATATTTGCATCAGAAACTTGTCTCCAGTAGCTATCTTCGGCATCCAACCAATCCTTTTGATTATTAGAGATCCAGAGCTTAGAAATATTTGTAGATGGCATTTCATCAGGCTTCATCTTTGTCCACCACGCTTTTTTGCATCCTTTCTTATTTCATCAAAGTGCTTATCTGATATAGTTGTCTTTTCTCGAAATTCAGAGACGACATCACTCATAACAGAGTAGTTAAGGGCTGTTCCTTCGCTATCTGCAATGTAGTCCATTGCCCGATCTTCGCCTATACCAAACTGTTTGGCGGTATGAACTGCGTCTATGTTTGCTCCAAGAAAAATAAATTCCCAGTTATATTTTGATTTTTGTCTTTCAATCTGTGATTTAACTTTTTCAGCGGAATATTCACGGCTGGAATTTTCTTCACCGTCTGTGATAATAACGAACATTACCTTTTCTGCACGGTATTCTTCAGCCGTATGTTTTTGGGCATTGCTAATTTTATGAATTGTACTGCCTATTGCATCAAGTAGTGCCGTTGAGCCGCCGACTTGGTATTCTTTTTCGGTGATGGGGCTAATCGCTCTAATATCAATGCGATCATGAAGCAGCTCGAAGTTGTTATCAAAAAGCACGGTGGTAATATGGCAATCACCTTGTACATTCTTTTGCTTGGCAAGCATTGAATTATATCCGCCGATTGTATCCTTTTCAAGTCCGCTCATAGAGCCGCTTTTGTCCAGTATAAATACCAGTTCTGTTAATCCTTTTTTCATTGAATTGTCCTCCTTAAGTTTTTTGTGACTTAAGGATAACCTTTAAATCAGAACCATAGGTCGTTTGAAAAGCGACAATTATCTTTGTGAGGCAAACCCTTCATATCTGGGTTCGTATTTATAGTGCATAATTCCTTCGATTAAATCCAGAGCAAAAACTCCCAAGTCCGCATCCATAATAATGTCAATTCTTCGGCAGTTAGTTTTAATCCAATCCTTCACATTGGAAGGAGTTATATTAAAACTAATCATCTCATCATCTGCAAGCAAAGATTTTGCAAGCGTTGATGGTGCACTAAGGCTATAATGATGGCTGCAGAATCTCGCATTGCTGCGATGGTTAGCCTTTCCAATCTTTAGAAACTCGCTATTAAACAAAAACATATATACTGCCATTTTTCCGAAAGGCAACCGTGTAGGTTGTGTATGAGGCAAACCCCTATCAAGTATTTCATATTTTTCTCTGGGAATCGGCTTGCCAATTGCTAAGGAAACTCCCTGAATTAAAGAATCTATTTCATTTGCATAATTCATTTGCTTATCCCCCTAA
Organism: uncultured Clostridia bacterium; assembly: GCA_937858235.1. Lineage (GTDB taxonomy): Bacteria > Bacillota > Clostridia > Oscillospirales > Oscillospiraceae > Onthomonas. The sequence goes on from CALLZZ010000130.1 coordinate 16,205, forward strand.
CAAGGGCTGGTCATATTTGAACAATACCTCGTTAATTTCAAAAATATCATATTTGCCGTTGATGATAAAATATTCTATAATCACATCAAATTTTTGACTGCGAGATAAGGTATAACCGGCCCGTTCCAGGAGATCGTCTGTTTCATCAAGGTTAAGCTCTAAGGCAACGGCCAGGGCAATGGCTGTTCGTTTGCTGGGCATGTAGCCTTTACCGGTTCTTATTTTTGAAAACAGCTTCCTATCAAGGTTGGCACGCTTATAAACCTCCACATCAGTTTTGTCCTTGGCATCAATTAAGCGTAGGAGAGTTGTCGAAAAGGGCTCATCGAGATTATCTATTAAGTCATCAATGCCTGATGGGGCCTTAAGTACCTCCTCTGAAATTTGCGGCATTGGTGAGTCATATTCTATATGAATGGTATCAGCTAAGGATCTTTGCTCAATATCAAGCAGCTCTCGCCGGGATAGTTTATGCTTTTTGAGATAGTTGTCATCAATATAGCTTGCAACTTCTCCCAGCAGCTTCTCGCTGACCATAAATGCATCTTTATCGAATACGGCCAGATAGATATCCATGTCATGATTGCCAAGAAAATCCTTGATTGCAGTAGTCGCTACCTTGAGCGCTTCATCCTTCGGATATCCATAAATGCCACTTGAAATAAGGGGAAAAGCTATGCTTTTGCACTTATAGTCTTTGGCAAGAATAAGAGAGTTTAGATAAGCTGAGCGAAGAAGTTTCTCGCTTTCCTTAGGGCATGAAGGATTATAGACCGGTCCTGCAACATGAATAATGTAGCTTGCCGGTAAAGCAAAGCCCGGTGTAATTACAGCTTCACCTGTTTTTATAGGAGAAAGCCCATTGCATGCTTCCTGTAGTTCGTTTTTCCCAGCCGCTTGAAATATTGCACCGCAAACACCGCCGCCCATTTTAAGTTCCGTATTTGCGGCATTAACGATTGCATCGGTTTTTATCTTTGTGATGTCCTGTCGGACGATTGTAAAAGGCATTGGTATTCACCTCACAGTTATTGCAATTCTTTTTTTAGCTTTTCAATAATCAGAGCTTCTCGAGCTTCAAAAAATTCCGGGAAGTTTGTAAATGAAAGATCAATGTCAGAAGGAATTAAATGCCTTTGACAGTACTCTCGTTTGGCTTCTGCTGTGGGTAAATTTGTTTCAAACCACTCTTTATAATCCTTATCCTTTTTTGAAGTGTTATCAAGTCCTTCGAGAAGTTGAAGATTACCAATATAGTTAAAATTGCTAATAAAATCGGTTATATCAACAATTCCTCTTCGGCGTAATTTCCTTTCCGTAAATTCTGCTTTGGGGAATATATGATCAACATGGAACAAATTGTTCATGTCTGCCCAAGGGTAGAGAATGGACATTACAACCAAAGTATCCCCTTGTCCAAATTTTTGGAACAGCAGGTTTTCAATATCTGCATCCGTAAACTCATGGGTTCTGTTTGTACCCTTAAATCTGTCAACAATTTTCTCAAAAGGAAAGTCAGCTTTGTCATTTTTTTGAATAATTTCCCGAATAGGGCGAAGGACACCATCAGGCTGGGAGCTAAAGACACGCTTCAACATGGCACTGACAAACCATTTCTTAATTTTCCGTACATTCTCCGCATTTTTAGGGGATGCAGCAAAATTTGTGGGTAATCCCATATGTTTTATGTAATAGGCTATAGGGATAAATAAATTATTGGATGTTATATTATCTCTATTGAAGCCCAAGCGGGCAACTAAAGTGACTGCCTCCCTGAGGGCTGTTATGATGTTTTCCCACTCACGCTGAATTTTCATCATATTGGTATGATTAAAATTATCAATCTTAAAAGCGATATCCGGAAAATCGCAGAGTACTAAGCAGGCTTTAAGGATAAAATCTTTGTTGACATTAAATCCTCGTCCGATGCGATTCAAGTCATCAACCGCCTGATGGATTTCATCCCGGGCATCCAGCTGGTCCCATTGTGCTGACGCAATAGACAGCAGTAAATCAGAATAACTAAGCTGTGTTCCTCCGCTATTTACCCGTATGAAAATATTGAGTACCTTATCAAGCTCGTTGCTTTTTTCAAGATAATAGCTAATCGTACCGTCACTATGAACGGCTTTCCATAATTTACTCAATGTATCCGTTGCAAAGGTACCCTTTTCTGTGTCATATTCTTTACCTGAATCCTGTGCTGATTTTAGCAAATATGGAACAACCTTTTGCTGCAAGTAAATAACCACATCGGTTAATTCGTTGAATTTAAGTATATCACCCACAGCAAACCAATAGTGATCTTCATCATTGGAGCATTCATCATTAGTTAAAAATGAAAAATCATAAAACCAATCATCATCTTCAGACT